>NZ_LT578417.1:2400000-2710772 GCF_900088535.1 Cyanobium sp. NIES-981 | reverse complement strand
CGCTGCCGTGTTCTCACGCACCTTGTTCAGGGTGGCGTTGGCCCCCGGCACGTTGATGCTGGTCACGCTGCCCTGCATGGAGGCAGCCGCGGTGGGATCGAGCAGCATCTGGGCGTTGCCCGGGCTCGACTGAAGCAGTGGGCCGAGCAGCAGCAGGGCCCAGGGGAGGGACCGGCGGCCGAGACAGTCCATGATCTCCAACCCTCCACTGCACGTCTGGCCAGCCCAATTGTGGTGGGCTGGCCCCGTTCTGGCGGACATCGTGGTGACAGCCATCGCGGTTGCTGTGCCGGTCAAGGCCTCTGGGCCCGTCCCGTGCCGGGGAAGTCGCTCCATCGCTTGAGTTCCTCGAGGTTCTGCACCCCCTCCAGGCGCGGTTTCCCCTTCAGATCCCAGGTGGGGAAGGCGCGGACCTCCGCCGCCATGCAGCGCTGGCGGCCTTGGTCGCTCTTGTCGCACTCCACGTAGGGAAGGCTGTTCCCAGCCTCCTTGCCGAACAGGTTCTTCTGCTGGAAGCAGGCGGGGCACCACCAGGCGCCGTAGAAGATGGCGCCCCGGGCCCTGAGGTGGTCGCTGAGGGCGCGCTGCTCTTCGCTGGAGTCGGTGAGCGGTTCGCCGACGTGGGGTGAGGTGGACGGTGGCGACGGCGCCTTGCTGCCGCGGGCATCGGCACTGGCCGTGGCCATCATCCCCAGCAGCACCACCACCACGGGGGTGAGCCAGGCAGAGCGCCGCGATCCCATCGTTCAGTCAGCCATCGTGCCTGCGGGCAACCTAGGGGCGGGACGCAGGGCCGGGGGCTGTGCAGGGCAGCTTGACGGCTGGCCCGCCCTGGCCCGGGGTCGCGGCGGCGTTCGGCCTTCCGCCCCGTGGCCGGCCTGCGCAACCCGACAGTGGCTGAGAGACTGGCCAGGATCCGGGGCCTCCTCTGCCCATCGCCCCTTCGTCCTGCTCACCGATGAGCGCCTGTTGATGACCGCCAACGGCTACCGCGACTACTTCAAGGTTCTCGGTGTCGACCGGGGGGCCGACGCCGACACGATCAAACGTTCCTTCCGCAAGCTGGCGCGGCAGTACCACCCGGACGTGAATCCCGGCGACAAGGCCGCCGAGGCCCGCTTCAAGGAGATCAGCGAAGCCTACGAAGTGCTCTCCGATCCCGACAAACGCCGGCGCTACGAGCAGTTCGGCCAGTACTGGAGCCAGGCCGGGGCCGGCGGCGGGGTGGGCGGCGTGGACGTGGATTTCGGCCGCTACGGCAACTTCGACGACTTCATCAATGATCTGCTCGGCCGCTTCGGCGGCGGCGGTGCCTCCTCGGCCCCCGGTGGCTTCGGCTTCGGCAGCGGCTTCCCCGGTGGCTTTGCGGCCAGCGGCTTCGGTGGCGGCTTCCCCGGCGGTGGACGCTCCGCCCCGGCGAATCTGGACGCGGAGGCCAGCATCAGCCTCGCGATGGCGGAGGCCTTCCGAGGCTGTGAGCGCACCCTGGCGGTGAACGACGAGCGGGTGAAGGTGCGGATCCCTGCCGGGGTGCGCCATGGCAGCCGGCTGCGGCTCAAGGGCAAAGGCAACATGCAGCCCGGCACCGGCCGGCGCGGCGACCTCTACCTCAATCTCCAGATCCAGGCCCATTCGGTGTGGAAGCTCGATGGCGATCAGCTCCGGGCCGAGCTGCCCCTCAGCCTCGACGAGCTGGCCCTCGGCGGTGAGGTGCGTGTGGCCACCCCCGATGGGGAGGCCACGGTGCAGGTGCCCCCGGGCATGACCCTGGGCCGCAGCCTGCGGCTCAAGGGCAAGGGCTGGCCACTCAAGGAGGGCCGCGGCGATCTTCTGCTCACCCCGGTGCTGCGCATGCCCGACAGCCTCAGCGCGGAGGAGCGGTCCCTGCTCGAGCAGCTGCGCAAGGTGCGCAGCGCCGATCCCCGGGCGGGCTGGGTGCAGGCGGCCCGTCTGTGAACGCCTCGCCGCCGCCCGACCATCGCCGGGTTGCTCCGTAGGATCCGGGCGACACACCCCCGAGCACGACGGTTTCCATGGAGCTCAGCTACCGCCCCCGCCGGTTGCGCCGCACGCCGGCCCTGCGGGCGATGGTGCGGGAGTACCAGCTCAGTGCGGCTGATTTCATCTATCCCCTCTTCGTGCATGAGGGTGCCACCAACGAACCGATCGGCGCCATGCCCGGCTGCCGGCGCTGGAGCCTGGAGAGCCTGGTGGAGGAAGTGGGTCGGGCCTGGGAGCTGGGCATCCGCTGCGTGGTGCTCTTCCCCAAGGTGGCCGACGGCCTCAAGACGGAGGACGGTGCCGAGTGCTTCAACGAGCACGGCCTGATCCCCCGGGCCATCCGCCGCATCAAGGAGGTGCATCCGGGGATGGCGATCATGACCGATGTGGCCCTGGACCCCTACTCCTGCGATGGTCACGACGGCATCGTGAGCCAGGACGGGGTGGTGCTCAACGACGAGACCGTGGCGATCCTCTGCCGCCAGGCGGTGGCCCAGGCCCGCGCCGGCGCGGACCTGATCGGCCCGAGCGACATGATGGACGGCCGGGTGGGTGCGATCCGCGAAGCCCTCGACGAGGAGGGTTTCGAGCACGTGGGGATCATCAGCTACACCGCCAAGTACGCCTCCGCCTACTACGGCCCCTTCCGCGAGGCGCTGGATTCGGCGCCCCGTGCCGCCGGCGGCAAGCCCATCCCCAAGGACAAGAGCACTTACCAGATGGATCCGGCCAACGGCCGGGAAGCCCTGTTGGAGGCCCAGCTCGATGAGGGTGAGGGCGCCGACATCCTGATGGTGAAGCCGGGCCTGGCCTATCTCGACATCATTCACCGCCTGCGGGGCGAAACCGAACAGCCGATCGCGGCCTACAACGTGAGCGGGGAGTACGCGATGGTGAAGGCCGCGGCCGAGCGCGGCTGGATCGACGAGCGGGCCGTGGTGCTGGAAACCCTGCTCTGCTTCAAGCGTGCCGGCGCCGATCTGATCCTCACCTACCACGCCTGCGACGCCGCCACCTGGCTGCGCCAGGGCTGAGCCTCCCGCGCTGCGGCGGCGCTCCCGGGAGAATGCACAGCGCCGACTGTTCCACCATGGCCGCTTCCCCCGCTCCCCGTTCCCCCGCCCCTGGCCACCGGCTTGGCCATGTGGCGCTGCGGGTGCAGGACATGGAGCGCGCCATCGCCTTCTACGCCGCCCTCGGCCTGCGGCTCACCTGGCAGGCCGACGACTGGGCCTACCTGCAGTGGCCCCACACCGGCGAGGGGCTGGCGTTGCTCAGCCCCGGCTACACGGCGGCGGGGCCGCACTTCGCGCTGCACTTCCAGGACCGGACCGAGGTGGATGCCGTGCATGCCGCCCTCACCGAGGCTGGCCACAGCTGTGGGCCGGTGCACGACCATCGCGACGGCACCGCCAGCTTCTACCTGCGCGATCCCGAGGGGAACTGGCTCGAGATGCTCTTCGAGCCGCCTGCGGGCATCCCGAGCAACGTGGCGGGCCAGGCCCCCATCCCGCCCCCGCCCCTCGCCCCGCCAGCGCCGTGAGGAGCGTGGAGCAGGAAGCCCTGGAGCTGCTCGAGTGGCCCAGGCTCAGTGAACAGCTCTCCGGCTTTGCCAGCACTGAGGCCGGCCGGCGCCAGTGCCGGGAGCTGCCCCTGCCCGGCAGCCTCGAGCAGAGCCGCGCACTCCTGGCGGAAACCACCGAGATGCTGGCCCTCGATGGCCTGCTCGAGGGGGGCCTCAGTTTTCAGGGTGTCGCGGACATCACGGCCGTGGTGGCGCTCTGTGCCAAGGGCGGCACGGCGGCCGGGGAGGCCCTGCTGGCGCTGGCCACCACCCTCGCCGCGGCCCGCCGCCTCCGCCGCCGCATCGACGATCCCGCCCTGCGGCCGGTGTGTTCGGCCCTGGTGGCGGACCTGCGCACCCTGCCGGAGCTGGAGCAGCGCCTCCATTTCGCCCTGGAGGAGGGCGGCCGGGTGGCGGACCGGGCCAGTGCCCCGCTGGAGGGGGTGCGGCGCCAGCTCAAGGGGCTCCGCGCCGAGCGCCGCGAGCGGCTGCAGGAGCTGCTCCGCCGCCATGCCCCGCTGTTGCAGGACACGGTGATCGCCGAACGCAACGGCCGGCCCGTGCTGGCGGTGAAGGCCGGCGCCGCCGCCCAGCTCCCCGGGCTCGTGCACGACAGCTCCGCCTCGGGCAGCACCGTGTTCGTCGAACCCCAGGCCGTGATCAGCCTCGGCAACCGCCTGCGCGACCTGGAGGGGCGCGAGCGGGATCTGGAGCAGGCCGTGCTGGCGGAACTGAGCGCCCTGGTGGGAGCGGAGGCCGAGGCGCTGCAACAGCTCCATGCCGTGCTGGTGCGGCTGGATGGGGCGCTGGCCCGGGCCCGCTACGGCGCCTGGCTCGGGGCGGTGCGCCCCGAGCTGGAGGCCGACCCCCACGCCCCGTTCTCCCTGGAGGATCTGCGCCATCCGCTGCTTCTGTGGCAGCAGCGCCGGGACCAGGGCCATGCGGTGGTGCCCGTGAGCATCGCCGTGGGGCCCGAGCTGCGGGTGGTGGCCATCACCGGCCCCAACACCGGCGGCAAGACCGTGACCCTCAAGAGCCTCGGCCTGGCCGCCCTGATGGCCCGGGCCGGCCTGTTCCTTCCCTGCCGCGGCACGCCACGGCTGCCGTGGTGCGGGGCAGTGCTGGCCGACATCGGCGACGAGCAGTCGCTGCAGCAGAACCTCTCCACCTTCAGCGGCCACATCCGCCGCATCGCCAGGATCCTGGCGGCCCTGGCCGAGCCCCGGCAGGGGGGCACCCTGGTGCTGCTCGATGAGGTGGGAGCAGGCACCGATCCGGTGGAGGGCTCAGCCCTGGCCACGGCCCTGCTCCGCCATCTGGCCGACCACGCCCGTCTCACGATCGCCACCACCCACTTCGGGGAACTCAAGGCGCTCAAGTACGCCGATCCCCGCTTCGAGAATGCCTCGGTGGCCTTCGATGGGGAGACCCTCTCCCCCACCTACCGGCTGCAGTGGGGCATCCCGGGCCGCAGCAATGCCCTGGCCATCGCCCAGCGCCTGGGCCTGGACCCGGGGGTGCTCGAGCAGGCCCAGGCCCAGCTCGAACCCCGGGGGGAGGGGGAGGTGAACCAGGTGATCGTGGGGCTGGAGAGTCAGCGGCAGCGCCAGCAGGAGGCCGCCGAGGAGGCCGCCGCCCTGCTCGCCCGCACCGAGCTCCTGCACGAGGAGCTGCTGTCCCGCTGGCACCAGCAGAAGCAGCAGAGCGCCGAGCTGCAGGAGCAGAGGCGCAGGGAGCTGGAGCGCTCCATCCGCCAGGGGCAGCAGGAGGTGCGGCGCATCATCCGGCGGCTGCGCCAGGGGGGAGAGCGCCCCTCGGGCAGCAGCAGTCATCTGGGCGAAACGGCGCGCCAGGCCGGCCAGCGTCTCAAGCAGCTCCAGCAGCAGCATCGCCCCGCCCCCGAGCGCCGCGAGCACGGCGGCTGGATGCCTGCGGTGGGGGAGCGGGTACGGGTGCTCTCCCTGGGCAAGGCGGCCGAGGTGCTGGCCCTGGCCGAGGGGGGCCGCGAACTCACGGTGCGCTGCGGCGTCATGCGTCTCACCGTGCCGCTGGAGGGCATCGAGGGTCTGCAGGGCGAGAAGCCGGTGCCCCCTCCCCCCGAGGTGCGGATCAGGGCCACGCGGGGGTTGGGCAGCCGCGGCCCGGATGTGCGCACCGACCGCAACACCGTGGATGTGCGCGGCCTGCGGGTGCACGAGGCCGAGGCGGCGGTGGAGGAGCAGCTGCGAACCGCCACCGGCCCCCTGTGGGTGATCCACGGCATCGGCACCGGCAAACTGAAACGGGGCCTGCGCCAGTGGCTCACCACCGTGCCCTACGTGGAGAGGGTGGCCGATGCGGCCCAGGGGGATGGCGGCGCTGGCTGCAGCGTGATCTATCTGCGCTGAGCCGCCGGTTCCGCCTGCCCGCCGTCCGGAGGTCCTGCGGCTAGAAGCTCGGCAGCAGCGGACCACCGGACACCGGCTCCGGCGGCGGCAGAGCCTGACCCTCCGCGTCAAAGAAGCGCCAGCCGCCGGGATCCGGTTCCAGGTGGATGGTCTGGCCCGGGCTGAGCTGCTCCTCCGGCCCGACCCGCACCTGCACGAGGTGACTGTGCTCCGCCAGCCGGCAGGTGAGCAGCTGCTCATTGCCGAGGGCTTCCACGTTCTGCACCTCGGCGGCCAGGTTGCGGTTGGTGGCGGGGGCCAGCCACAGATGCTCCGGCCGCAGGCCCGCGGTGAGGGTCTGGCCGGCCCGGCTGGCCAGGAGCTCCGCCAGGGGACCCTCGACCGGCAGTTTCCGCCCTCCGAGCTGCACCTGGCCTGGCCCCACAACGGTCACGGGCAGCAGATTCATGGGCGGACTGCCGATGAACTGGGCCACGAACAGGTTGGCCGGCCACTGGTACAGCTGCATCGGTGTGCCCAGCTGCTGCAGGTGCCCGTCGTTGAGCACCGCGATCCGATGTCCCATGGTCATGGCTTCCACCTGATCGTGGGTCACGTACAGGGTGGTGGTGCCGAGCTGCCGCTGCAGGGCCACGATCTGGGCGCGGGTGCCGGCGCGCAACTTGGCATCCAGGTTGCTCAGCGGCTCATCCATCAGGAACACCGCCGGCTGGCGGGCAATGGCGCGGCCGAGGGCCACCCGCTGCTTCTGGCCGCCGGAGAGTTCCTTGGGGAGACGCTGCAGCAGCGGCTCGAGCTCCAGGCTGCGTGCCACCTCCTGCACCCGCGCGGCGATCCGCTCCTCCCGGCGCGAAGGGATCCGCAGGGGAGCCGGCAGGCGCCGGCTGGCCAGGTGCAGGGCGTCCTGCACCTGCTCACGAAGCGAGCGGGCCCGGCTGCGCCGCAGCCCGAAGCTGAGGTTGCCCGCCACGGTGAGATGCGGATAGAGGGCATAGCTCTGGAACACCATCGCCACATCCCGCTGGGCCGGCCGCAGCCGGGTGACCTCGCGCTCACCCACCAGGATGGCGCCGCCGCTGGGCTGCTCCAGTCCGGCCAGCAGCCGCAGCAGGGTGCTCTTGCCGCAGCCCGATGGCCCCACCAGCACGAGAAACTCGCCGTCCTGCACGTGCAGATCCAGCCGTCGCAGCACCTCCACGGGGGCACCGCCGCGCCGGGGCGGGTAGGTCTTGCTGACCGCCTGGAAACGAACCTCCGCCAAACCTGCTCCCATGGGGCCGGGTGATGGCCGGAATCCTAGGTTTGAGGCAATGCAGTTCATTGATCAGGCCCGCATCGCCGTCAAGGCCGGCCGCGGTGGCGATGGCATCGTGGCCTTCCGCCGCGAGAAGTACGTTCCGGCCGGCGGTCCCTCCGGTGGCGACGGCGGCCGCGGCGGCGACGTGCTGCTGCTGGCCGACGCCAACCTCCAGACCCTGCTGGATTTCAAGTACAGGCGGCTGTTCCAGGCCATGGACGGACGCCGTGGCGGCCCCAACCGCTGCACGGGTGCCAGCGGCGAGCATCTGGTGATCCGGGTTCCCTGCGGAACCGAGGTGCGGGATGCCCGCACCGGCATCCTGCTCGGCGATCTCACGGCTCCAGGGGACGAGCTCCTGGTGGCCGCCGGCGGGCGGGGCGGGTTGGGCAACGCCCATTACCTCAGCAACCGCAACCGCGCGCCCGAGAAGTTCACCGAGGGGAAGGAGGGTGAGGAGTGGATGCTGCAGCTGGAGCTCAAGCTGCTGGCGGAGGTGGGGATCATCGGCCTGCCCAACGCCGGCAAGAGCACGCTGATCTCGGTGCTGTCCGCCGCCCGTCCCAAGATCGCCGACTACCCCTTCACCACGCTGGTGCCGAACCTGGGGGTGGTGCGCCGGCCCAGCGGGGACGGCACCGTGTTCGCCGACATCCCGGGGCTGATCGCCGGGGCCGCTCAGGGCGCCGGCCTGGGCCACGATTTCCTCAGGCACATCGAACGCACCAGGCTGCTGATCCATCTGCTGGATGCGGCCTCCGCTTCACTGCTGGATGACCTTGCCGTGGTGGAACGGGAGCTGGTCGCCTACGGCCACGGCCTGGCACGCCGCCCCAGGCTGGTGGTGCTGAACAAGATCGAACTGCTCAATCCCGGGACCCTCGCCGAGGCCCTCACGGCGGTGCAGGCGGCCGTGAACGCCCCGGACGGGCTGGGTGGGAAACCGGGTGAAGTGGCCCCCCAGCGCGAACGCCCCGTGCTGGCCATCTCGGCGGCGGCCTCCCGGCACCTGGACGAGCTGCTGAACGTGGTGTGGCAACAGCTTGAGGCTGCCACGCCGCAGGCCGGGTCCGGGGAAACGGAGCACGGTGGACTTCTGGAGCGTGAACCTCAGGACCTCAGGCCACTGGGGCTGCCAGGGTCCTGACACGGGGCTGACGCGACAACCGGAGCTTGGGCGGTCTGGGCCCGTCGCTCAGGCTCAGTCGTCGTAGACGCGGCACTCGGGTGCTTCGGGGTTGAGGTCGCAGTACACCTCGAGCGCCGTGGGGTCGTGGCTGTCTTCCGGGTGGTGGGCCTTGTACTCCTCAAGACCCTTGAGCTCGTCCTCGAGGTGACGCACCTTGCCGAGGTCGCCGGAAGCACGCGCGGCTTCGATCTCGGTCTTGTCCTTCTGGATGTGCTCGTCGATGTTGTTCATGCAGATGCCGGCCGAGTCGGTCCGAAGCGCATTGACGCCCACCATACGGGTGCTGCAACCCCTTCTGCCTCTGCTGCAGCTCCTCTGTGGTGGGCTGCTGATTCCGCCGGCCGTAGCTACCAGCAGGGGGAGCCCATCGCGGAGCCCCACCCCCATGACGCGCATCAGCAAGCGGCGGGACCGGCACTTCATGGATGAGAGCGGCCGTCTGTTCTGGATCAATGGCCCGGAGCACCACTGCTACCTCTCCGAGCAGCGGCAATGGCGCAGCGGCCTCAGCTTTGAGGATGTGTTGGATTGGAAACAATGTGCCCCCAGTGGCCTGGTCAGTCAGCGCTTCCCCTCCCTTCGGGCGGCCTGTGAGGCCTTTGAGCACAACCAGGTGGCCTGGAGCCGCGATCTCTATCTGCTGCGCATGGGCGAGCGCATGGAGGCCCGTCGCAGCGACCCCGACTACAAGCCCACGGCCATGGCGGTGGCCGAGAGCCAGGGGGCCCGGCCCCGCGTCCAGCCCTGGCGTCTGCCGGACCCCCTAGGCCCCTGCTGCGGCCTGCCGCCCCGCTCACAGGTGCTCGAGATGCCCCACCCCCACCGCCGGCGCCGCAGCGCGGCCGCCTCACCCCGCCAGCTCGCTGAGCTCCAGCCAGCGCTCCTCGGCGTGGGCGATCCGCTCGCTCAGCTCTGAGAGCTCCCGGGTGAGGCTCTCCAGGCTGGCGTAGTCCCGGTCGCCCTGGCTCAGACACTGCTCCAGCTCGGCGCGGCGGGCCTCCCACAGCGGCAGGTTCGCATCGATCTCACCGAGTTCCCGGGTTTCCTTGAAGCTGCGCCGCCGGGGCCTGCCGTCGGCGCAGTCCTCCACTGCTGCGGCAGGGGAGCTGAGCTGATCGGCTTGGCCCCGCTGCTCGGGCTGCCGCTGCCGGCGTTCCAGGTAGGCGCTGTAGTTGCCCTCGAACCGCTCCAGCCGGCCGTCCTGGAAGGCGAAGAGACGATCCACGCAGCGGTCGAGGAAGTAGCGGTCGTGGGAGACCACCACCACGCAGCCGCGGAAGTCCTCGAGGAAGTCCTCCAGCACCGTCAGGGTCTGCACGTCGAGGTCGTTGGTGGGTTCGTCGAGCAGCAGCACGTTCGGAGCCTCGATCAGCAGGCGGCAGAGATGGAGCCTGCGCCGCTCCCCCCCGGAAAGCCGGCTCACGGGCTGACGCTGCTGGGCGGGCGGGAACAGAAAGCGCTCCAGCAGCTGGCTGGCGCTCATCCGCATGCCCTCCACCTCCACGCTGGTCGCCGCGTCGGTCACCACGTCGATCACCTTGCGCTCGCGTCCTGCGGCATCGCGCTGCTCCGCCAGCACGTCGCTGTGCTGGTCGAAGTAGGCCAGCTTCACCGTGGCGCCCAGCTCCAGCCGTCCGGCCTGCACGGGGCGGCGGCCCGCGATCAGATCGAGCAGGGTGGATTTGCCCGCGCCATTGGGGCCGATGATCCCCACCCGGTCCTCCGGGCTGAAGTCGTAGCTGAACTCCCGCAGCAGCGGCGCCGCACCCGCCGCGCGGGCGGCCTCACTGGCCCAGATGCTGAGGTCTTCGGCCTTGATGGCCCGCTTGCCGATGCGGCGCTGGTTGCTGGCCAGGCTGAGCTGGCCGCGCTGCTGGCGCCGTGGCGCCTCCTGCATCGCCTCGATCCGCTGGATCCGGGCCTTCTGCTTGGTGCTGCGGGCCTGGGGGCCGCGCCGCAGCCAGGCGAGCTCCCGCCGCAGTGCGCCCCGGAACCGGGCCTCGCCGGCGGCCGCGGCGGCCTCGTCCTCGGCCTTGCGGGCCAGGTAGGTGGCGTAGTTGCCGCCGTAGCTGCGCGCCTCGCCCCGGTCCACCTCCACGATCCGGTCGGCCACCTGATCCAGCACGTAGCGGTCGTGGGTGATCAGCACTAGGGCGCCGGGGAAGCGGCCCAGGTAGCCCTGCAGCCACTGGATGCAGTCGGCATCGAGGTGGTTGGTGGGTTCGTCCAGCAGCAGCACGTCCGGTTCGGCCACCAGGGCCGAGGCCAGGGCCAGGCGCTTGCGGTAGCCCCCGGAGAGCTCGCCCACCCGCCGTCCCACCTCGGTCACGCCCAGGCGGTCCAGCACCTCCCGCACCTGCTGCTCCAGGCCCCAGGCCTGGCTCTGCTCCATGCGGCTGTTGAGCTGGCTCAATTCGGCCAGCAGCGCCGTGGCCGCCTCGCCATCGCTGTGGGCCAGCGCCTCGCTCACGGCGGTGTAGCGCCGCAGCAGCTCCATCTTCTCGCCGCTGCCCTCGAACACCTGCTCGAGCACGGTGCGATCGGGGTCGAGCTCCGGGTCCTGGCTCACCAGCACGATCCGGGCCTGGGGGAGCACCCGCCGTTCTCCCGCGCCGGGGGGCTCTACGCCGGCGAGCAGTTTCAGCAGGGTGGTCTTGCCGGCGCCGTTGGGGCCGATCAGGCCGAGCCGCTCCCGCGCACCGATGTGGAGGGTGAGGTTCTCGAACAGGGTGCGGATGCCGAAGTCCTTGCGGACGTCGATCAGGCTGATCAGGCTCACCTCAGGCTCCCGTGCCGGCAGCGTGGCGCTGGCCGTGGCGCTGGTCTTTCAGGTAGGCGAACACGCTCTTGTCGCCCACGTCGGCGGCGGCGGGCATGGGGAACTTGCGCAGGCAGAGCACCAGCAGCAGCAGGGCCTCCAGGCCCAGCAGGGTGCCGGTGGCCTCAGGGGAGAGCAGGCCGCATAGATGCCCCAGCAGCGCCAGCGGCAGCAGCAGGGTCACCCCGATCGCTTCGGGGCGGCGGAAGCAGAAGAACTCCTTGAAGCCGATCCCGGCCAGCGCCGCGAAGAACGGACCCACCGCCCAGATCCAGCGCCCGTTTTCCGCCACGGCCGTACCCATGGCGCCGGGCCCCACCGCCAGGGCCAGGGCCAGGAAGCCCAGGCAGCCCAGCAGCCAGAAGATCTGCAGGCTGCGGTGCAGGGGGATCAGATAAATGTGGATCCAGCGCAGGGCCAGGCCCAGGCCGGCCGCCATCGGCAGCAGCCAGGGCCACAGCCAGCCCGGATCCCCCCAGCGCCACTGGGCCAGCAGGGCGAGCTGGGCAACGGCGAGCAGCAGCAGGCTGAGCCGGTACCCCCGCACGTCGTGCCGGTCGTCGTCGGTGATGGTGAAGGGCCCGTACATCCCTTCGAACACCGGATCCTTGCTTGGCTCCGTCATGGCGTCTCTCCCGGCGTATGCCCCCCGGCAGGGGGCTCTGCCACCAGTGTGGCCAGGCAGGGCCCGGCCGGAACGATCCCGGAGGGATGGAGCGGGAAGAGGGTGCCGAAGTAGTCCTGGCGCCAGGCAGCGGCGGCGCAGGTGTCCGCCACTCCCGGCAGGGCATGGAAGCGGGAGCGCCACCGCCAGAGGGCCGGCAGTTGCCACAGCGGCAGGCGGCTCACGCCGAACAGCGGCGCGTAGACCAGCTCCAGCCGGATCAGGGTGGGAAACAGCTGCACGTCCGCCAGGCTCAGCATCGGTCCGCTCAGCCAGGGGTCCGGCCTGGTGCTCAGCTGCTCCTCCACCTCCGCCAGGGTGGCGAACAGCGCGGCTTCGGCGCGGTCGTAGGCCGCCTGGGTGCGGGCGAAACCGCAGCGGTACACCCCATCGTTGACACTGTGCTGCAGCCGCTCGCGCCACCGCCCCGTGGCCTCACGCTGCGGGGCCGGGTCGAGATCCAGGGCCTGGCCGGAGGGCCACTGGTTGAGCAGCTCGATCAGCCGGGCGCTCTCGCCCACCACCACCCGCTGGCGCCGCCGCGACACCAGCACCGGCACCGTGGCCCTGGTGGCGGCGGGCGCTCCGCAGGCGCGGTAGAGCTCCTGGAGGGTGGTGCAGCCCAGGAACGGGCGGGTGAAGCGCCACCGCCCCGCTTCCGGGTCAGGTTCCACCACCTCCAGCGCGATGCTGCCGGCGAGGCCGCGCAGGCTCCACACCAGCCAGGCCCTGTGGGCCCAGGGGCAGCTGCGTCCCACGATCAGCACATGGCCGTCCGGGGCCGCGGCGTCCTCCGGCAGCGGGGGCAGGGCCGTGAAGACACCGGCGGGCCTGCGGTAGTTGCCCTCGCTGTCAGCGGGGGCCAGGCCCCCCATCAGCTGCTGCCATTGCCAGCGCCAGCAGCGGCGGGCCGTACGCACGAGGATGGGGGGCACCGGAGCCATGAGCCTGCTCGCACTGCTGCGAATCGCACTGCTGCGAACTCTGCGTCAGCGGCGCCGGTGACGCCAAGGTCGGGGTCGGCTCGGGGGTGATCGCCGCTGGCAGAACCCGGCAGACTTCACACTGGTGATCGGGCGTGGCACAGGAAGCGCTGGGGGGTGGTCCTTGGAACGGCTGAACGGGGTTCTGGTGGTGGGCGGCACCCACGGCAACGAGCGCAATGCCCCCTGGCTGCTCGAGCACTGGCGCCAGGAGCCGGCCCGTCTGCGCAGCGCCGCGCTGCATCCGGTGTTCGTGCTGGGCAATCCCCAGGCCTGGGCCAGCAATCAGCGCTACGTGGAGCGTGATCTGAACCGCTGCTTTTCCGAGGCCCTGCTGCAGCACCGGGGTGAGCAGGCTCTGGAGGTGCGGCGAGCCCGCCAGCTGCTGGAGGAGCACGGGCCTGGTGGCCGCGAGCCCTGTGCGGTGGCGATCGATCTGCACAGCACCACCAGTGCGATGGGGAGCTGCCTGGTGCTGTACGGCCGGCGCTTCACCGACCTGGCCCTGGCCGCGGGCATCCAGGCCAGACTGGGCTTGCCGGTCTACCTGCATGAGGGCGACCCCGCCCAGACGGGGTTCCTGGTGGAGCGCTGGCCCTGCGGGGTGGTGATCGAGGTGGGGCCGGTGCCCCAGGGTGTGGTACAGGCCCGCATCTGCCGGCAGACCCAGCTCGCCCTGGAGGCGGCTCTCGCCGTGCTGTCGGAGGCCCGCGGCGGGCCTCCGCGGCTGCCCGCCGCCCTGGTGGTGCACCGCCACCTGCGCAGCCTCGATCTGCCCCGCCGGCCCGATGGCGACCCGCTCGCCTGCATCCATCCCCGGCTCCAGTCGCGGGACTGGTGGCCCCTGCCGCCGGGGGCGCCCCTGTTCCTCGATCCGGATGGCCGGGTGATCGGCTTCGAATCCTCCCCGGATGCGGAGCCGCAGGTGGCCGTGTTCATCAACGAAGCGGCCTACGGGGAGAAGGGCATTGCCCTCAGCCTCACCCGCCGGGAGGCGTGGCCGGTGCTGCCCGCGTGGTCAGCAGCACTGCAAGCCTGCGCGGCCACCTTGACGACGACATGATGCCGAAAGCCTGATTCCGAAAACCTGATGCTGAGGACCTGACACCGACACCCTGAAGCCAACCCTTTGACGCCCGGTGGACGTGCCGGACCCCTTGCGCCGGACCCCATCCCCTGGGCCCCATCAATCGGGCCCGAGGGCCCAGGCCCTCATTGAGCCGGCAGTTTGGCAGCGGCAGGACGCGGCAGACCGTTGTAGAGAATCTGCACCACGCTGCGGCCGTCGCGGCTGATCAGCAGCTCGGTCTCCACGGTGGCGGGGAGTTGCAGTTGTTCCCAGCCCGGGCTCCCGCCGAGGAAGCGGAAGGTGTAGCCCTCAGCGCTCCGGTCGACCAGGCAGGGGTTGTTGTTGATGCCCTGGAACATGCACACGGCCGGGCGGTACACGCTCAGCCCGCCGTTGAGCTTGGCGGCTGTTCCGCGGGCGAGATTGACGGCCCGCTGCAGGCCCATCGCCTCGTTCTTGATCTGCTCGATGCGCTGGAGGGTCTGGCCCGTGAGGCTGGAGGGTGAGGGCTCCTGGGCGCGCAGGTCCGGCTGGCCGCCCAGACCGGCAGCCGTCAGCAGGCCTGCGGTCAGCAGCCACCTTCCGGAACGTTCCATCGTGAAGTCCGCTGGCTCTCGATCCACCAGCCTGAGGCCTGGGCCGCATTGCTGTTCGCCAGCTCAGCCACAAACCAGGGTGGCCTGCTCCTTGGTGCACTCCAGATCGCTCGTCTTGCCGTCGCCCCAGTAGATGCGGAGCCGGTTGCCCTCGGGGCTGGTGCGGTACGTGAGCGATTTCACCGGCCCTGCGGGGGGTTTGCCGCTGCTGTCGGCGGCTCCCTTGGGACTCACCGCATTGAGCTTCTGCTCGAGCTGCTGGATTTTCACGTCCTGCTGTTCCAGCCGCTGCTGCAGCTGCTGGAGTTCCGTGGTGGTCTTGGGCTGGCAGGCCGAGAGAGCGGCTGCCGCTCCAAGCGCCACCGACACCACCAGCAGGGGACGGACCAGCGAGGCGGACACAGGAGCTGGCACAGCCATGCCGGAGCACATGCGGGGTTCCGCAGACATAGCCGAGCGGCTGTGGTGGAACCCCTACCGCCACCCCTGCCGCAACCCCTCTTCACAAACCCCGCAATGTTGTGTTACATTCATTGGCGACGGGATTCCGTCCGCGGCCGCCGACCCGGCCCCAGAGACCTCACGGGATCTGTGCTTCACCGGCAGTGCCGCCCTACTTACCCGCTCTCCGGAGCACCATTCTCCTGTTCTCATGACCACCACTCTCCAGCAGCGCTCCGGCGCCAACAGCTGGCAGCAGTTCTGCGAGTGGGTCACCTCCACCAACAACCGCCTCTACGTGGGCTGGTTCGGTGTGCTGATGATCCCCACCCTGCTGGCTGCCACCATCTGCTACATCGTGGCGTTCATCGCTGCGCCCCCCGTCGACATCGACGGCATCCGTGAGCCCGTGGCCGGTTCGCTGATCTACGGCAACAACATCATCTCCGGTGCTGTTGTGCCCTCCAGCAACGCCATCGGCCTGCACTTCTACCCCATCTGGGAAGCCGCCAGCCTCGACGAGTGGCTGTACAACGGCGGTCCTTACCAGCTGGTGGTGTTCCACTTCCTCATCGGCATCTTCTGCTACATGGGTCGTGAGTGGGAACTCTCCTACCGCCTGGGCATGCGCCCCTGGATCTGCGTCGCCTACAGCGCCCCCGTGGCTGCTGCCAGCGCCGTGTTCCTGGTGTACCCCTTCGGTCAGGGCTCCTTCTCCGACGGCATGCCCCTCGGCATCAGCGGCACCTTCAACTTCATGCTGGTGTTCCAGGCTGAGCACAACATCCTGATGCACCCCTTCCACATGCTGGGTGTGGCCGGTGTGTTCGGTGGCTCCCTGTTCTCCGCCATGCACGGTTCGCTGGTGACCTCCTCCCTGGTGCGTGAGACCACCGAAAGCGAGAGCCAAAACTACGGCTACAAGTTCGGCCAAGAGGAAGAGACCTACAACATCGTGGCTGCCCACGGTTACTTCGGTCGCCTGATCTTCCAATACGCCAGCTTCAACAACAGCCGCAGCCTGCACTTCTTCCTGGCTGCCTGGCCTGTGGTCGGCATCTGGTTCACCGCCCTGGGCGTGAGCACGATGGCCTTCAACCTGAACGGTTTCAACTTCAACCAGTCGATCCTCGACGGCCAGGGCCGTGTGGTGAACACCTGGGCCGATGTGCTGAACCGCGCCAACCTGGGTATGGAAGTGATGCACGAGCGCAACGCTCACAACTTCCCGCTCGACCTGGCGGCTGCCGAAGCCACCCCTGTGGCGCTGACCGCTCCGGCGATCGGCTGAGGCTGAAGCGATCGCCTCTGCTGGAGGCGATCACCCCAACGGAATCCCGCCGGCCCCCCTCCTCGAGGGGGGCTTTTTCATGCGGGGTGGTTCGGGACGGATGATGGGGCCGGTTGTTGCCTGGAGGTGCGCTGATGGCGTCCTGGCCCGATCCCGCCCTGACCAGCGCCGCGGAGCTCGTGGAGCGCCTGCGGCTCCAGCCCCACCCCGAGGGAGGCTGGTACCGCGAGAACCATCGCAGTGGTGCCCAGGTCAGGCGCCAGGACGGTGCCACCCGATCGGCTCTCACCCAGATCTTCTACCTGCTGCCGGGCGGAGGTCTGAGCCGCTGGCATCGCGTGCGCGGCAGCGATGAGGTGTGGCAGTTCCTCGCCGGTGATCCCCTGGAGCTGTGGACCCTTCCTCCTGAAGGAGGCGAAGCCCAGCTCCATCGCCTGGCGCCTCCCGCAGGCCCGCTGGGGGACGAGGCCGTGGGCCCGAGCGCTGTGCAGCGTCCAGCTGTACACGAGGCGCCAAGTCTTTCGGTTCCGGCAGGCTGGTGGCAGGCTGCCCGGGCACCTGGCCGCTGGAGCCTGGTGAGTTGTGTGGTGGGTCCTGGCTTTGCCTTCGAAGACTTCGATCTGCTCAATCAGCTGCCGGTCCACCAGCACCCCCTCGGTGCCGCTGAGGCGTTCCTCTGAGGCTGGAACGATGGGGAACGTGAACGGACTTCGTGCTCAAAAGTCACCGCTGCCTGCAATCGCAGCAGCAGCACGAATGAGCATGACGCTCTGACGCTGAACCCAGAAAAAGCCGGTGACTGGATTTGAACCTGCGACCTACTGATTACGAATCAGTTGCTCTACCGCTGAGCTACACCGGCGTCCCAGTGAAATTAGCATTGTGCCGTCAGCCACGCGCACGCCGGCCATGGGACAGCAGCCTCGTCCTCTCGATCCTGACCTGCGGGCACGACTGCTCCAGGAGGCACGAACACCCTGGCGGGGATTGCGGCGGGCCCTGTGGCTGGCCCTGGCCGGTTCCGGTGGCGCCGGTCTTGCCGTGATGGCGCTGCGGGGTGCTTCCGGTGGCGAGGTGGCCTCAGGAGACATTCTCATCCAGATCGGTGCCGTCGCTCTTTTCGGCAGCCTGCTCTGGTTCGATCGAAACAGGTCCCCCCGGATCGAGCAGCAGTGAGGACCCAGGGCTGATGGGCTCGGGGCTGGTGATCTCGGGGCTGGCGGAGTCGGCGCTGGATGCCTGACGCTCAGATGCCTCACCTTCGGATGCTTCAGATTCGGATGGGTCTGAGCCGGCTGGGCCAGAACCCTCCCCGTTGGATGCCGATTCGCCCGTCCGGAGCTCGGGGGTCAAGCCGTCAGGGTTCTCGCCATCACCTCCGGGATCACCCCCGGCACTCGTCCCAGCAGCCCCTCTTTCCGGGGTGACGGTGCCTGCCTGCTTCTGGAGGGTGTCCAGGGTTGCAGCTCCTGATGGCTCCCGCGCTGCAAGCGGATCCAGCAGGAGCAGCGGCAACCCCAGGCAGAGGTGCTGATCATCGAGCTGCTCCGGGGTCATCGGCTGGGCCGCCTCCAGCTGGCCAGCCGAGCGGGTGAGCAGCCAGAGGGACTGCACCAGCTGCTGCCATTGCCAGAGGAGCACGGTGAGCAGGGGAAGGCTGAGCAGGAGGGCAATGAAGCGGTTGCTGCTGTGGAGGGGGGAGAAGCGTGTGGCAAAGGCTGCATGGCTGTCCAGCGTCCACAGCAGGGGCAGCAGCACGGCCGCCCCCAGCACCGCCAGAAGCTTCGGTGGCCAGCTCTCCTGAAGGCGCGAAAGGCTCCGCTGCAGCAGACTGCGGCCCCGCACCGGCACCTGGATCAGCAGCAGGGAACAGCAATCCGGAGGGCGGCGCCAGAACAGCAGGGCGGGGGCCAGCGCCCCGAGGCCCCACACCAGCAACCGCTCCACCCCTGGCACCGGTCCGGGGTCGGCCCCGGCCAGCACCAGGAGAAGGAGCAGCAGCTCCAGGGGGATGGCCCCCAGGGCGATGAGCTGTAGCCAGAGGAGGGGCTCGCTGCGGGGTGTCACGGCGTCGGGGTCCGGGGCGCCGCTCAGGTGCTGAGCGTGCGCCGCTGTGTCACCAGTTTGAAGGCTTCGATGCGATCGCCTTCCTGCCAGCCCGTGAAGCGGTCGCAGCCGATGCCGCATTCGAAGCCGGTGGCCACCTCCTTGACATCGTCCTTGTTGCGGCGGAGCGAATCGAGATCCCCCTCGAACACGATCTCTTTGGCGCGCCGCACCCGGACCCTGCAGTTGCGCTGCAGTTTGCCGGTGGTGACGTAGCAGCCCGCCACGGCGCTCTTGCCGATGGTGAACACGGCACGCACTTCGGCCTCGCCGAGGGATTCCTCCACCAGCTCCGGCTCCAGCAGACCTTCCATCGCCAGCTGGATGTCCTCCAGCAGCTTGTAGATCACGTCGTAGTCGCGCACGTCCACGCCGGTGGCGTCGGCGGCCCGCTTGGCCCCGGGTGCCATCGAGGTGTTGAAGCCCACGATCACGGCGCCGGAGGCGGCGGCCAGATCCACGTCGGTTTCGGTGATCTCGCCCGGAGCCGAGAGCAGCACCCGCACCTGCACCTCGCCCTGGGGCAGCTGCTCGAGGGAGCCGAGGATCGCCTCCACCGAGCCCTGCACGTCGGCCTTGAGGATCAGGTTGAGCTCCTTGAGCTCGCCCTCGCTGGCCTGGCCGGACATCGAGGCCAGCGACACCCGCCGGGAGGCCATCTGCTGGGCCAGGCGGGTGGCGCGGGCTTCGGTGGCCCGGTCGCCCACAACGGCGCGTGCCGTCTTCTCATCCGGGAAAACCTCGAATTCATCCCCGGCCGTGGGCACCTCGCTGAAGCCGAGGGCTTCCACCGCCAGGGATGGACCGGCCTGCTTCACCCGCTTGCCGGTGTCGTCCACCATGGCCCGCACCTTGCCGAGCACGGGGCCGGCGGCGAGCACATCGCCCGGCCGCAGGGTGCCGTTCTGCACCAGCAGGGTGGCCACCGGGCCCTTGGCCTTGTCCAGATGGGCCTCGATCACGGTGCCCTTGGCCATGCGGTCGGGGTTGGCCTGCAGGTCCTCGAGTTCGGACTGCAGCAGGATCATCTCCAGCAGCTTGTCCACGTTCTCGCCTTTGATGGCGCTCACGGGCACCATCACCGTGGTGCCGCCCCAGTCCTCGGCCACCAGCTCGAGGCCGGACAGCTCCTGCTTCACCCGCTCCGGAGAGGCGCCCTCCTTGTCGATCTTGTTGATCGCCACCACGATCGGCACCTTGGCGGCGCGGGCGTGGCTGATGGCCTCGAGGGTCTGGGGGCGCACGCCGTCGTCGGCGGCCACCACCAGCACCGCCACGTCGGTCACCTTGGTGCCCCGGGCCCGCATGGCCGTGAAGGCCTCGTGGCCGGGCGTGTCGAGGAAGGTGAGCTTGCGGGGCTCGCCGCCATGCTCGATCTCCACCTGGTAAGCGCCGATGTGCTGGGTGATCCCACCGGCTTCGCCGGCGGCCACACGGGTCTTGCGGATGGCATCGAGCAGGCTGGTCTTGCCGTGGTCCACGTGGCCCATGACGGTGACCACGGGGGGCCTGCGGATCAGGTGCTCGAGGTCGCTCTCCTCGATCATCTCCACCGTCTTGGCGGCGGCCTCCTCGACGTCGTCCTCGAGCACGGGCACCCCGAACTCCTCGGACACCGCCTCGATCGTGGAGAGGTCGAGGCTCTGGGTGACCGTGGCGATGATGCCCTTGAAGAAGAGGCTCTTGATGATGTCGGAGCTCTCGACACCGAGTTTCTCGGCCAGCTCCTGCACCGTGAGGTTGCCCTCCGGCACGATCAGCATCTCCGGACGCTGCTGCTTGGCCTCGCGGGAGGCGCGCAGCTCCATGGCGCGGCGGCGCTGGCGCTGACGGGTGGTTTCCTTCTTGCGCTTGCGCACGGCCACGGTGGGCCTGGGGGCCGGTGCTGTGCGCGTCCTGGGCTTGCTGGGGCGGGCCAGGCTGGCCTGCAGCACCACGGCCTCCTGTTCACCGGCATAGCCACCGGTCTCGGCCGTGAGGGCGTCGTCGTTGTCGCCGATGATGTGGACCTTCGGCCGCTGCCGCTGGGGCGTGCGGCTGCGCAGGGCCTCCAGCTTGGCGCTGTCGTCCCAGTCGGGGCGACGCGGCCGGCCGGCCGGCACCGGTGCCCGGAAGCCAGGACGGCGGGGAGCCGAGGGGGGCGTGGCGGTGGGCCGCACCAGATCCGGTGTGCCGCCGGGTCCGCTGCCGGCTTCGGAGCGGTCGGCCGGACGGCGCGGCGGCGGCGCCGGGGAGCGCCCCGTGGGCTTCTGCAGCTGCATCAGCTCGCCCGGGGCCATGGGCTTGCGCATGCCGGCGGGCATGCCGGGTCGGCCAGGAGCCGCGGGCCGGTTGCCGCCGCTGCTGTCGCGGCGGATGGGCTTGCCCACCAATTCCAGAGGGGTGGCCGCCGGCCGGCCGCCACCACCGCCCTGGCCCGCCCGGGTGGGGGATGGGGCACCGCTGCGCTGGGGAGGGGCCGGCCGCTGGCTCGTGGCCGGCCGGCTTCCGGGAGGGGCGGGCCGGTTGCTGCCCGCCTGGGGACTGATCGGGCGTCCCACCAGCTGGGGTCTGCCGCCCCCGGGACGGGCAGGTGGCTCGGGCTTGCGACTGGGGGCAGGGGTGCTGGGCCGGGAGGGCCGGGAGGCGATCACCACCGGCGGACGGGCCGGGGGTGCGGGTTTGGCTGCCGGGCTCTGCCGGTTCACCGGCGCCGGACCGCCGGGCCGGCTGGGGGCGGCGCTGGGCCTGGTCTGGGGAGGCGCAGGCGCGGGCCGCACCGGCTGAGGCGGCGTGGGGGCCGGAGCCGCAGCGGCGGGGGTGGCCAGGGGTTTGGGGGAGGGTTTCGCCACCGGCTTGGCCAGCGGGGGCTTCTGCGCTGCTGGCGCCGCTGCCGAAGGTTTGGCGGCGGCGGCGGGTGTGGCAGCGGCTGCGGCAGGGCGAGCCGGGGCCGGGGGTTTGCTCGGGGCCGCAGGGCGGGCAGGCTGGGCTGCGGCCGCCTGCGGGGGGGAGGGCCTGGCCGGAGCAGCAGGTCTGACGGGGGCGGCAGCCTTCTTTACCGAAAGGATGGCCTTGCCCGGGGCCGAGGGCGGAGCAGCGGCTGGCTTGCTCGAGCCGTTGCCGCCCGTCTCGATCAGCCGCCTGATCCGGGCCGCTTCGTCGTCACTGATCGAGCTGCTGTGGCTTTTGGCGGCCACCCCCAGTTTCTCGGCAGCATCCAGCACGTCCTTGTTCTCCAGGCCCAGGTCCCGGGAAAGCTCGTAGATTCTGACTTTGCCGCTGCTGGTCATTCAGGTCTCCAATGGTCCGGGCCCCTGCCCGCCATGGGGGGACAGAAGCACCAGGCCGCACGCGCTCTGCGGCCAGGGTTCATCTTGCCTCAGAGCTTGCCTCGAAGGCGGGTCTCTGGGCGGCAGGTCGGCTCTGGGCAACGAGACGCTGCTCGAGCACGTCCAGGACAGCGTCTGCCACCGGGCAGCGCAGGGCCCGCTGCAGACGCTTCCGCCGCCTGGCTTCGTCGAGGCATTCGCTGCGGGGACAGAGGTAGGCCGAGCGGCCCATGCCCTGATCCAGCTGAATGCCACCGGCGGCCAGGCGAACCACCCGCCAGAGCTCACTGCGGTCCATCAGGGAACGACAGGCCACGCAGCGCCTCAGGACGGGTCTGCTGGAGGTCACCGGGCTCCGTCCTCGCTGCTGACCAGCTCGCCGGTCTCGGACGGCACGCCCTCCGGGGCCTCCTCCTCCGCCAGGGCGTCGGCCGGGGAGGGCAGCGCATCAGCCTGGGGCTCGACACCCTCGTCCAGGGACTCCTCCTCGTCCTCCGGCAGGGGGTAGAGCTCCCGCAGCCGGGCATCCTCCTCGGCCCTGGCGGCCTGCTCGGCGGCGAGGCGGGCCTCGGCTTCGGCATGCAGCGCCTCCTCCTCCTGGCGGACGGCGATCAGCTCGGCCACCACGGCGTCCTCACTGGCCTGGTCGTATTCGTTGGCGTTCTTGATGTCGATCTTCCAGCCGGTCAGCCGTGCCGCCAGCCGCACGTTCTGTCCTTCCCGGCCGATGGCCAGGCTGAGCTGGTCGGGGGGAACCAGCACATGGGCGTGGTGACCGTCGGGATCCACCAGACGCACGGCCTCCACCCGCGCCGGGCTGAGGGAGTTGGCGATGTACTGGCCGGGGTCCGGCGACCAGCGGATCACGTCGATCTTCTCGCCCCGCAGCTCGTTCACCACCTGCTGGATCCTCGAGCCCCGGGCGCCGATGCAGGCCCCCACCGGATCCACCTCCCGTTCCACCGAGTCCACCGCCACCTTGGTGCGCGGCCCCACGGCACGGCTGGGGGGGTTGGCTTCCCGCGCCACGGCCACGATCCGCACGGAGCCCTCCTGAATCTCCGGCACCTCGTTCTCGAACAGGTACACCACCAGCCCGGCATTGGCCCGGCTCACGAACAGCTGGGGCCCGCGCCGCGGCACCTCGCTCACTTCCTTGAGGAACACCTTGAGGGTGGTGTTGGCCCGGTAGTTGTCGTTCGGCAGCTGATCCCTGCGGGGCAGCTCGGCCTCCACCTCCGGCCTGCCGGGGCCGCTGCTCACCGCCATGATCACGCTCTGGCGCTCGAAGCGCACCACCCGGGCGCTGAGCACCGGATCCTCCAGATCGGCGAACTCCTCCTGGATCATGCGGCGCTGCTGATCCCGCAGCTTCTGGGCCAGCACCTGCTTGGTGGTGGCGGCGGCCATCCGCCCGAAATCGTCCTTCTCCGGCGTCACGTCCAGCACCACGGTGTCACCGATCTGGGCGTCGTCGGCCACCTGCTGCACTTCCGCCAGGGCGATCTGGTGGTCCTCGCTCTCCACGTCCTCCACGATGATCTTGGAGGCCAGCACCCGGTACCCCTCCTCGTCCAGATCGAGTTGCACGTCGAAGTTGGAGAAGTAGTCCTCCTCGAAGGGGTCCTCGCTGATGCCGAGATAGAGGGTGCGCCGGTAGCGCTCATAGCCCTTGAGGAGCGCCTCCCGCAGCGCTGCCTCCACCACTGCAGGAGGCAGCTTCTTCTCCTCGCTGATGTCCTCGATCAGGTTGTTCAGACCGGGGAGCAGGACCAGGGCCATGGGGGTTCGGTTGTGGGTGATTCAGTTGTGGGGATGCCGCTCGTCGCGGTTTCAGGTGCCGGTGCTCGGCGCGACAAGGAGCACCTGCAGCACGGACGCACGGGGAATGCGCTTCGTGCGCCCGCGCATGTTGATCTGGAGCTCGCTCGCGGTGCGCTCCAGCAGCAGGCCCTCGCACCGGGCTTCAGCACCGTTGCGGTCAGTGAAGCGTACGGCCACGGGAAACCCACGGAAGCTGCGGAAGTCGCGGTCCTCCCGCAGCTCGTCGCCGACGCCCGGGCTGCTGACCTCCAGAATGTAGGTCTCCTGGTCCAGAACGCCTGCCGCATCGAAGGCCTCGCCCAGGGGAGCGCTCAGGGCGGCGCACTCATCGAGGCTGATGTCCTGGCCATCGCCACGCTGCACGAGCACCTGCAGGGTCATGGGGATGCGGTGCGTCAGCAGGTTCACCTGCCTGAGCTCGAAGCCCAGGTCGGCGCAGGCCCTGCCGGCGAGGGTCTCCAGTTCGGGGATCAGAGGGTGAGGCACGGCGGGTGAGGCACGGCACGAACGGGGCCGGAGAAAGACCTGGCCCGCGGACCTCAGACCCTGGAGGTCACCCTACGGGATCGCCGGGGTTGTCCTTTCCTCCCCCGGCGAGGGCACCGAGATCAATCACCGGGGCTTCGGCGTAGTAGTCACTGCCCTGCACGGTGCCACGCAGGGTGGTGTCCTGGTTGAGGCACTGGCTCTTCTGCTCGTCGCTGCGCAGGTACTGGCAGACCCGGGCCCAGAGCTTGGCGCGGGTGCCGGGAGCGCCCTGGCTGAAGTGCACGAGATCCGCGCCGCCGGGCATGCCCTGAATCTCCACCTGACAGAGGCTGCAACGCTGCCGGGTGCCGGGGGGGATTGCTGCCATGGCCGCCTCTGAGTTCAACAGGCAACTTAGGCGCAGCGGCCAGGGAGGAGATGCACGTTCTGCAGCTGAGTGATCCGCATCTGCTGGCGGGCCCCACGGACACCTACCGCGGTCGCCGGCCGATGCAATGGCTGGCTCAGGGTTTGCGGGAGTCCCTGGCGCTGGTGCCCCAGCCACCGGACCTGCTGCTGCTCAGCGGTGATCTGTGCCAGGACGAGAGCCTGGGGGGGTACGTGAACCTCCGCAGGCTGCTGGAGCCCCTGGCGATCCCACTGGCCCTGCTGCCGGGCAACCACGACCACCCCATGCTGCTGCGGGTGGCACTCGGTCGTACGGCGGTGATCGCCCCTGCGCTGCTGCAGCTCAACGGGGCGCGGCTGCTGTTGCTCGACAGCCACAAGGCCGGCGCCACGGCGGGCTGGCTCGGCACGGCCCAGTTGCGCTGGGTGGCCGAGCGGCTGGGGCAGCTGCGTGAGGATCCCGCCCGGTTGCCCCTGCTGGTGGCGGTGCACCATCCCCCTGTGCCGATCGGGGATCCGGTGATGGATGCCATCGCTCTGCTGGATGGTCAGGCGCTGCTGCGGCAACTGCGCCAGGTGCCCGAGCTGGTGGCTGTGGTGTTCGGCCACATCCACCAGCACTGGGCCGGAAGCGTTCCCGGACGCCCGGAGGTGCCCCTGCTGGGTTGTCCCTCCACCCTCTGCGGCTTCGGTCCGGTGCAGCCCTGCCCTCTCGGCAGGCCCGGAGATCCCGGCGGGCGCTGGCTGGTGGCGATGCCCGAGGGCGGATTTGAGGAGTCCCTGCTGCGCTGGCTGCCTCCCTAACCTCGGGGGATCAGTTGCCGGCGACAGGTCTTGAGAGTTGCTGCCATCGGCTCCGCCCGCTTCGGCGCACCAGAGGCCGGCACACCGCAGCTGGGGCCGCCGCGCCGTTGCTGGGCGACCCATCCTGGGCTGCGGCCCAGCCATGCCAGCGCTCTGGCGCTCGTGCTGTTGCTGCTTGTCCAGCTTCTGATCCCGTCCGCTGTCTGGGCAGCGCCGTCACCTGCCGCCCCCCACAGCTTTGTCGCCGATGCTGCCCGGGCCGTGGCTCCCGCGGTGGTGCGCATCGACATCGAGCGCGACGTGGCCCGGCAGCCCTTCGATCCCGCCCTGCTGGACCCCCTGCTGCGCGATCTGTTCGGTGACCCCTCCGGCAGCATGCGGGAGCGGGGCCAGGGATCCGGGGTGGTGGTGGACGCCGGCCGCGGCCTGGTGCTCACCAACGCCCACGTGGTGGACCAGGTGGATCGGGTCGAGGTGACCCTCGCCGACGGCCGCCAGCGGGACGCCGAGGTGGTGGGCAGTGATCCGGTCACCGATCTGGCGCTGGTGCGGATCCGCGGCGTGGAGGATCTGCGGGCTGCTCCCCTGGGGGATTCCGAGGCCCTGGAGGTGGGCGACTGGGCCATCGCCCTGGGCAGTCCCTACGGCCTGCAGCGCACGGTGACCCTCGGGATCGTGAGCAGCCTGCATCGCGACATCAACAGCCTCGGCTTCGCCGACAAGCGGCTCGATCTGATCCAGACCGATGCCGCCATCAACCCCGGCAACTCCGGCGGGCCCCTGATCAATGCCGCCGGTGAGGTGATCGGCATCAACACCCTGGTGCGTTCCGGCCCCGGTGCCGGCCTGGGCTTCGCCATCCCGATCAACCTGGCCAAACGGGTCGCCGATCAGCTGGCCGGCGGCGGTGAGGTGGTGCACCCCTATCTGGGCCTGCAGCTGGTGCCGCTCACGGCCCGCCGGGCCCGGGACAACAACCGCGACCCGGATGCCCTGCTGCAGCTGCCCGAGCGCGATGGTGCCCTCGTGCAGCGGGTGCTGCCCGCCAGCCCGGCCGAGACCGCCGGCCTGCGGCGGGGGGATCTGGTGGTGGCGGTGGCGGACCAGCCCGTGCGCGACCCATCCACCCTGCTGCAGCAGGTGGAGCGTTCGGAGGTGGGGCAGCCCCTGGCGCTCACCGTGGTGCGCGGCCGCCGCGAGCTGAGTCTCTCGATCCGCCCGGCCGCCCTGCCCCGGGCGGGCTGATTCCGGGGCTGCCCGGGCCACTGCTACGGTCGCGGCCCGTCTGCCACGCCGTGATGTCAGATCTGCAGGACCGGATGAAGCAGGCCGTCGCCCTGGCGGCCACCGAGCAGATCCAGAGCGGCATGGTGGTGGGTCTGGGCTCCGGCTCCACCGCCGCCCTGATGATCCAGGCCCTCGGTGCCCGGTTGCGCAGCGGTGAGCTCACCGACATCACCGGGGTCACCACCTCGTTCCAGGGGGAGGTGCTCGCCGCGGAGCTGGGCATCCCGCTGAAGAGCCTCAATGCCATTTCCCGCATCGACCTGGCCATCGACGGTGCCGATGAGGTGGATCCCTCCTTCCAGCTGATCAAGGGGGGCGGTGCCTGCCACGTGCAGGAAAAGCTGGTGGCCCGTCGTGCCGACCGCTTCGTGGTGGTGGTGGATGCCACCAAGCTGGTGGACACGCTCAACCTCGGCTTTCTGCTGCCGGTGGAGGTGCTCCCCGGAGCCTGGCGCCAGGTGCAGGGCGAGCTGCGGGCCATGGGGGGCGAGGCCCAGCTGCGGATGGCGGTGCGCAAGGCCGGCCCTGTGGTGACCGATCAGGGCAACCTGGTGCTGGATGTGCGCTTCGCCGGCGGCATCCCTGACCCCGTGGCGCTGGAGCAGCAGATCAACAACCTGCCGGGTGTGCTGGAGAACGGGCTGTTCGTCAACCTCACCGACCAGGTGCTGGTGGGGGAGATCGAGGCGGATCAACCCCGGGTGCGCGATCTCGCCCGGCGCTGAGCAGCCAGGGCTCAGCGGGATGGGCCGCTGAGCCGCAGGCGCACCGAAGCGGCATGGCTGTGGAGCCCTTCGCTCTCGGCCAGGGTCACCACGGCTTCGGCGGTGGCCTCCAGGGCCTCGCGGTTGAAGCGGATCAGGGAGGTGTGCCGCAGGAAGGTCTCCACACTCAGGGCACCGGCGAAGCGGGCTGTTCCCGCGGTGGGCAGGGTGTGGTTGGGGCCGGCCAGGTAGTCCCCCACGGCCTCGGGAGTGTGGGGGCCCATGAAGATGGCCCCGGCGTGCTGGATCCGATCCGCCAGGCCCTCCGGGTCCTCCACCAGCAGTTCGAGGTGCTCGGGGGCGAAACGATCGCTCAGGGCCGCCGCCGTCTCCAGATCTCCGCAGACCACGACCAGGCCCCAGTCCTCGATCGCGCGGCGGGTGATCGCCTCGCGGGGATGGCCGCTCAGCTGGGCTTCGATCGCCGCCGGCACTGCCGCCGCCAGGGCCTCGCTCGTGGTGAGCAGGATGGCGGCCGCGAGCGGATCGTGCTCCGCCTGGGCCAGCAGGTCCGCTGCCACCTGGTCGGCGCAGGCCGTGTGGTCGGCGATCACCAGCACCTCACTGGGGCCGGCGAGGGAGTCGATCGCCACCTGGCCATACACCGCCTTCTTGGCCAGGGTCACGTAGAGATTGCCGGGTCCGCTGATCACATCCACGCGGGGGATGGAGGCCGTGCCGTAGGCCAGGGCGCCGATCGCCTGGGCCCCTCCCACCCGGTAGATCTCCTCGATCCCCGCCAGGTGGGCCGCCGCCAGCACGGTGGGATTCGGCAGCCCCCCCGGGCCTGGCGGTGTGACCATCACCAGCCGCTGAACGCCCGCCACGGCGGCGGGCACGGCGTTCATCAGCACCGTGCTCGGGTAGGAGGCGCGGCCCCCCGGCACATAGAGCCCGGCCCGCTCCACCGGCCGCCAGCGGCGCCCGAGCTGCTCCCCGTAGGGACCACGCACCGCCAGGTCCTGGGGCAGCTGCCGCTGATGGAAATCGAGAATCCGCCCGTGGGCCAGGGTCAGGGCCTGCTGCAGCGGCGCCGGGCACTGCTCCCACGCCGCGGCCAGCTGCTCGCGGGGAATGCGCAGAGGATCGGGGCGCACGCCGTCGAATTCTTCCGTGAGGCTGAGCAGCGCCGCATCACCCTCCCGCCGCACCCGCTCGAGGATGGCGTCCACCCGCTGGGCGGCGTCCTGACTCTGGGCCGATCCGGTCCGCGCGGCGATGGCCTCCAACCGTTCGGCGGCGGCGGCCGGATCCCGCAGGCAGGTGAGGGCGATGGCGGTGGGTGCGGCGGCCACGAGACGCTCGAGTGGGAGCGTTCAAGCTAGTGGCCGGGAGGGTAGGAACTCCAGTGGTGGAAGGCTGGGAGGTACGATCAGCGATTGCCGAATCAGCGTCTGTCCGCCTGTGGCCAATAACAAGTCTTCGAAGAAGCGCATCGAGATTGCTGAGCGCAACCGGCTGCGGAACCGCAGCTACAAGTCTGCCCTGCGCACGCTGATGAAGCGCTGCTTCACGGCCTGCAGCGCCTACGCCCAGGCCCCCGGGGATGACGGCAAGGAGGCCGTGCAGCAGAGCATGAGTGCGGCGTTCAGCAAGATCGACAAGGCCGTCAAGGTGGGTGCGCTGCACCGCAACACCGGGGCTCACCAGAAGTCCCGGCTGAGCGCCGCCGTGAAGAAGGCCATCGAGCCCTCGACTGCCGGCGTCTGACGGTGTGGCAGGCCCGGCCGGCTGCCCCGCCGGCCGGGCTCCCCGTCTTCCGCCCGCACGCCATGACCCCCCCAGCCCACGCTGCCGAGCCGGCCCCGCTCATCGATTCCCACTGCCACATCGTCTTCCGCAACTTCGAGGACGACCTGGACGCCGTGGTGGAGCGCTGGCGTGCAGCTGGGGTCGTGAGCCTGGTGCACGCCTGTGTGGAACCAGCCGAAATCCCGGCGATCCGGGCCCTCGCCGACCGCTTCCCCGAGATGCGGTACTCGGTGGGGGTGCATCCCCTGGACACGCAGCATTGGCAGCCCGGCACACAGCAGGTGCTCCGGGAGGCCGCCCTGGCCGATTGCCGGGTGGTGGCCATCGGCGAGCTCGGCCTCGACCTGTACCGCGACCAGAACCTCGAGGAGCAGCTGGGCGTGCTCCGCCCCCAGCTCGACCTGGCCTGCGAGCTGGATCTGCCGGTGATCGTGCACTGCCGGGATGCCGCCGCTCCGATGCTGGAGGAGCTCCGGCAGCGGGCCAGCCAGGGGCGGTGCCCCCGCGGTGTGATGCACTGCTGGGGCGGCACTCCGGAGGAGATGGAAGCCTTCCTGGGACTCGGCTTCTACATCAGTTTCAGCGGGGTGGTCACCTTCCCGAAGGCGGAGGCCACCCACGCCTGTGCCCGCCAGGTGCCCGCCGACCGCTACCTGGTCGAGACCGACTGTCCGTTCCTGGCGCCGGTGCCGCGGCGCGGCAAGCGCAACGAGCCGTCCTTCGTGGCGGCCGTGGCGGCCAGGGTGGCCGAGCTGCGCGGCGAATCCCTGGCGACCGTGGCCGCCACCAGCACCGCCAATGCCAGACGCCTGTTCGCCTTGCCCCAGGCGGGTGACAATGTATGATTCTTCATTGGCCTGGAAGCGAAAGCGCTCCTTGTTGTCAACGCCTGCAGTTTTGATCCGATCCCGCTAAGTGCGTCCGCCGGGCAGCCGTTCCCCCCTGGGGAGCGGCTGTTCGCGTGGTTTGCCGTGGATTTCCCCAGCTGTCAGGGCCGACCGGCCACCCCCCTTCACTTCCGTTCCTGCAGGTTCACCGCATGAGCAGCGCGATCCAGGTCGCCAAGACCGCCACTTACCTGCCCGATCTGGTGGAGGTACAGCGTGCGAGCTTCAAATGGTTCCTGGAGAAGGGGCTGATCGAAGAGCTGGAGAGCTTCTCCCCGATCACCGACTACACCGGCAAGCTGGAGCTGCACTTCATCGGCAGTGAGTACCGCCTCAAGCGGCCTCGCCACGATGTCGAGGAAGCCAAGCGCCGTGATGCCACCTTCGCGTCGCAGATGTATGTGACCTGCCGGCTGATCAACAAGGAAACCGGCGAGATCAAGGAGCAGGAGGTGTTCATCGGCGAACTCCCGCTGATGACCGAGCGCGGCACGTTCATCATCAATGGCGCTGAGCGCGTGATCGTGAACCAGATCGTGCGCTCTCCTGGGGTGTATTTCAAGGACGAGCAGGATAAGAATGGCCGCAAGACCTTCAACGCCAGCCTGATCCCAAACCGCGGAGCCTGGCTGAAGTTCGAAACTGACAAGAACGATCTTCTCCACGTGCGGGTGGACAAAACCCGCAAGATCAATGCCCACGTGCTGATGCGTGCCATCGGCCTCACCGACAATGACGTTCTCGACAAGCTCCGCCACCCGGAGTACTACCAGAAGTCGATCGAGTCGGCCAACGACGAGGGAATCTCCTCGGAAGATCAGGCCCTGCTGGAGCTCTACAAGAAGCTGCGTCCGGGTGAGCCCCCCTCGGTGAGCGGCGGCCAGAGCCTGCTGCACAGCCGTTTCTTTGATCCCAAGCGCTACGACCTCGGCCGGGTGGGGCGCTACAAGATCAACAAGAAGCTGCGGCTCACCATCCCCGATGCCGTGCGCACCCTCACCCCTGAGGACGTGCTCAGCACCATCGACTACCTCATCAACCTTGAGCTCGATGTGGGTGGGGCCAGCCTCGATGACATCGACCACCTCGGCAACCGCCGCGTGCGCTCGGTGGGTGAGCTGCTGCAGAACCAGGTGCGGGTGGGCCTGAACCGGCTCGAGCGGATCATCAAGGAGCGGATGACGGTGGGTGAGACCGAATCCCTCACCCCGGCCCAGCTGGTGAACCCCAAGCCCCTGGTGGCAGCGATCAAGGAGTTCTTCGGCTCCAGCCAGCTCAGCCAGTTCATGGACCAGACCAATCCGCTGGCGGAGCTGACCCACAAGCGCCGGATCAGTGCCCTCGGCCCCGGTGGTCTCACCCGCGAGCGCGCCGGCTTCGCCGTGCGCGACATCCACCCCTCCCACTACGGCCGCATCTGCCCGATCGAGACCCCGGAGGGGCCGAATGCCGGCCTGATCGGCTCGCTTGCCACCCATGCCCGGGTGAATGAGTACGGCTTCATCGAAACCCCCTTCTGGAAGGTGGAGGAGGGCATCGTGCTGAAGCAGGGTGATCCCATCTATCTCTCCGCCGACCTGGAGGACGAGTGCCGGGTGGCCCCGGGCGATGTGGCCACCGACGCCGAGGGTCGCATCACGGCCGATCTGGTGCCGGTGCGCTACCGGCAGGATTTCGAGAAGGTGCCGCCGGAGCAGGTGGATTACGTGCAGCTCTCGCCGGTGCAGGTGATCTCCGTGGCCACCTCGCTGATCCCCTTCCTCGAGCACGATGATGCCAACCGCGCCCTGATGGGCTCCAACATGCAGCGCCAGGCCGTGCCGCTGCTGCGCCCGGAGCGCCCCCTGGTGGGCACGGGCCTGGAAACCCAGGTGGCCCGTGACTCGGGCATGGTGCCGATCACCCGGGTCAACGGCACCGTCACCTACGTGGATGCCACCGCCATCGTCATCCGCGATGAGGACGGGGTGGACCACACGCACTACCTGCAGAAGTACCAGCGCTCCAACCAGGACACCTGCCTGAACCAGCGGCCGATCGTTCAGCAGGGTGACCAGGTGATCGCTGGCCAGGTGCTGGCCAATGGCTCCGCCTGCGAAGGCGGCGAGATCGCCCTGGGCCAGAACGTGCTGATCGCCTACATGCCCTGGGAGGGCTACAACTACGAGGACGCCATCCTCGTGAGCGAGCGGCTCGTCACAGACGACCTCTACACCTCGGTGCACATCGAGAAGTACGAGATCGAAGCCCGGCAGACCAAGCTCGGACCCGAGGAGATCACCCGGGAAATCCCCAACGTGGCCGAAGAGAGCCTCGGCAACCTCGATGAGATGGGGATCATCCGGGTGGGTGCGTTCGTCGAGAGCGGCGACATCCTGGTGGGCAAGGTCACGCCCAAGGGCGAGTCGGACCAGCCCCCGGAGGAGAAGCTGCTGCGCGCGATCTTCGGCGAGAAGGCTCGCGACGTGCGTGACAACTCCCTGCGGGTGCCCAGCACCGAGCGTGGCCGCGTGGTGGACGTGCGCATCTACACCCGGGAGCAGGGTGATGAGCTGCCGCCGGGCGCCAACATGGTGGTGCGGGTATATGTGGCCAAGCGCCTCAAGATCCAGGTGGGCGACAAGATGGCCGGCCGCCACGGCAACAAGGGCATCATCAGCCGCATCCTCCCCCGCGAGGACATGCCCTACCTGCCCGATGGCACGCCCATCGACATCGTGCTCAACCCCCTCGGTGTGCCCAGCCGGATGAACGTGGGCCAGGTGTTCGAGTGCCTGATGGGCTGGGCCTCCTCCCACCTGGACTGCCGCGTCAAGGTGGTGCCCTTCGATGAGATGCACGGGGCCGAGAAGTCGAAGCAGACGGTGCAGGCCTTCCTCGAGGAGGCCGCCAGCCTGCCCGGCAAGGACTGGGTCTACGACCCGGAGAATCCCGGCAAGATCCAGCTGATCGATGGCCGCAGCGGCGAACCCTTCGACCAGCCCGTCACCGTGGGCTACGCCCACATCCTCAAGCTGGTGCACCTGGTGGACGACAAGATCCACGCCCGTTCCACCGGCCCCTACTCGCTCGTCACCCAGCAGCCCCTGGGCGGCAAGGCCCAGCAGGGCGGCCAGCGGCTCGGGGAGATGGAGGTGTGGGCCCTGGAGGCCTACGGCGCCGCCTACACCCTGCAGGAGCTGCTCACCGTCAAGTCCGACGACATGCAGGGCCGCAACGAGGCCCTCAACGCCATCGTCAAGGGCAAGCCGATTCCCCGGCCCGGCACCCCCGAGTCGTTCAAGGTGCTGATGCGCGAGCTCCAGTCGCTCGGCCTCGACATCGCGGTGTACACCGACGCCGGCGACGAAGTGGACCTGATGCAGGACGTGAATCCCCGCCGCAGCACCCCCAGCAGGCCCACCTACGAATCCCTCGGTGTCGCGGACTACGACGACGACTGATCGATCCGGATCACCCGGGCACGGGGGCCGTCGGCTCCCCCCGGGACTGCCCTCCGAGTTGTCCTCCGTGTCGACGCTTCCCCTGTTGACGCCACCCACTCCGATCTCCGCGCCCTAGCCCCCCATGTCCAACAGCAACCTCCGCACCGAAAACCACTTCGACTACGTCAAGATCACCCTGGCGTCGCCGGATCGGATCATGCAGTGGGGGCAGCGCACGCTGCCCAACGGTCAGGTGGTGGGTGAGGTCACCAAGCCCGAAACCATCAACTACCGCACGCTCAAGCCGGAGATGGACGGCCTGTTCTGCGAGAAGATCTTCGGCCCCTCCAAGGACTGGGAGTGCCACTGCGGCAAGTACAAGCGGGTGCGGCACCGCGGCATCGTCTGCGAGCGCTGCGGGGTGGAGGTCACCGAGAGCCGCGTGCGGCGCCACCGCATGGGCTTCATCAAGCTGGCTGCGCCGGTGAGCCATGTCTGGTACCTCAAGGGCATTCCCAGCTATGTGGCGATCCTGCTCGACATGCCCCTGCGGGATGTGGAGCAGATCGTCTACTTCAACTGCTACGTGGTGCTCGATCCGGGTGACCACAAGTCCCTCACCTACAAGCAGCTGCTCACCGAGGACGAGTGGCTGGAGATCGAGGATGAGATCTATGCCGAGGACTCCGACATCGAGAACGAGCCCGTTGTCGGCATCGGCGCCGAGGCGCTCAAGCAGCTGCTCGAGGACATCGACCTCGCCGAGACCGCAGAGCAGCTGCGCGAAGACATCGCCGCCAGCAAGGGCCAGAAGCGCGCCAAGCTGATCAAGCGGCTGCGGGTGATCGACAACTTCATCGCCACCAACGCCAAGCCGGACTGGATGGTGCTGGATGTGATCCCCGTGATCCCGCCCGATCTGCGCCCGATGGTGCAGCTCGATGGCGGCCGTTTCGCCACCAGCGACCTCAACGACCTCTACCGCCGGGTGATCAACCGCAACAACCGCCTGGCGCGGCTGCAGGAGATCCTGGCGCCCGAGATCATCGTGCGCAACGAGAAGCGGATGCTGCAGGAGGCCGTCGATGCCCTGATCGACAACGGCCGCCGCGGCCGCACCGTTGTCGGTGCCAACAACCGGGCCCTCAAGTCGCTGAGCGACATCATCGAGGGCAAGCAGGGCCGCTTCCGCCAGAACCTGCTCGGCAAGAGGGTCGACTACTCCGGCCGTTCCGTGATCGTGGTGGGGCCGAAGCTGAAGATGCACCAGTGCGGCCTGCCCAAGGAGATGGCGATCGAGCTGTTCCAGCCGTTCGTGATCCATCGCCTGATCCGCCAGAACATCGTCAACAACATCAAGGCGGCCAAGAAGCTGATCCAGCGCGCCGACGACGAGGTGATGCAGGTGCTGCAGGAGGTGATCGAAGGGCATCCGATCCTGCTCAACCGCGCCCCCACCCTGCACCGCCTCGGCATCCAGGCCTTCGAGCCCAAGCTGGTGGACGGCCGTGCCATTCAGCTCCACCCGCTGGTGTGCCCCGCCTTCAACGCCGACTTCGACGGCGACCAGATGGCCGTGCACGTGCCCCTGGCGATCGAGGCCCAGACCGAGGCGCGGATGCTGATGCTGGCCAGCAACAACATCCTCTCGCCCGCCACCGGCGAGCCGATCATCACCCCGTCGCAGGACATGGTGCTGGGCGCCTACTACCTCACCGCCGAGCAGCCCGGCGCCGACAAGCCCGCCTTCGGCGACCGCGCCCGCACCTTCGCGGGTCTGGAGGATGTGATCGCCTCCTTCGAAGAGAAGCACATCGGCCTCCACGACTGGGTGTGGGTGCGCTTCAGCGGCGAGGTGGACTGCGACGACGAGGACAGTGAACCCCTGAAGGTGGACACCCTCGGCGACGGCACCCGGGTGGAGCAGTGGAGCTACCGCCGGGACCGCCTGGACGAGGACGGCGCGCTGATCAGCCGTTATCTGCTCACCACCGTGGGACGCGTGGTTATCAACCACACCATCATCGACGCCGTGGCTGCCGCCTGAGCCTTCCCCCCTACGTCTCCTCCCAGTTCCGACCTTTCACCAGCGCGCTGCCATGACCGCCACCCCCTCCAAGAAGACCAAGTCGTCCAAGAAAGCCGCTGCTGAAGCCGGCCTCGAGACCTCTGCTCCTGTCACCCCGGCGCTCACCCGTGAAGCCCCGCCCTTCCGGAACCGGGTGATCGACAAGAAGGCTCTCCGCAACCTGGTGGCCTGGGCCTACAAGCACCACGGCACCGCGGCCACGGCCTCGATGGCCGATGAGCTCAAGGACCTCGGCTTCCACTACGCCACCCAGGCGGCCGTGTCCATTTCCGTGGACGATCTGCGCATCCCGGGCGACAAGGCGTCGCTGCTGGCCGAGGCCGAAGAGCAGATCACCGAAACCGAGGAGCGTTACCGGCTGGGTGAGATCACCGAGGTGGAGCGCCACACCAAGGTGATCGACACCTGGACCGAAACCAACGAGCGGCTCGTGGCGGCAGTCCGCCGCAACTTCAACGAGAACGATCCCCTCAATTCGGTCTGGATGATGGCCAACTCCGGCGCCCGGGGCAACATGTCCCAGGTGCGGCAGCTGGTGGGCATGCGCGGCCTGATGGCCAACCCCCAGGGCGAGATCATCGACCTGCCGATCCGCACCAACTTCCGTGAGGGCCTCACGGTCACCGAGTACGTGATCTCCTCCTACGGCGCCCGCAAGGGCCTGGTGGACACGGCGCTGCGTACCGCCGACTCCGGCTATCTCACCCGGCGCCTGGTGGACGTGGCCCAGGACGTGATCGTCCGCGAGGACGACTGCGGCACCACCCGCTCCATCCCCATCGATGCCGATGAGCGGGGGCGGTTCGGCAGCAAACTGGTGGGCCGCCTGGCCGCCGAGCCCGTGCTCGACGCCGATGGCGCGGTGCTGGTGGATCGCAATGGCGAGATCGACCTGCCCCTCTCGCGCCGCATCGAGGCGAGCGGGGTGACGACCGTCCATGTGCGCTCGCCCCTCACCTGCGAAGCCTCCCGTTCGGTCTGCCGCAAGTGCTACGGCTGGGCCCTGGCCCACAACGAGCTGGTGGATCTCGGCGAAGCGGTGGGCATCGTGGCCGCCCAGTCGATCGGTGAACCGGGTACCCAGCTCACCATGCGCACCTTCCACACCGGTGGTGTGTCCACCGCCGAAACCGGGGTGGTGCGCTCCCTCATCCACGGTGTCGTGGAGTTCGGGCCGAAGTCCCGGGTGCGGGCCTTCCGCACCTCCCACGGGGTCAACGCCCAGATCGCCGAAACCGATTTCCAGCTGCACCTCAAGCCCACGGGCAAGGACAAGCCCCAGAAGCTCACGATCACCAAGGGCTCCATCCTGTTCGTGGCCGATGGCGACACCGTGCCGGCGGACACGGTGCTGGCTCAGATCTCGGCGGGTGCGGAGGTCAAGAAGAGCGTGGAGAAGGCCACCAAGGATGTGATCTGCGACCTGGCCGGCCAGGTGCGCTACGAGGATGGCATCCAGCCCAAGGAGGTCACCGACCGCCAGGGCAACATCACCCACAAGGCCACCCGCCTGGGGCGGATGTGGGTGTTCGCCGGCGATGTGTACAACCTGCCCCCCAACGCCCTGCCGGTGGTGAAGGGCAACACGCCTGTCACCACAGGTGATGTGCTGGCGGAGAGCCGCCTGGTCTCCGAGTACGGCGGCGCCGTGCGCCTGCGGGAGAGTGCCGGTGATTCCCGCGAAGTGCAGATCGTCACCACCAGCCTCACCCTGAAGGACTGCAAGCTCGTGGGTGAATCCACCCACTCCGGGGAGATCTGGCATCTTGAGGGCAAAGAGGGCATCCGCTACCGCCTCAATACGGCGCCGGGCAGCAAGATCGGCAGTGGCGAAGTGATTGCCGAATTGGCCGACGATCGCTTCCGCACCCAGACCGGCGGCCTGGTGAAGTTCGCCCCCGGCCTGGCCATCAAGAAAGCCCGCAGTGCCAAGAACGGCTACGAGGTGAGCAAGGGGGGCACCCTGCTGTGGATCCCCCAGGAAACCCACGAGATCAACAAGGACATCTCCCTGTTGATGATCAACGATGGCCAGTGGATCGAAGCTGGCACCGAGGTTGTCAAGGACATCTTCAGCCAGACCGCTGGCATCGTGACAGTGACGCAGAAGAACGACATTCTTCGCGAAATCATTGTGCGTTCCGGTGTGCTGCACCTCGTCGCCGACAGCAAGACCCTGGGCAAGTTTTCCGAGGGGCGGATGGTGATGCCCGGCGAGGACATCGCCAAGGGGCTCAAGGCTGAAGCGATGACCTTCGTGGAGGCGGTGGATACCCCCGAGGGCGGTGCCCTGCTCCTGCGCCCGGTGGAGGAATACGCCATCCCCGATGCGGCTCACCTGCCTGAGCTCAGCTCCGTCAAGCAGTCCGGCGGACCCTCGATGGGGCTGAAGGCCACGCAGCGCCTGGCGTTCAAGGACGGCGAGCTGATCAAGAGTGTGGAAGGGGTGGAGCTGCTGCGTACGCAGCTGATCCTGGAAACCTTCGACACCACTCCCCAGATGACGGTGGATGTGGAAGCTGTGCCGGACAAGCGCGCCAAGACGATCGAACGGCTGCAGCTCACGATCCTGGAAACCCTGCTGGTGCGGCGGGACACCCTCTCCGATGCCAGCCACGGCTCCACCCACACCGATCTGCAGGTGCAGGACGGTGACACGGTCAAGAAGGGCGATGTGGTGGCCACCACCCAGATCCTCTGCAAGGAGGACGGTGTCGTCCAGCTTCCCGATCAGACCGATGGGGAGCCCATCCGCCGCCTGATCGTGGAGCGCGATGTCGACACCCGCCAGATCGACCTCGGCGCGGCGTCGCCGCTGGTGGCTGTGGATCAGCGTCTGGTGGACGGCGACCTCCTGGCCGAAGGGCAGCCATCGCCGTGCTGCGGCCAGGTGGAGGCGATCGAGGGGTCCACGGTCACGGTCCGCCTGGGCCGTCCCTACATGGTGTCGCCCGATTCCGTCCTCCACGTGCGGGACGGTGAGCTGGTGCAGCGGGGCGACGGCCTGGCGCTGCTGGTGTTCGAGCGGCAGAAGACCGGGGACATCGTGCAGGGTCTGCCGCGGATTGAGGAACTGCTCGAAGCCCGGCGCCCGCGCGACTCAGCAGTGCTCTGCCGCAAGGCCGGCACCGTGGAGATCAAGCAGGGTGAGGACGACGATGCCATCACCGTCACCGTGATCGAGACCGATGACGTCATCACGGACTACCCCATCCTCCTGGGACGCACCGTGATGGTGAGCGACGGCCAGCAGGTGCGCGCTGGCGAGTCGCTCACCGATGGTCCGATCAACCCCCACGAGCTGCTCGAGTGCTACTTCGAGGATCTGCGCAACCGCAAACCCACCCTGGAAGCTGCCCAGGAGTCGATCTCCAAGCTGCAGTTCCGCATGGTGCAGGAAGTGCAGAACGTCTACAAGAGCCAGGGCGTGTCGATCGACGACAAGCACATCGAGGTGATTGTGCGTCAGATGACCAGCAAGGTGCGCATCGAGGACGCCGGCGATACCACCCTGCTGCCCGGTGAGCTGATCGAGCTGCGTCAGGTGGAGCAGGTGAACAGCGCCATGGCGATCACGGGCGGAGCCCCCGCCGAGTTCACGCCGGTGCTGCTGGGCATCACCAAGGCCTCCCTCAACACCGACAGCTTCATCTCCGCCGCGTCGTTCCAGGAGACCACCCGGGTGCTCACCGAAGCGGCCATCGAGGGCAAGAGCGACTGGCTGCGGGGCCTCAAGGAGAACGTGATCATCGGCCGCCTGATCCCTGCCGGCACGGGCTTCAGCGGCTTCGAGGAGGAGCTGCGGGCCGAGGCCGGTCCGCATCCCGACATCCTCGAGGAGGACGGCATGGGCTACCGCCGCATGCAGAATCTGAGGCCTGACTACACGGTGGAGACCCCAGCCCCCGCGGCCCAGACCGCTGTGCTGGACGATCCTTCCGAGGAGGATCTCGAAGCCACCCGCAGCCGCCACGGCCTCGAGGCCAGCGCCAGCACCACGGCCGCCTTCACCCGCCCCACCCTGGAGGAGGGTCTGGAGGAGGAACTGGTGGCGGATCCCGCTGCCCTTGAGGGTCTGCAGGAGGAGGGGCTGCTCAGCGACGAGTGAGCCTCCACCCTCCAGCCCACGATCGCCATGATGGTGCCATGTCCTCTTCGTCCTCCACAAAGCAGCGGCCGCTGACCGCCCTGGGTACCCCTGTGCCCCTGCGGCGGCTGCCCCGCTACGGATTCCATCCCCATACCGAACGGCTGAATGGCCGGCTGGCCATGCTGGGCTTTGTGGCGCTGGTGGCCGTGGAGTGGTGGCTCGGCCATGGGCTGCTGATCTGGTCATGACCGCAGGGGCGACCCTCCCCCTGCTCGGGCAGAACCTGTCTGCCCTGGAGACCTGGGCGATCCAGCACGGACAGCCGGCCTTTCGTGGCCGCCAGATTCACGACGGCCTCTACGCCAAGGGGGCCCGCAGCCTGGATCAGCTCACGGTGCTGCCGAAAGCCTGGCGCCAGCAACTCCAGGCTGATCCCCCGAAGGGAGCGTCCGACTGGCTGGGGCGTTCCCGCGAGCTTCAGCGCAGCGTGGCCCGGGATGGAACCACCAAACTGCTGCTGGCCACTGCCGATGGCCTCAGCCTCGAAGCGGTCGGAATCCCTGCCCCCGGACGGCTCACGGTGTGTGTGAGCAGTCAGGTGGGATGCCCCATGGCCTGCCGCTTCTGCGCCACCGGCAAGGGGGGGCTGCAGCGCTCGCTCGCGGTGCATGAGATCGTCGACCAGGTCCTGAGCGTCCGTGAGGTGATGGGGGAGCGCCCCAGCCACGTGGTGTTCATGGGCATGGGGGAGCCTCTGCTGAATGTCGATGCCGTCCTGGACGCCATCGGCTGCCTCTGTGAGGACCTCGGAATGGCTCAGCGGCAGATCACGGTGAGCACCGTGGGTGTGCCCCATACGCTCCCGACCCTGGCGGAGCGGGCCCTTCAGCGCCTCGGCCGCGCCCAGTTCACCCTGGCCGTGAGCCTGCATGCGCCCAACCAGAGCCTGCGTGAGAACCTCATCCCCACGGCGCGGGCCTACCCGATCGAAGCGCTCCTGGACGACTGCCGCCGCTACGTGGCGATCACGGGACGGCGCGTGAGCTTCGAGTACATCCTGCTTGGGGGACTGAATGACCAGACCCACCACGCCACCGCACTCGCCCGGTTGCTGCGGGGGTTTCAGAGTCACGTCAATCTCATTCCCTACAACCCCATCGAGGAGGAAGATTTCAAGCGCCCCTCCCCTGCGACCGTCGAGGCCTTTCGTCAGGCCTTGCGCGCGTCCCGCACGGCCGTCAGCGTGCGGGCCAGCCGTGGTCTTGATGCGGATGCGGCCTGCGGGCAGCTGCGCAGGCGTCACCAGGCGGTTGCGCAGGCCGGTGGCTGATCGAATCAGCCTCGAATCAGCCCTGGCAGCGCTCTGCACTCCCCAGCCAGACGGCTGAGCCAGGGGCCGGCCGGATGGGCTGCCGGGACACCGGCCAACCGGCTGGATCCCCTGAACGCCTGGGATCACCACACATTCTCGATCACATTCATGGCTTTGAGGTAAGCCGGTGTCTCCTCGCTGGATCCGGCCTCATCGAGGTTGCTGTCGTCGGGGATGGCACGCCGGGCATTGTCGGCGATCACGGCATTGGCCAGCAGCGTCAGGGATTCGGGGCGGTCCAGGGTCTGCAGGGCCTCGGAATAGCGCCGGCTGTGGGAGGGTCTGACCGACTCCTGGCAGTAGTTGGAAAGCTCCCGGCTCTCGGTCATCACCCGAAAGGCGATCGCTTTGGTGTCGCTCTTGCCGAAGATGGCCATGTAGAGCAGGTTCACCATGGAGGCGTCGTGCACCTGGATTCCATAGTTCAGAAGGATCTGGGGCCAGTAGCGCAGGGCCTTGAGCCCTTCCAGGCCTCCCTTCTTCACACCCGCCTGCTCACACCAGTGCTCGAATTCGTCCACGTCGTTGGGGCAGCGCCCCAGCCGTCGCATGCCCTCCGCGAGGATCTGTCCGGCCTGGAAGTTGCGGGTGGGCCTGCCGCAGACCGGGAGCATCATGCTGCCCCGCACATCGGCCACCATCGCCGTGAGCTGGGTGAAGGTGTGATCCCGCACTTTCTCCATGTCACCGCCGCGGCTGAGGGTGGCCTCGATCCGCTGCACGCCGTAACCCAGCTCGGTGAGCGGAAAGGGCTGGCGCCCGTAGAGCCGCTGCCGGTCGCGGCGGCGCATCGAGACCGAGGAGGCCTGGTCGAGGCACTGGTCCAGCAGCAGCGTCAGCAGGGTGGGCAGAATGCCCGTGTTTTCGGCGTGGAAGCCGTAGCCGAAGCCGGCGAAGATCGAGGAGATGTTCTTGGCGGCTTTGATGTACTGGGCTTCCACGTTGTGGACTCCCGGTGACACCTGAATGTTGGGAGAGAGGCGATCCAGCAGCCGGGCCCCCAGCAGGGCGGTGATGGCGTTCGGATGGCAGAAGTTGGCCGTGAAGCTGTCCACGGGATCCCGCAGCGCCCCGTGGCGGTGGAAGCCCGAGAAGAAGGCCAGGTTCGGCTGCCGCTCGCACAGCACGTAGGAATCGTTGCGCAGCGGGTCGTGGCTGAAGGACCCCGCCAGGCAGGCCAGCACCACCTGTTCCCGATCGAGTTCGCGGCGCAGTTCACAGGCCTCATGCAGATCCTGTTCGATGTGGTTGCTGTTGGCCGTCAGCATCACCAGATCGCAGGATTCGATCAGGTCCTGCAGGGTGTTCTGCTCCCAGCGGCCCTCCCGCTCGTGGCGCACCATCCGTTCCATGGTGGCCACGTGGGTCGGGTCCATGCCCGAGAGGTCCTTCGGGGAGAAGGCCCCGAACAGGGAGCGGCCGGGGCGCGGGGCCAGCATCAGCCGGTCACCGCCCCCGTGCATCGCGCTGTTGTAGGCCAGTGAAGCGGGGTACAGACCGATGCTGTAGAACCCCACGCGTCCCTGCTCCAGCGCAAGGATCCGCTCCCTGACGGTGTCCTGGTCGAGCGAGTCGGCGAAGAAGCTGTTCTGCATCGCTCAGGTGTGGTCGGCCGTGGTTCGGATCACGCCTTCATACTGCGCCCAACGGCAGCCCACCTGTTGCACACGATCGATTGGCTGATCCTGATCGGCTACCTGGTGGCCAGCCTGATGCTGGGCCTCTGGCTGGCCCGTCGCAACCGCGACGAGGCCGATTACTTCGTGGCCGGCCGGCGCCTCAGCGGTTGGCTGGCGGGCGCCTCCATGGCCGCCACAACGTTTTCAGTGGACACCCCTCTGTACGTGGCGGGCCTGGTGGGGGTCCGCGGTCTGGCCGGCAACTGGGAGTGGTGGAGTTTCGGTGTGGCCCATGTGGCCATGGCGGTGGTGTTCGCGCCGTTGTGGCGCCGCAGCGGTGTGCTCACCGATGCGGCCTTCACCGAGCTGCGCTACGGCGGTGCCACGGCGGCCTGGCTGCGGGGCATCAAGGCGTTCCTGTTCGCCCTGCCGATCAACTGCATCGGCATCGGCTACGCCTTCCTGGCCATGGCCAAGGTGAGCGAAGCCCTGGGCCTGGCCCCCACCCCCCAGGCCCGGTTCACCCTGCTGGCGATCGTGGGGGTCTTGGTGCTGGTGTACACGGCCGCCGGGGGGCTCTGGGCCGTGGTGGTCACGGACATGGTGCAGCTGGTGCTGGCCCTGGCGGGCGCCACGGCCGTGGCCGTGGCCGCCGTTCAGGCCGCGGGCGGGATGGATGCCCTGCTGGCCAGCCTGCGGGCGCTGGAGCGGCCCGAACTCCTCTCCCTGGTGCCGTGGCAGCTCCAGGACGGCCAGCTGCGCTGGATCGACAGTGCCGGGATCTCGATCTCCACCTTCAGCGCCTACATCGCCCTGCAGTGGTGGAGCTTCCGGCGCAGCGACGGTGGCGGCGAGTTCATCCAGCGGCTGCTCGCCACCCGCAATGAGCGTGAAGCCCGGGTGGCCAGCTGGGTGTTCCTCGGGGTGAACTACCTGCTGCGCAGCTGGCCCTGGATCCTGGTGGCCCTGGCCGCCGTGGTGCTGCTGCCCGACCAGACCGACTGGGAACAGAGCTATCCCCTGCTGGCGGTGCGGCTGCTGCCCCCGGTGGCCCTGGGCCTGGTGGTGGTGTCCCTCGTGGCGGCGTTCATGAGCACCGTGAGCACGGCGGTGAATTGGGGGGCGAGTTACCTCACCCACGACCTCTACCAGCGCTTCATGCGTCCGGCTGCGTCCCAGCGGGAGCTGCTGCTGGTGGGCCAGCTGGCCTCCGTTCTGCTGGTGGTGCTCGGGGTGCTCACCGCCCTGGTGAGCACCAGCATCGGCACCGTGTTCCGGCTGGTGATCGCCATCGGCACCGGGCCCGGCGTGGTGCTGGTGCTGCGCTGGTTCTGGTGGAGGGTCAACGCGGCTGCGGAGCTGGCGGCGATGGTGGGCGGCTTCGTCGTGGGCTTCGGCACCTCGGTGCTGCCCATGGTGCGCATCGACGACTACGGCGAGCGTCTGCTCTTCACCACGGGGATCACCGCCCTGCTCTGGGTGGTGGTGATGTATGCCACCCCACCCGAATCAGCCCCGGTGCTGGAGCGGTTCGTCCGCCAGGTGCGCCCTGCCGGACCGGGCTGGCGTCTGTGGCGTCAGCGCACCGGCGTGGAGCCCCAGGAGAGCCTGCTCGACCTGGTGGCCCAGCTGATGTTCAGCTGTGCGGTCCTGTTCGGCGCCCTGTTGGGGCTGGGCGGCTTCCTGCTGAAGCTGCCGCTCTGGGGATGGGGTGGGCTGGTCACGGCCGTGCTGGGGGCGGTGGCGCTGCGCCAGCTGCCTCAGTTGCAGGCCGGTTTGCGTCGCGCCCTGGGCCAGACCCTGCAGGGGTGATGATGGCGGTGGCGAACGGCCCCCCTCTCCACGACAGTGCAATTCTTTCGCTCCACCCTGCTGCCGGCGGCCATCGTGCTGCTGTTCGCCCTGGCCCTGCTGGCGGTGAGTGCCCGGATCTGGCTTCCGGGCGACATGGCCGCCCCTGCTCCGATGGCTTGAGCGGCGTCGTGAGTGTTCCGCCCCCCGACCCCCCGCCTGAGCAGCCCGGGCCTCCTGGTCCCTATCCCGAAAGCCCCCAGGAGCTGTACCTCGATCCGGAGGTTCTGGCCCAGGAGCTGGCCCAGGAACTGCTGGGGGACCCTCTCGATGAGATCGATGGAGCCGATGCCTCCAGTGTCGATGTGGCAGCGGAGTGCGATCTCGGCCTCAGCCTGCTCCAGGGTCCGCACGAGCAGCGGATGCAGGGGTTGCGCATCTTCTGCGAACACCGGGACCCCCGCGCGGTGCCCCTGCTGCTGCCCCTGCTGTCCGCCAGCTGTCCGATCCTCCGCATGAGTGCGGTGTACGCCCTCGGCCGCAACCCCAGTCCCCAGGCCGTGGCCCCCCTCCTCAGCCTGCTGGGCGGCGACGACAACGGCTACGTCCGCAAGGCGGTCGCCTGGAGTCTGGGGAACTACCCCGATGCTCCGGTGCTCAATCCCCTGATCCGGGCCCTCCAGGTGGACATCGCCGCGGTGCGTCTCTGGGCGGCGAGCTCCCTGGCGGATGCCGGCGGCACGGGGCCCGCCAAGGCAGACCCCGCCGCAGCCCAGTTGCTGCTCAGCCTCCGCATCGACAGTGAGCCCGCCGTGCGCAGCAACAGCGCCTGGGGGCTCGGGCGCCTCTACCCCGATCTCGTCGAACCCCGCCAGCGGGACGTGGTGGAATCCCTGCTCCACGCCATGCTGCACGACGCCGAATCCGGGGTGCGCGATGAGGCCCGCCTGGCCCTCGAGCAGCTGGAGCAGCCGGAGGTGCTGGAGCGGCTGCAGACCCTGGTGGATGAGGGCCTGCTGGCCTGAACCACGCTGCAACACAGCACCCGCCGATCACGGCTAGCATCCGCCCATTCCGCCAGGGTCTGGGATGGCACAGGAATCCATCCGTTTCCGCATCCGGCCCGATGGTCGGGTCGAGGAGCTGGTGGAGGGAATCCAGGGCCTTGCCTGCGAGCAGCTCACCGAGCGGATCGAGGCTCGCCTTGGCTCCGTTCTGCAGCGGAGCAGCACCGCGGAGTCCTTCCAGCCCGCCATCCGGCGTCAGTCCCAATCCCAGACCACCCAGCTCTCTTGAGGTCATGTCCCACTTCAGCACCGTCAAGACCGAACTGCGCGATCGCGAGGCCCTGCTGGCCGCCCTCCAGGATCTTGGCCACGATCCCCGGGAAGGCGAGCTTCCGGTGCGCGGTTACCGGGGGCAGACCGAACTGGCTCACATGGCCATCGCCCAGCCCAACGGCGCCGACATCGGCTTTCGCCTCAACCCCGCCACCGGCTCCTACGAACTCGTCACCGACCTCGACCTCTGGTCCCAGCGGGTGCCGATCGAGCGCTTTCTGGCCCAGCTGACCCAGCGCTACGCCCTGCGCACCATCCTCGCCGCCACCGACGACGAAGGTTTCCAGGTGAGTGAGCAGATCGACCAGGTCGATGGCAGCATCGAGCTGGTGGTGACCCGCTGGAGCTGAGTGTGACCGGGATGGCGCCGGAGCCCGGCTCCCTGGCCATGCAGGCGGTGGATCCGGCCCTCGCCTTCCGTGACGCCGCTTCCCTCGCCGCCCCCTCCCCCACCGGACTGGAGCCTGTGCTGGCCGGTGCCCTGCGCGAGCAGGCTGTCTGGGTGGATGAAGCGGTGTGCATCGGCTGCCGCTACTGCGCCCACGTGGCGGCCAATACATTCCTGGTGGAGGAGCGCTGGGGGCGATCCCGGGCCATCCGCCAGGACGGAGACAGCACGGCGCTCATTCAGGAGGCGATCGACACCTGCCCGGTGGACTGCATCCACTGGGTGGCTTACGAAGAGCTGCCTGCCCTGGCCGATCAGCTGGCCCAGCAGGACCTCCAGCCCCTGGGGTTTCCCAGCCCCGCCAGGGTCAAGCGCACCCTGCCCCGTCGTTCCGCCCCCACGCCTTCGCAGTGACAGGGGCCGGACGCCCGTTCCCGCTGCTTCCCCATGGCCATGATTCCCACCCGTCGCTTCGGGCGCACCGAGCTGGCCATGCCGGTGCTCTCCCTCGGCGGGATGCGGTTCCAGCAGAGCTGGACCGACCTGCCCCCCGACCAGATCACGGCCGAGAGTCAGGCCAACCTCCGCGCCACGCTGGAGGAGGCCAGGGCAGCCGGGCTTCACCATCTGGAAACGGCCCGCCACTACGGCAGCTCGGAGCGGCAGCTGGGCTGGCTGCTCCATGACCTTGCCGATCCAAACCGGATACTGCAGACCAAGGTGCCTCCCCAGGCGGATGCCCGGGCGTTCGAGGCTGAACTCAGCCTCAGCTTCCAGCGGCTGGGTGTGGAGCGTGTGGACCTGCTGGCCATTCACGGCATCAATCGGCCCGAACACCTCGAGGCCACCCTCCGGCCTGGAGGTTGTCTGGCCGTGGTGCGGCAGTGGCAGCGCCAGGGGCGGATCGGCCATGTGGGCTTCTCCACCCATGCCAGCCTCAGCCTGATCGAGGAGGCCATCGCCTCCGATGCCTTCGATTACGTCAATCTGCACTGGTATTTCATTCGCCAGGACAACCGGCCCGCCATCGATCGGGCGATGGCCCATGACATGGGTGTGTTCGTGATCAGTCCCACGGACAAGGGCGGGCATCTGCACACGCCGTCAGCCCGCCTGATCGAGTTGTGCGCGCCGTTGCACCCGATCGTGTTCAACGACCTGTTCTGCCTGGCGGCCGAGGGCATCCACACCATCTCCGTCGGCGCCGCCCGTCCGGCTGACCTGGAGCTTCACCTCGAAGCCGTGGGGCTGCTGGATCAGGCGCCCGCCCTGCTGCCGCCCGTGCTGGAGCGCCTGGAGACAGCCCGGGAGGAAGCCCTGGGGAGGCAATGGCTTTCCAGCTGGCGTGAGGGGCTGCCCGATTGGCAGGACACCCCAGGTGAGCTCAATCTGCCTGTCCTGCTCTGGCTCCACAACCTGCTGGAGGCCTGGGATCTGGAAGGCTTCGCGCGGGCGCGCTACGGCCTGCTTGGCAACGGTGGTCACTGGTTCCCCGGCGCCAACGCCGACGTTCTCGATGCGGTGGTGAGCGAGGGGAGCCTGGATCGCGCCCTGCGGCACAGTCCCTGGCGCAGGGAGATTCCCGCTCTCCTCAGGCGTCTGCGGGAGAGGGTGGGCGGCCACGCCGTGCAACGGCTCAGTTCAGCGTCCTGACCTGGTGCCAAGGGGTTGCCTGGCGGGAACGCCCACCGCCCGGGGATAGACCCCGGGGCAGGGCCCCGCCGGGCTGAGAACCACGGCATGACGGCAGCCCCGTCCTCCCGGAAGATGCCGCTGGTCCACTGCGACCACCCGAGCCAGGAGGGGCTTGCAGGCCCGTTCCAGATCCTGCCGGTCGGCGGCAGTCCACTGGCCGCGGTAGAGCAGGGCCATTCCCTCGGGCTTCAGCAGCGGAATGAGGTACTCGGCAACGACCGGGGCACTGGCGACGGCCCGCGCCAGCGCCCAGTCGAACCGGCCACGGCCATCCGGCCTGCGGCCGGTGCGTTCCGCCCGCTCGCAGTGCAGGGTCACCCTGTCCCCCAGCCCCAGAGCCTCCGCCATCGCCCCCACGGCCTCCAGTTTGCGTCCCACCGAGTCCACCAGGGTGAGGTGGGCCTGGGGGAGTGCCACGGCCACCGCCAGGCCCGGGAAGCCGCAGCCGGTTCCCACATCGATCAGCTGAAGCGGCTCGCTGCTGGATCCGCGGTTGGTCAGCAGCGGCACGAGCGGCCAGAGGCTGTCGAACACCTGGGCGATCCAGTAGTCGTCACCGTCCACCAGCCGGGTGAGGTTGAGCCGGCTGTTCCAGTGCCGCAGTTGCTCCTGCAGCCGCTCCAGCTGCTCTTCCTGGACGGAGCTGGGTTGCCAGCCCAGGGCCGCCCAGAGCTGACCGCGGCTGACTCCGTCGGCAGCCCGGGATCCGGTGGCGGACGCCATCGTTCGATGTCGGGAGAGGCATCCTTAGGATCTCGCAGCCCGGTCCCTGTGCCGTTGCCACCCTTCGGCGCCAGCCCCAGCCACTACACGCTGCTGCAGTTGCCCTCCTCGGCCAGCCCGGAGGAGTTGCGGCAGGCGTTCCGCAGCCTCAGCAAGCTCTACCACCCGGACACCACCTCCCTTCCCGTGGAGGAGGCCGCCGAGGCCTTCCAGCGGCTCAAGCAGGCCTACGCCGTGCTGAGCAACCCGGAAAGCCGCCGCCGCTACGACGCTGAGCTGCTTCGGGCCATGGCCCCGGTCCGCCTCCAGACGGCTCTGCCTGCCGATCCCTTGCCGGCGCCCCAGACCGTGACGCCCGGACGCCCGATGTCGGGGCGCCGTTCCCTCTCCGGAGGGGAGTGGCTGGCCCTGCTGCTGCTGGCCCTCGCCCTTGTGCTCAGCCTGGTGCTGGGGGTGGGCCTGGCCCTGGCCAGGGGGATGGAGCTGGCTCGCCTGCCCAGCTGGTGGCCCCCGGGCTGAACTCTGCCAGCCTGCGGCTCCCTCTCCCACCAGTCCTGCTGCTTCGCATGTCCGCTCTCCCCCCCGAGACCACCCCCCTCTACAACCACCCCCTGCCGGCCCTGGAGGCCTGGCTGCTCCATCTCGGAGCCAGCCGCCGGCCGTCCGACCCCTGCCTCTGGGATCTGCACCGCCCCTGCTGGAGCGCGAGCATCGAGCTGGAGGTGGAGGACCTCAAGGTGAGCTGGCAGGCGGATGGGCAGGAATGTGTTCGCCAGTTCCCCTACGGACTCTCCCGCGCCGATGTGGAGGCGGCGATCCTGGCGGGACCGTGACCCCAGGGATCAGCGGCACACCCCGCTGCGCTGCTCGTCCGCCGGGGCCTGCGGGCCACAGTTCAACCACTCCACCAGCCTGAGTTCCACGTCGGTGAAGATCGAGAGGATCGCGCCGCACACCAGCACGAGGATCACACTCACCAGGGAGTTGCGGCTGATCATGGATCTGCGGGCCGATCGGCGTCGCTGCATCGCCATCCTCCCGGTTGCCGGGCTGTGATCAGCGTCTGCAATCTATGGGCGATCCGCTGGCGTTGCCATTCCGCCTGGAGGGCGCTGGCAAGGAGGTTCGGCAGGGGAGGCAGATGGCCGATCAGGGGCACGCCGCCCAGCTCGGTCAGGGTGCGTGGATTGTCGGGATGGGCCGGACCGTTCAGAATCAGGCCCAGCACGGTGATCTCGCGCCGGCTCAGTGCCTCCAGGGACAGCAGGGTGTGGTTGAGGGTGCCCAGGCCGCTGCGGGCCACCAGCACCACCGGCAGTTGCCATTGCTGCAGTTGCTCGATCTGCAGCCAGTCCCGCCGCAGGGGCACCAGCAGGCCGCCGGCGGTTTCCACCACCAGGGGCCCAGGCACGGATGGCAGCGCCAGACGCCCGGGATCGATCCGCACTCCCTCGAGTTCCGCCGCCCAGTGGGGGGAAGCGGGTTCCCGCAGCCGGTAGGCCTCGGGACAGAGGCGACCGGCGGGCAGGTCCAGCAGGGCCTGCACCCGGCCCGCATCGCCACCGCCATCCAGCCCGCTCTGCACCGGCTTCCAGTAGTGCGCCCCGAGCCCCTGCACCAGCCAGGCGCTCACCACGGTCTTGCCCACATCGGTGTCGGTGCCGCAGACCACCAACTTCACGGGCGGCGTGGGGGTCACGGGAGCTTCTGGCCGATCAGCAGCAGCACGTTCCACGTCACCAACCCAGAGCTGGGCCAATGCTGCAGCAGCCGCCGCAGTTCCTGGGGGGCCAACGGGGGTTGACGGCTGGTGCCTGCCCCCAGCTCCTTGAGCTGCTGCAGGAAGGCGAGGCCATCGGCGTACGTCAGGCTGAAGTGAAGCCGCCGCAGCAGGTGAATCTCGAGTTGCCCAGCAGCCATGGCCGTCAGGCCGTGGCTGCTGGGCAACGGCCAGCGGGTGCAGCGAACCCCGGCGGCCCGGGCGGCCCCGGTCCACTGGGGGAAGCTTCCCGCGGTGGGAACAGCCAGAAGCAGCCATCCCCCCGGTGCGAGCTGCCGGCACCAGGTCTCCAGTCGCTCCGCTGGCCGGTCCAGCCACTGCAGAACGAAGCTGGAGATCAGCAGGGCGGAATTCCCCAGCTCGGCGGGGAGCCCCTGGTTGAGGTCCCAGAGCAAGGCACCGTGCCGGGCTGCCAGTGGATTGTGGGCCAGCAGCGCAGGGCAGGCGTCCACCTGCAGCAGCCTGCCCTGAAAGCCCTGCTGCAGCAGGGCCTGGCCTACCAGTCCACTGCCCGCCCCCAGATCAGCCATCGGACCGCTGGGCAGCGGCAGCTCCAGGCTGTGATGGGCCAGCCGCCAGGCCAGGCTCCGCTGCAGCCGCGCATGGTGGTTGTAGCGGCTGGCCCGCAGGGCAAAACCCTCCACAACCCGGAGTTGGGCCGGAGCCTGGTGGGCCGGGTTCAGAGTGATCCGATCCATCCGAGCACCCGCTCCCCCAGATCCGGCACCAGCAGCGCGTGTCCCGCGTCCGGGAGGAGGAGGTGCTCCGCGCCGGGCAAGACCACGCGCAGCTTCTGCCGTGCTTCCGGTGCCACGATCCGGTCGGCCCCTGCCTCCACAATCAGGCAGCGGGCCCCGACGGGAAATCCGGCCGGCAGGCCGCGGCAGTGGGCCAGAAGCTGCAGATCCTGGAGCAGCCGCTGCAGGCCCGGCTGGCGCAGGGGCTCGTCCAGGACCGTCTCCGGCAGCGCGCTCCAGGGCTGGGGATCGGCGGCCCGTTCCAGAAAGGACTGCAGCATCGGGGTGGGGTCCACGCCCCGCAGGCACCGTTCCATGCCCTCCAGGGCCCTGCGCACGGGGCGGCCGGCTGCCCCTTCGGGCACGAACCGGCCGAAGCTGGCGAGCAGCACCACGGTGTCAGCCTGCTCCAGCACGGCAGCGGGCAGGAGATGCGGGCCCAGGGAGTGGGCGATCACTACCCGCGGTGAGCCGCCCCGCCAGCCGGGCACCATGGGGGGGATCGATCCATAGCCCCGCTCGCCGCTCTGCCAGCTCCAGCCGAGGCGTCGCGCCGCTTCTGCCATGGGGGCCCAGGCGCGTCCGATGCCGCACCAACCATGCATGGCGATCACCTGCATGGTGCCGGTCCCAGGGCCTGCAACAACCGGCGCAAGCTGCCATCAGGCAGATCCTGGCGAACCACGACCCGCAGGCGTGCCGTGCCATCAGGCACGGTCGGCGGCCGGATCGCCACCACCAGCAGGCCTGCCGCTTCCAGTTGGTGCTGCAGGTCCATCGCTGCGATGTCCCCGCCCACGACCAGAGACAGGATGGGTCCTTTCCCAGGAGGTCGGGGCCATCCTGCCGCCTCGAGGGCATCCCGCCAGCGCTGGGAGCGGGCCAGCAGCCGCTCACCCGGAGCAGCACCGGGTGCCGCCACGCCTCGAAGAAGCGCCAGCGCAGCCAGAGCCGCCGCCGTGAGGGCCGGTGCCAGGGCTGTGGTGTAGCGGAAAGCTCCGCTGCTCTGGAGAAGCCAATCCATGGCAAGAGGATCTCCTGTGAGGAAGGCACCACCGCTGCCGAAGGCCTTGCCGAACGTGCCGCTGATCAGGGCGATTCCGGCATGGCCGTACCCCAGCCCCCGCCCTCCCGGACCGAGAACCCCCAGGGCATGGGCCTCGTCCAGCACCAGAGCCGCACTGTGGGCTGAACAGACAGCGACCAGGGCCGCCACGTCCGGGCTGGTTCCCTCCATGGAGAAAAGACTCTCGCTCAGCACCAGCAGCCTGCGCTGGGGACAGGCCCGCCGTGCGGCGGACAGTCGGGTCGACAGATCCTCCAGGTCATTGTGCCGGTACCGCTGGAGTCGGGCCTGGCTGGTCCGCACTCCGCTGAGCAGGGAGTGGTGCACGAGCCTGTCCGCCAGCACCAGCGTTCGACGATCCGCCAGAGCAGTGATGGCGGCCAGGTTGGCCTGGAATCCGCTGGGGAAGAGCAGCACCTTCTCGCGCCCCAGCCAGGCAGCCAGCTCCCGTTCCAGTTGGAGATGCAGGGGGCGCGTACCGCTCACCAGCCTGGATCCCCCAGCCCCAGCCCCCAGTTCGGCAATGGCGCGCTGGCTGGCTTCCACGACCTCAGGATGATGAGCCAGGCCCAGGTAGTCGTTACTGGCCAGATCCAGCAGCATGCACCGGTCCGCATCGATGAAACGGGGCTGGCCGGCCAGCGGGGACAGGGGCCTCAGCTGGCGCTGCCGATGTGTGGGGATGGCCGTCAGGGCGCACCGCAGCTGTTGCTGCCAGCTTGATGGCCCAGCGGACGACCCATCGCCTCCCTCCTTCCTACCCCCGCTGCGTTCCACACCTCGATCGGGACCTGCGATGGATTGAGATTAGACCTGCGGTTCCACCGCCCAGGAGCCCGCCGGAGCGTGTCATCCGTCCGAATCCCGGGGGGTGCTGTGGAGGGGCCGCTCGCGGAGACCAGCTCACGGAGGAACGCTCACGGAGGAAAGCTCACGGAGGAAAGCTCACGGAGGAACGCTCACGGAGGAAAGCTCACGGAGGAAAGCGTCCTGTAATTCCCTACTGAAGAGAACAGCACCACCCTGGCAGGCTTGAGCGTGCCGCAGCCCTGGCCGCGATCACCACGGTGCTGGGCCGAAGCTGGTCTCAGGACTGCTCCATGGAGAGAGCGGCCAGAGTTTTTCCCATCCCGTCCTCAAGGGGTGTGGACGGACTCCAGCCCAGTTCTTTGGCGGCTCGAGAGATGTCCAGGCAAAATTTGGTCACATCGCCTGGTTTTCCTTCGGAGAGACGAAGCTTTGCTCTTCTGCCGCATTTCTCTTCTGCGATCCTGATCACATTTGTCAGTGAAATCGACGTTGCAGAGCCAATATTGAACACATGCTCATGTCCATGGTAGCTCAGGATTTTTGCGATACATGCGCAAACATCTTCCATGAAGATAAAGTCTTTTTGGATCGAGTCTGGATCGCCCCAGATTTCAACAGTGTCGTCAGCCAAGATCGACCTGAGTAGTCTTGGGATGAAACCGTGACGCCTGTGAGCAGGAACGAGAGATCCATAGGGATTTGAAATCCTCATAAGAACGTAGTTTGTTGAAGATTCCCTCAGCGTGAAGGCTACGATCTGCTCGGCGATGCACTTCTCAAGTCCGTAGATTGAAATTGGCTTGAGCGCACTTTCTTCGGCTGAAAGCTTTGCTATACCGTCATCATATTTATTCCCATAAACGGCTCCCCCTGAGGAAGAATAGAGGTAAAGATGAACCGAAGACTTTTCAGCCAATCTGAGTCGGGTTTCAAGGGCTTGAAAGTACTCGTAGTCGAGCCCAGAATCCTTGTCATCATTGTTGGTCAGTGGTTTGCGCGAGTGAGCAAAATCGACAACGACATCAGCCCATTGCATCCACTGTTCAAGTGATGAGGGGGTATTGGCATCAAGGCAAACATGCTGATAGGAACCGTTCGGGTTGAGGAGCAGGCCTGATGACCTCCGGCTGATTCCTGTGCACTGCCAGAGAGGGTAGAAGCTGATGAAATGGTGGATAAGGTTGGAGCCCAGGAATCCCGTGTCGCCCAAGATAAGAATGTTTCCTGATTGCATGTACTATCTGAATGGGAGTAATTATGGTGATAAGATGAGTGGTTTCACGATTCACTCGTCAGTTCCTGAAATCCCCAAAGGGCAGCCGAACCATTGATCAGCAACCTTAATGGGCGGTGATAGAGGTTGTCCAAAAGATTCTTGAATCCATTGACTGCCCATCTGTTGTTTGCAATCATCATGGGGAGGACTTGATCTTCCCACTCCATCATTGACTCTTTGCTTAACAATTGAGCTTGTCGGGCGGAGCGTGCCGCAGCGCGGATCCGATCTGGATAGTGACTGATTGAGTCGTAGGTTGGATCGAGAACATGCTCAAACGTGCCGAACCCCAGACGGCGGGCCAGGCTAAGCAGACCTCCAGCCCCAAAAATAACCACGGGATGACCCAGGCAAAGGGGCTTGATCAGCTTCTCTGTCATGAGCAGCTGTTGAGACGAATCCCAATGTGTCTCTGTGACACATGAAAAGATTGTGTGCTCATAGACAGAGGAGTCAATTCTATCGAAGAGCATGTTTCCCTTCTCGGTAAAGCCATCCACTTTAAGAGGAGCCAACTTCTCGAGCTTATTAAGCGTTTCCAAGAGATCAGCTCTGCCAATCGCTTCCAGTTCTCGACGGACCGTCTCCCTATCGCATCCGCCGAGTTTGGAACCGCCGAATCCTGAGAAAGAGAGAAAAGGTAGGTTGGGAACACGATAAGAAAGAAATTCTTCCCACTCAAATACCCTTTGATGAAGTAACTCCAAAATCGAGATGATTCTCCTCAGCCGAGGTGTTGCGTTGAGGCAGAGAGCGTAGGGTTGTCGCTGATTGCTGTGAAAGGAGCGCTTGATCCACTTGCCATTCAGACGGTTGGAGGTGATCTGTTGATGCAGCTTGGTGTAAACGGCAAGAAGAAAGTAATGGTATTGACAGTGTCGGATTCTCCCAGTTTTCTGTGGATGAACCAATGTGTTTGCCCCCAGCCAGGAAATGTTTTGGAGATCTTCAATGCCCAGCTGCTTCATCAATGCGCTGGCAACCTCAAGTTCGCGTTCGCCTGCTCCTTCATTCGAATGGTCTAGTATAAGTTTGAGTCCATCGTGGTTGACAGCATCGATAGCACCACTGTCCTTAAGTTCGGATGCAAACTCATCGGTAAAGATTCTTGGAAAATCTCGGACTGCAACAATCAAGGTAGCGTTGTGCGTCTTGATTCTATTGACATGTTGCACCCTAGCCACATCAAGAGCAGTCCTGCCGTCCAACGTGGAATAGAGATGATCCGCTTCTAAACAGTGGGCTTCATGATGCCCAAGCACGAAGCAGGATTGTTGGTTCATTCTGAAGAAGACCCTGTCAGTTGGTTGAATTGTTGCTTCTGGAAACTGAACTGTTCTGTGTAGACTCTTGTGTTTTGATTCAGTTGGGTTTCATTCAATGAGTATGGACGGACAGGATTTCACCCTCGAGCTCGATTGATACTGGCATAGTGATCTTATCAGGCTGTCACTGGTGGAATGCTCCAGAGATCCTGCTTGGAATCCTGGCTTGAAATCCATGGGCGTGAAGGCGGGTCGTGAGCGTACCGGTTCATAGGCGCCAGTGCGGACTTTGTGCCCAGGCTGAACGCAGGATAACGATGAAGGCTTCATGCCAAGTTAATTTAAAAATAACCTCAATCTCGAAGACCATGGTAAGACAGCCCTAGGCAATCAGATGATCAGCCTCATGGGCCTGAAGCTTGCTGTAGCTGTTATCCTGTGAGCTCTTGATAACACGGAACTTCTGAGTAGACCCTAGAAACGTTCAGATTTGGATGTACGGCTGGAGGTACGGTCTGTTCTGTGTTGGGAGTATGGATCGTTCTGGCGGCTGCGATCATCTTGGTGATCGCAACTTATGATGACAATACAGACCTGGAGAGGGTGAAGGTGTTTCGTTCGTTAAGCATCAGATTTTCCACCCCACAGGGGTGGCCATTCCTATGGGGCCTTGGCTGTTCCGCCCAGATCTCTTGCTGATGGCTTTCCATCGCAGCCGCCTGCCTGGGCCGTTTGGACTTTCGCTCTGGGTTTCAAGCCACAGCTATCACGCTGTATGTTTCAGCTTCGCTGATCTTGTAACCTGTGAGAGGGCCTACTTTGAAGCCTTGGTATGAATGAATGGGAATCAATCATGCTAGATTCCCACCATAGGAACGATAAGACATGTCTCTGAGCGATCTCCATAGCCTTGAGCATGCAGGCTTGTACCGGCAAGCACTCTTCTTGACATTGCGTGAGCTCTGCTGGGGATCGCACCATCCTTCAGTGCTGGCAGCAATCTTTTTGCGTCTCCACAAGCAAGCTGATCATTCGCCCCGAGCACAGAGAGATCAGAAAGTCATCGACCTTCCCCATGACTTTGAAAAGAATGAAGCTGCTTTTCTGTCCTTTTCATCATTGCCTGCATTGGCCAAAGCACTCCCTTCGGGAATTGCTTGGTCTATCCATGAAGATGCAACGACGCTCAGGCTTGCGAACCGGAAGGAATCAGATTCGTTGTTATGCTTTGTTGCCTTTCACAAGTTCTTTTGGAACAGTGAAATTCTTTCTGCTGATGGCCTGAATCTAGCCGTCGCTCAAGAGTTGCCACCACTCTATGAGCATTCACTGTTCAATGTTAACCCTGGTTCGCAAAGGGATTCCAAAGGATCAAGTGCTTGTAACAATGTTCTGACCACCGTTGTTTCCGGTGAGCATGACCAAGTGCACTATGCAGGATTGCTGAAGAAAATCCTTGAGAACCACAAGATCTTTCAAGGTGGATTTACGGCGCTACCACGAATAAGGCAGTTTTTGCAATCATACCTTCGCTCCCTTGAGTATGATTACATACCGATCATTCAGTCTATACCTACTGATCTTGCTGCGACTTTTGGAACAAAGCCAGAACTATCCTATGCCTATGATATTGATGCCTATGCCCTTCCTAAGCAGAAGAGCCCTGCAAGAAATAGTTCACGCTTGGCACTTGTTGTTCATATCTTTTATACGGATGTACTGCCAAGGTTGCTGGAGATGCTGTCAGGACAACCCAGCCTAATCGATCTTCTGATTACAACAGATACCACCGAGAAGCGCGATGAGATTCTTGAATTTGTCAAGGAATCACAGATAGATCCCATGGGTGTTCATGTCTTTGTCTTTCCCAATCTAGGACGAGACATCATCCCATTCTTCTCTCTTCCTTACGCGCTCATTTCGAACTATGATTTGATCGGCAAGATTCATATTAAGAAGAGTCATCACCTCAACAAGGACTTTTCATCTGATTGGGCCTCTTATCTGGTCGGTGCAATGCTGAATGGAAGTCATCACATCGAAAAGATTGCAGCTATCTTTGATTCCAATCCAGGCTTGGGAATGCTTGCGCCGGCAGCCATGCAGGGGACGTGCAATACAGGATGGTCTCTTAATATTCTTGACACTGCCTATCTAGCATTTTCACTCTCCCCAGATCTGCTCAATCACTATTATGGCACCCGTGATCTTGCCTATCCATCCGGGACCATGTTTTGGTTCCGTCCGGACGCACTTCAGCCGATCTTCAGATCAGAACTCACAAAACTTCCCATTCCATTAGAGCCTGTCCCGACGGATGGAACTATTCTGCATGCACTAGAACGTGTACTCCCATACTGTGCCTATTCTCAGGGGTATGCGACGGGGTTCTTTGTTAATAGGCAATATAGGTACCTGTCCCAAAGTGCACAAGATCTCTTTGACTTCTGCCAAGGAACGGGGGAACGACGTGCACTTCTCTTCACACATGATCTTTCCAATAGTGGCGCTCCGAGAGTTGTCCTTTCCTTGGCCAAAGCATTGCTTGATGAGAGCTATAAAATCTTTATAGTGAGTCTTGGCAATGGAGACTTGTTGTCCGAATTCAGGCAGTTCCAGCGTTTTATTATTCTTCCATCGGAATGTAGGTCCAGAGAGTTTTACAGTGATCTCTTTGCGCAATCCAGCGGGATTGATCTCGTCATTGCCAACACAGTGGTCTGCTCGGATGTAGTCGTTGAGGCAAAAGCAAAAGCCATACCAGTTGTCAGCTTAATACATGAGTCTGCATCGTATCGTGTTTGGCCGGAATCCTTCTTTCGAAATTCTCTTGAGGCCGATGTCTGTGTATTTCCCGGATCGGAAGTAAGAGACCAAGCTCTTGACTTCTGTGGACTTACCGTCAATAATACCCCCTCCATACTAATCCTACCCCAGCCAATTCACGATGCCAAGTTCCCACGTCTGAACGCATTTCAAGCCCGTACAGCTGTTCGTACATTATTAGGAATTCATCCTGATGCGTTTGTCGTGCTTGGGTGTGGCCAGATTGAGGAAAGGAAAGGCTTTGATCGCTTTCTCCATGCCTATGAGAGGTGCCAAGCTCTTGCCAAGGAGAACCCAATCTATTTTGTCTGGATTGGACCGAAGCCTGCCAGTCCAGGCCAGAGAAAATATTCGGAAGGTCTGTTGAGTAACCTCGACAGAAAGACCCATCCTTATCTCATACTTCCTGGAAAAGTAGAGAATACAGAGGTCTATCATCATGCATCTGACTTATTCTTTCTCTCCTCTCGCCACGATCCCTATCCTTATTCGGTTCTGGAGGCGATGGCCGTTGGTACACCCATTCTCGCCTACAAGGATGCGACGTCAATTCATCGTGCTTTTGGTGATGGTTTAGGTGGACGCCTTGTTGACCCTGAAGATGACAACTCGGCAGCCTCAGCAATCCTATCGATAAGTCAGAATCCTGGATGGAGAAGTCGAGCTATAGAGTCTAATCGTATGGCAATTTCTGAAGGTAGTACTCCGTCTGCGTATCTCTCAACGATTCTTTGTGCCCTTGCTTCTTACCGAGATGTTCCTGTGGATGCCTCTCCACTCTTCTCCATTCTTGTGCCTGCATTTGAGACACCATGTACAATGCTCCAACAGCTTCTAAGTTCTATTGATAACCAGCGTTATCCGCATTGGGAGCTTGTGGTTAAAGCGTGCTGTCTACCGCGCGACTCCATCAACCTGCTTTCACGCTTTGCCGAAGCAAATCCTGGAAAGGTGAAGATTCTGGTATCTGATGTTCCAGCAGGAATTTCTGACAATACAAATGATGCCTTGCGTGCATCAAGTGGTGAGTTTGTTTGCCTGGTTGACCATGATGACTTGCTCTATCCGATGGCCCTCCAGGACTTGTATAACATCCTGAAAGCAATAGATGCCGACGTCGTGTTTACCGATGAAGACAAGGTCGATGCCCATGGCCTACGTCGTCACTCGCCCATTAGGAAACACAACTTAGACATCAAGGTGCTGTACAAGCATAACTACATTACTCACCTCCTTTGTCTCCGAAGAAACCTCCTAACTGAACTGGGCGGGTGCAGAGCTCAATATGACGGAGCCCAGGACTACGATCTTGTCTTGAGATGTGTTGGCGCAGGTCTTAGCATAGCCTATCTTGCAAAGAATACCTATAGCTGGAGAATTGCTGCGCACTCCACCTCCAGCGGTGAGTCGCTCGCAAAACCCTATGCTCACTACGCTGGGAAGCGTGCCCTCGCTGAACATCTCGCAACGATTGGATGGCGACACCTCAAGGTCAAAAGTGGTTCAACGCCATTTACCTATAAAGTTGTTGGCTTATCAGCTCAGCATACTGATTCTAGAAAGAACTCTTCTTAGTCGGCTTTCCAGCTCTCGACGCCTGTGATTCAATGCTTCAGAACCTTGGCGATGATCACGATTCCATGACAGTCTCTGTCTGCAACGTGCGAGCTCTTGTGCCGTTGCGTTCAGTTCTAATGACGTTTTAAAGAGAGCTTCCCTTTCTTGTTCCAAATGATTGAGTGGTCTTTTCATTGTGCGTTGCCAACCCCAAGCCCCTAGACTCTACTGCATAGACTGGACATCTGATTCTTTCCTCCGCTTTTCCCATAGAGGCCTCCGTAGCCAGTCCTTGTCATTGCGATGGTTGTTTGATGATCCCGTCCGAAAGCTCCATTGATCTGCGATCGTTATATCCATTTCAGTTGGATGACTTCCAGCTGGAAGCTATTCAAGCCTTGAATCACGGGTCTTCGGTTGTCGTCAGCGCACCTACAGGATCGGGTAAGACACTTGTTGGCGAGTATGCTATTCACAGGGCGCTAAGCCATGGCCACAAAGTCTTCTACACGACGCCGCTCAAAGCCCTGTCTAACCAAAAGCTACGTGATTTTAGACGCCAATATGGCGATGAGAACGTTGGCCTCTTGACCGGTGATCTGAGTGTAAACCGTGAGGCCCCAGTTGTCGTAATGACCACGGAGATATTCCGGAATATGCTTTACTCGGGAGCCGAATCCTCCCCTGGCGATCTCTTGTCAAAGGTTGAGGCTGTTGTCCTCGATGAATGCCACTACATGAATGACTCCCAGCGTGGAACGGTCTGGGAGGAGTCGATTATCCACTGTCCGCCATCGATTCAATTGGTTGCACTGTCAGCTACGGTGGCCAATGCTGGACAGCTTACTGATTGGCTTAATCACGTCCATGGTCCCACTGAACTTGTGTTCAGTACGCACCGACCCGTCCCACTCGAATTCAGTTTCTGTAGCGCCAAAGGCCTCCATCCCTTGCTGAATGAGTCACGTACTGGGATCCACCCAAACTCCAAGGTATGGAGAGCTCCAAAACGAGTTCAGCGAAAAGGGTCTAAATCTCCAAAACCTCCTCAGCCTGAATCTCCTCCCCTCCCTTTTGTGGTTGAGCAGCTTGCCCAGCGGGATATGTTGCCCGCGATCTACTTTATTTTCAGTCGACGTGGCTGTGATAAGGCAGTTCGCGATCTTGGCAAGGTCTGTCTGCTGTCCCGAGAGGAACAACTTCAGGTTCAGCATCATCTCAATGTGCTTTCTGAGTCATCCCCTGAGGCAGTTCGCGAAGGTCACGTAGCAGCATTGCTTCACGGCGTTGCTTCCCATCATGCCGGTGTCCTGCCTGCATGGAAGGAGTTTATCGAGGAGATGTTCCAGCTTGGCCTCGTCAAGGTTGTCTTTGCCACAGAAACACTGGCGGCAGGAATCAACATGCCTGCGCGAACAACTGTGATCTCTTCGCTCTCCAAGCGAACGGAGAGAGGTCATCGGCCTTTGATGGGTAGTGAGTTTCTCCAGATGGCCGGTCGAGCTGGGCGCAGAGGTCTGGATACGCAAGGCTATGTCGTCACAGTCCAGAGCCGTTTTGAAGGCATTCGTGAAGCAGCTGAACTAGCCACTGCGGAAGCCGATCCTCTTGTCAGCCAGTTCACACCGAGCTATGGCATGGTCCTCAACCTCTTGCAACGGTATGACCTGAGCAAGGCACGTGAGCTCGTTGAGCGCAGTTTTGGCCGCTACCTGGCCACTCTGGACTCCAGGACAGACGAAAATCTCATCTCTGATCTTGAGGCTCAGTTACAGATTCTTGAGGCTGGTGACTCTGATGTTTCATGGGAAGACTTCGAACACTATGACAAGATGCGTTCCCGATTGCGAGAGGAACGTCGCCTCCTGAGAGTCCTGCAGCACCAAGCCGAGGAGACAGTTGCGCATGAACTCACTCTTGCATTGAATTTTGCCAGTGAAGGGACTTTGGTCAGCCTTAAGGCCCCCCAGCTCCGTGGTGCCATTGCTCCTGCCGTGATCGTGAGGAAGCTGAAGAGATCGGGCCAGTTCCCCTGGCTCTTGTGCCTGACTGCTGCCAATTTATGGATTCTCGTTCCTTGCAATGCCGTGGTGTGTCTTCATGCTGAGTTGGCTTGCCTTCAACATTCTGATTTGCCAATACCCGATCTCCAGCGTGTTGGTGAGATTCATCACGGTGATGAGAGGAGCGCAGGACTGGCACTCGCTGTCGCATCCATGGCTCAACGCCATGATATGACCACCCCCCAATATGATCTTGCCGGAGAAGTCCAACATCAAGCCCTGCTGGTGCATCAACTCGAACACGAGATTGAGAGTCACCCCGTACATACCACGGGTGACCTTCGTCGGCTGAAGCGCCACAGGCGGCGGATGTTGGAGCTACGTGCCGAGCTGCAGGAGCGTCGATCCCTCCTGCATGCTCGCGCGAACCGTCACTGGGATACTTTTCTCAGGCTTATCGAGATTCTTCAATACTATGGCGCATTGGGAGGTGATGATGGCCTCCAGCCGACAGATATTGGTCGAAGTATTGGCGCGATTCGTGGAGACAATGAACTTTGGATTGGCTTGGTACTTCTCAGTGGTTATCTCGATGATCTAGATCCCCCAGCACTCGCCGCGACAATGGAAGCGATTGCCACGGAAGTCAGTCGCCCTGATCTCTGGTGTTCGTGGTCTCCTCCTGCCCCTGTCGAGGAAGTGCTGCATTCCCTACGCGATGTGAGGCGTGAGCTCGCGCATCAGCAGGACAGGGGCCGAGTCATGCTCCCCCTCTGGTGGGAGCCTGAACTCACAGGTCTTGTTCATGCATGGGCAAGTGGTGCTCCATGGCACGAGGTTGTGGCCAATACGTCTTTGGACGAGGGAGACATCGTGCGGGTGCTGCGTAGAACCGTGGATATCCTTGCGCAAGTGCCTTATTGCGAAGCTGTGAGTGAGAAGCTTCGTCGTACTGCCGCTGCCGCAAAACGGGCCATCAATCGCTTTCCGGTTGCAGAGCTGGAGAGCCAAGCCGCTCCCGCAGCATGACCCTAGAGACGGTCAAGTTGAGTGAGTCACGCGCTTGCACCGTGACGTTGAACCCTCCATCGCTGGCAGATCCGACACCGTCTACCCATCATTGCGCTGCACTCCAACGCTATGTGAGCCATCCAGGTCGCGTTCTTTCGGCCCTACTCAGCAGGTCTCGTCTCCAGCGCCTCCCTTCCGGTGTCTTTCGTTATTCCTCTCGACCTGTCGCCATAGCCCGCTGGCTCGTCCAGCCTGAGTTCTTTTTCTCAGCGGAGTGGCAGGGAGATGCCCTGACCATCCATCTTGACTCCTGCCACCTGCCAGGTCTCCCCCCAGCACTTGCGCAGCAGTCCATCCAGTTCGGCCTTCGGGCTTCGATCCGACCCGTGCAGCTCCAGCTCATGGCCTGCGCCACGGCGAGTCTCGAGATCTGTGCAGCGAATCGGATGCTGTGGCTTCCCAGGCCATTGTTGACGGCACTTGCCCGCCAGGTGCTGCTGGTTTGCCTGGCAAGACTTGAAGCACGCTGCCAGAGCCGGTTACGATTGGGAGCCTTGGGATGGTTGGAGCGAGTCTCTGATGATGAGCGCGATGAAGCCCCCAACGGTGCCAGTGACATCCTCTGAGTTGGCCCCTGGCTCGGTTGTCTTCAGGAATGTGACCAAGCGAAGCTCAACTGGTGGTTCTGCTCCCAACGTAGTTCTTGATGACATCACCTACACCATTCCGCCAGGCAAACGACTTGCCGTCTTTTCAGGATCCCAGGAAAGCAGCCGTGCCTTTTTGAATTGTCTCGCTGGCCACGAGCCCATCAGCAGTGGGAACCTGCTCGTCGCAGGCTGCTCCTCGTGGGTGATTGGCTCTCGCATGCCGTTGATGCCAGCGCTCTCTGCTCGGGCCAATGCAGAGTTTCTTGTCTCGCTGTATGGAGTCTACGAGGACGACACCAGAGAACTTGACTTTATTCGACAGCTGTGTGATCTTGGTGAGCTTTTTGATGAGCCTCTTGAAAAGTATTCCGTAGGCATGAAGGACCGCCTTAAGTTGGCTCTCGCCTTGGCGTTCCAATTCGAAATCTATCCTGTAATGCGATGGGATGGATGGAACTGCAGATCAGAAGTACCATTCATGCGTCAGGTCAAACGGCTTGTGGATAGACGCTTGGAAGGAAGAACTGTCATTGTTGAGGCTTCAGGCTCCCAGTCCTTTGCCCGAGACTATTGCTCTGAAGGCATTGTGCTCAAGGACGGGAAGGTTATTTTCCAGGGCTCCTTGGATGAAAGTGCTGTTCTTGCCAAGGAAGTTCGCGCTGCCCGCAAGGATCGCTCTCTATCACGATCATTGCGACAACATTCCGATGTTGAGAGTTCCCTTGAAAGCACAATGAATGATTTGTTGGGTGATGCACCATTGGCGCAGGACCCCTGGGAAACGAAGGCACCTGATTCTGTGAAAACCAATCTTCTTTAATTGAAAGCATACTCCTGATGATCATTCAAAAGCTCTTTCTTCAGCTGCGTATCGTCAATGCTATTGCAAGGCGGGAATTGCAGATGCGCGCTGCCATGGGCCCCATGGGTGTAGTTGGTGTGTTTGTTGAACCCCTTTTCTTTATTGCTATCTTCATGTCTTTTCGCCTGTTTGGCAGTCAAGGCGGACTGCAGCCTGACTATATTAATCCTGTCTTGTGGACTGCCATCGGCTTTGTTGGCTTCTTCATGTTTTCTGAGGTGGCTCTGAAGGCGCTGAATGGCGTCAAGAAAAGCACGAAACTGACCTATTACAATCGAATCAGGCCTATTGACTATCTCTTGGGCTCGGCAATTCTTGATACTCAAGTATTCTCTCTTCTAATCCTTGCTTTTATTCTTGGCTCATTCTTTTATGAATGGAAACCGATTGTTGAGGAGCCTGGCCTAGCGGTGTTTTACTTCGTGATGCTCTCGCTTTTAGCGTTCGGTGTTGGACTGGTTACACTCATCATCGGCCATAGGATCCCGTTTGTAGCGAGCATAGCCAGAACCGCCATTCGACGCCTTCTCCTTTTTACCTCCTGTATTTTCTTTTCGATAAGTACAATACCCAATATCTTCCGCGGTTGGATCCTGTGGAATCCCCTTGCGCATGGAATTGAACTTCTTCGCCATGCTTTTAACCATGAGTACCCCATCCCAGATGTTTCCGCTCCTTACTTAATTGGATCCACCATCTTTCTGCTCGGGTTTGGATTCTTTATATATGGTAACAATGAGTCTCTTCTCTTGGCTGATGAGGACTGACTCCATTCCGCCCTTGCTTTTCCCCGAGGGAGAGTTTGAATTGCGTGGGGCACTTTGCAGACCATGTTAAAATTGTTGTGATGAACCGTCTTCACCCCTCACGGCTCTCCAAAGAGTCGCGGTCTTCTCGACCTTCCCGTCGCTCGCGGCTGGACGTCCGAGGTCGCACCGAGTCTCGCGCTTTGGAAATGGGTATGTTGGCGGGAGGGGTGGCCAGTCGCCTCACTGGCACGTTCATTCGTTTGATCAAGACCTTCGGTCTGTCTGACGATGAGTTGCCAAATGCTGGTGTCCAAAAGCCCAGCACGCAGCCTTCTGGACAGCAGCAGACACCACCCCAGCGGTGGAGAATCCCTCGACCCTCACCTGAGCACTTGCGCTGGCTTGTGCCTGGTCCCAAGCGGATTGCAGCGCTCATCCTCCTGGGAGGTGTTGCTTATTTTGGAGTCATTGGTCGCAACCGCTATCAGGTTACGTCTGACTTCATCGTTAGACTGCCGCAAGCTCCAAACAGTGTCACCCCGTCATTGCTCGGGAGTGTCCTTGCTGGGCCGACCATGCTGGGATCTTTGGAGGATGGACGGTTCCTTTCTGTCTATCTCACTTCACCCGAGGTCATGGCACGCGCTTTTGACAAGTTGAAGCCGGAGACCACCTATGCGAGAAAGGGGATTGATATCTTTGCAGGACTCCAGAAAAATGCAACTTTCGACCAAAGACTCTCTTTCTTCCGCCGCCAGGTCAACGTAGTTCCGCAAGACCTGACGGGCGTCATTCAACTGACTACAACCGGTCTGGATCCGGCCACAGCTTTTAAGCTGAATCGTTTTCTTCTGGACGAAGCCGAAAACTTCCTCAATACATCCAACCAAAACATCAGCCGTAACCAACAAACTTTTGCTGAGCAGGAGCTTGAGAATTCCCGTAAGCGTCTAGCCGCTGCCCAGCAAGCACTGGCTGACTTTAATAATAGAGCAGGAGAAATCAATCCTGCTGCCACTGCTGAAGCCACAAGTACTTTCATTTCTGCTTTAGAAGCCAGGCTGGTTGATCTGCAAGTGGAGGAAGGACGCCTCAAGCGTCAATTCCTCGATCCCAGCAGTCCTGAGGTGTCTTATGTGAGTGACCAGATTGCTGAACTTCGGCAACAGATTGACGAAGAGCGCTCCAAGCTTGTGGGCCCGGATGCCAAGAACTACAACGAGAAACTTGCTGAGCTTCGCAACCTCAATACCGAAGTCGAGTTCGCTGAGGCATCTGTCAAAGCATCCCAACTGGCAGCCGACAACAGTCGACTTGAAAGTCAAAGGCAGCTTAAATTTCTTGTCTTGCTCAGTAACCCTGCTACTCCTTCAGGGCAATCGCTGGATTGGCGCTGGAAGGGTCTTCTTTCCCTGGTCGCCCTCCTCCTCGTGGGTTGGGGCCTTGCCAGTTTCGTGTTGGGGATCTCACGTCGACAGTGACTGGGGTGTGTGATTGAGATTCTTCCCGCGTCGGCCGCGCCGTCAGTTTGTCGACGTACTACGTGAACAGCGCGATACTGCGCGACGACAGAGAGACCGCCTCTCAGCCCGTCTTCGAGTGGTCACTGAGCGTCTGGCTCTTGAACGTCAGAAGCCCCTCCTGCCCCCCTACGGACGTCTCGTCATCGACGAGCCTGTTGAAAAAGATCGCGTCTGCTGGCCTGCCCGGACTTGGTCGTCATCAAGTGCTTCCAATCCAGGGCCGCGGGTTGCCTTCGTGACCGTCGCCAACGAGCGCTTCCTTCCTGGTCTAAAAGGGTTGTTGTTGTCACTTGTGGCGATCTACCCAGACCTTTCCAGCCCTTGCATTGTCTTCCATGACGGTACTCTGACGGATACCCATCTGTTGGAACTCCAGTCGATATACAACGAGGTCTGTCTCCATGTTCCCAGCCCATCATGGGCTGATGCCCTCCCTCTTGATTCACCTAATCGCGCTCGAATCGGTCTCCTGGGTTATCTGAACACCTATGCCTTCTCCCTGGCTGGATATGAGAGGGTGATTGTTCTGGACTCTGATGTGCTTGTCCTCGGCGCTCTTGATCCCCTCTGGGCGCCTGGCGAGACGTTCCGGGCAGTGATGGATTGTGGAGCCAGGCCCTATGGGCTGATCAGCGAGCATACCGGCTTGCCAGTGATCAACTCCGGAGTTATCTCGATACCAGGCTGGGCACTCGGTGACTTGTTTCTCGATCGTGTTCATACCTTGGTCCGTTCCGCTGCCATCCCAGTGTGCCCCCTTCTGGATGGCTTTGCTGATCAAAAAGTATGGAATCAACTCTTGGCTGATCAGCCCCTAGAGATGATGCCGGTGAATTATAACTGTAACATTAAATACGTGGTCCAGTTTCTTGATGGTTGCGTTGAAGGTTTGTCTTTGATCCACTTCGCCGGCCCCAAGCCCTGGTTGAGTGATCAGTTGTCCCGGCCCCGCTCCAAGTCCATCACTGACCACTGGTTATGGCATCGACACTACCGCAAGCTTCTCTCTACAGAGCTGTTGCGTCAGTATCAAGCATATCTTGATACCCATAGCTATCTTGATCGCCATACCACTGCTGCCACCGGCTCATCGTCGGAGTCCGCAGGTCCATCCTGCAGCACGGCGCGAGCGGTTCTGGCCTGTGATCCTGCCAGCCTGATCCCCATGGACAGCGCCTCGCTGTCCCTCCATCTCATCCTTCACAGTGCTGACCAGTTCGGTTTCGATGGGGGAGTCTCCCCCAGGTGGCCAGAGCATTGGCTCAGCTCACTGGCCACTCTTGCGAGGGCGTTCCATGACCAGCGCCAGCCCCTGTCCATCTGGGCTCCTTTCGAGCTGCGGCACCTTCTGACCCAGCTGCCTGCGCCTTTGCCTTCCACCTACCGCTACATCCTCATGGACCCCTGCTTCAGTGCCCCTGACTTGCTGGATGAGGGCGGCTGCGCTTTTGTGCCGTGGCATGGAACCAGCCTGGACACCATGCGCCGAGCTGTTGAACGACGTGTCCCCTGCTCCAGCTTTCAGTGGCTCGATTGACCCCTGCTGTTGTTGTCCCCGACCCCTGGCATGCGGCTTCAGTAACTGAGCTCACAATTGCTGTCCTATTGGCTTTCATCCCCTAGGGGATAGAAGGCTGGATCCGTCAGCCGTTTCATTACCGCATCATTTCCTCCACTCTTATTGATGGTGAGGAACAGGCTCTTCAATGCAACCTCTGGTTTCTTGGCTCGAATCCTCCTGCCGGATGCGGTCAGTTCCGGAAACTCCAGGCTTAGTGAGGGGTTGAGCAAGACACTGGGTATCCCCAGTTTCAGGGTGTGGTGCTTGAACCAGAGATCGTCGGCGTGCCCAGCCAGCCTCAGAGCTGCTTCCGTATCGCTCACGGCTGCATGCAGTTGGCTTAGGCGGTAGCAGATACCATCTTTACCTGTCGGCACGGTCAGCAGGTGTGGGGACGTGAGGGATGAATCATGCTTGATCCAGCGATGGTACGGTTCAACCTTTCCCTCCTTCACCATCATTCTCCGCCCGCGAAACCCAACAACGCACTGGAGCGTGTCCTGGGCATCAAGCAGTCGCACCAACCAGTCCTGTGGGTAAAGAGTGTCATCGTCAGCGGTGACCAGATACGGGTCGTTTTCCTTCTGTTGCTCTGTCAGTCGCGCGATTAGAGGCAACAGTTTGCGATAGGGGCCAACGTTCTCTACAAAATGACACTCCAGTTCTATCCTGCGACCTTGTGACCATGCGATCCGACGCTGTATGAAGCTGGGAACGGATTGAAACCCTTCATCGAGCAGGTACGGTTGCTGCGAAAGGAAGAGATTCAACCTCACCCTTCTGCCATCCTGGGGTGGTCTCTGGCGCAGCAAAGTATCCAGGGTGCGACATAGTGCCTTTTCCCGGCCACGTATTGATGTCATCCCAATCAACACAGGCGGCAGGCTGCTCATGTCAGATAACCCTCCTGGATGAGTCTTCGCCACGTCGGCAGCCTCAGGCTGCAGCCGTATTCAAATCCCGACGATATCGTGGTTGGTGCTCCTCTCATCAGATAGAGGGGCTGCTCCAGCCAGCCCACTGCTTCCTGGCCGTATCTTCGGACAAGGCGGTTCCTGAATTCCACGTCGCCCCGTGAGCGCACTGGGTAGAAGCCTCCCATCTCCGCCGCAGTAGCGCGTCGCACCATCAGGGTGGTGATGCCGTCCCCGACTGCACGGGCGCCATCCCCATCCGGTTGCGGTTGTCCTGTGGCCTCATCCAACCGCACATGCTGGGCGTAGCAGGCGAGAACACCGCCCTGCAGCGCTTGCCACTGCCGTTCCAACCGCAGTGGATGGGAGAGGTCGTCATCATCCTGAATGGCCACAACCCGCTGACGACTTGCCGCGATCGCCAGGTTCCGGCAGGCGTACTGACCGCGGTTCTGTTCCTGTCTGATCATCCTGACCGGCAGCCCCTTGCCGTGGCGATGGAGGGCGATCAGTTGCTGCAGATCGCGAGCTTCTTCATCAGGGGAGCCGTCATCCACCACCAGGATCTCCTCGGCCTGCACGGTTTGGAGCCTGAGGGATTCAAGAGTCTGTCCGAGACGCTTCAGATCGGGCCTGAAGGTGGTGATCACGATGGTGATCGGAGCAGTGGCCGAGGGTGAGGACAGCTGCTGGCGGTAAGTCCGCCAGTGCTCCAGCACGCGGTCGAAGGCTTCGCCCACGCCATCGACCCGCGGTAACAGCGGAAGCAGCTCCGGCACTCCCCTGGCCGCCGACCAGAGCCGCAGCAAGGACGAGGTGTGGACACCGAGCCCGGCGCAGGCAGCCTCCAGAATCGCTCCCTCGTTCCTTCCCTGCCAGCAGAGGTGGGTGCCTCCTGGCTCCAGTTCGCGTACGCGGCGCAACAGGTTGGTGCGGTCACGCACCCCGCCCGCCAGCCGCAGCAGCAGCAGCAGCTGCCATCGTATCAAGGCCAGTTCAGGGTTCGGGCTCACGGGTTCGGCCCCCTCCCCGGCAGGAGTGCCCGGCTCCGGTGGGGGCACCAGGTACCGATGGAGACGGACCATGCCCTCGAGCACAGCCCCTCCCTGCGTGCCCAGCCAGCCTGGATCCAGCCGGAATCGCCGCAGATCCCGCAGCAGCACACGCAGGAGATCGGATTGCCACCACACGCGTGGCAGCAGGCGTTCAAACAGCTGCACGAGAGCGCCTTGCTGTTCCTCCGGCAGCACCACTACGCGATCCCGATCCAGCACCAGAAGCCCCTTCAGCAGGAGCAGGCACGACGACGGCGGTTGCCGTTGCGGCAGCTGGCTGCAACAGGCAGGGCTGAGCTGCAGCACCAACTCCCGAAGCAGCAGGAGGTTGGACCCGACACTCCTGAGGGCATCGCTGAGCTGACGTTGCAGCAGCCTCCTGCGCCGGCTGTCCCCCCGGCTGGAAGCGTGCTCGATCTGCTCCACCACCACACCGATCGCGGCTGCCAGTGTGGCGACCAGTTGTGGATCGCGCCGACAGCTGGCTTCATCGATGCCCTGGATCAGGCGGAGCGTCCGTTGAACTGGGTCCTCCAGCCGGCAGGCGGCAGCGAGGTGTTCCTGTCGAAGCCTGTCACCGATGTCCACCAGCTCCGGTTGGCGCGTGTTGAGGCCGCCGATGAGGGCTTCACAGACGCTCCACACCCATTCCGCCGGCGGCTCTGAACCGTCTTGCCCTGAACCGTCTTCCCCAACCCCGCCACGGAGCAGAAGCCCGAGCTGTTGCGCCAGACGGCGGGCAAAGCGTGGCTGCTCCTCCCCGGGCAGCAGATGCACCATGGCCACGAGCTGATCAGCCTCAGCCGGGCTCGGCGGAGCTGAGGCCTTGAGCCATGGGCGGGGATCGATGGGATTTCTCCAGCTCCCTGCTGGCCAGGAGCGGGGATCGATCCGGCAGCGCAACCGTCGTTCCAGCTGCAGCAAGGCCAGGGAGGCTGCGAGGGTGGGTTCCGCTGGGGCCTCCGGATCCTGATCCGGCTGCTTCTGCACCAACCGGCGATAGGTTCGGATCTGGTCGGCGAGGGCGGAGCTGGCGGAGGACCCAATCCCCTCCCACGCCAGGCTGGCCAGGCTCAGCGGACGGCAACCGAACGGTTCCAACCATTCCGGGCTGTCAAGAGCCTCTCCGGCGGCTACCAGATCCCTGCTCCATTCCACCGGCAGCAGGGCCATCATCCCCAGCGGCGCGCGGTCCCATGCGCGCGAGCCGTCCGATCCGCTCACCACGATCAGGCTCGGGATCCGCCCGGCAACGTGCTCCGGGCTGTCGGGGCTGGACACCAGCAAGAGCTGATCCAGTCCATGGACAAAGGCATACGAGCCCACGCCCGGCAGCGCGTACAGCCGCTGGATCAGCCCCTGGAGGTTCAGGCGGGAGTGAATGTCCAGAACGGTGGTCCGGGCGAGGATGGGATCCCATCTTCGCTTCCCGCTTGAGGCAGCTCGACTTGCTGGTGGCCGCTCCCAGCGATCCCGCCGGGTTTGCGGGCTGGGGGGATGTGGCCTTCGCCCAGAGCCTGCAGCGGGCGTTCCGCAGCTTCGGTGTCGCGACGCGGTTGCTCTTTCGAGATACCTACACAACTGCCCCTGCCCCTCCACCGGAAACCGCGCTGTTGGTGCTGCGCGGCAAGTTCCGCCCCCTTCCGGCCTGGTTGGAGCAGGCCCCCTACCAGAGCCTCCTGCTCTGGCAGATCAGCTGGCCACTGGATGTGAGTCGGCAGGAGCTGGCGGCCTATGACCACCTGTTCGTGGCTTCAGCCCAGGACCGGCAGCGCCTGGCCTATCTGAGCGGTCGGCCCACCACGGTGTTGCTCCAGGCCACCGACTTCCAGCAGCTCGGCCCTCCGCAGGCACCTTGCCGGGGGTTGCTCTTCGTGGGCAACACCCGGGGAGTGGCCCGGCCCCTGGTGCTGGCCTTCGCCCGCAGCGGCCTGCCCCTGACGGTGATCGGAGCAGGCTGGGAGGTGTACGGCATCCGGGCTGAGAGGAGCAGCATCAGCAACCATGAGTTGCCTGACCTCTATGCACGCAGTCTGGCCGTTCTCAACGACCACCACACGGCGATGCGGGATTTCGGCTATCTCAATAACCGGGTGTTTGACGTGCTGGCCTGCGGCGTTCCGGTGATCACCGATGGCGCACCGGGATGTCCCGGGGAGCTGAGCCCCGCCGTGCTGGTGCATGGTCCCAAGGACGATCCGCAGGCGACCTTGGCCGCCGTGCACCGTTGCCGCGATCGTGTGGGCCTGCTGCAGCAGCTCTCCCGCCATGTGGCTGGACACCACAGATTCGAGCACAGGGCTGGGGAGATTCTTCAGTGCTGTGCAGGAATCCTGAACACGGGGACATCTCCAGGGCGCGGCTGAGACCGGTGCGGGATGCCGCTCCGGCCCTGCGACGCTTCAACTGCCATGGGGAACTGCCATGAAGAGCACCTCCAAGGAGCTGCGATTGTGCCTCCCGTCATGGCTGCATGTGATCACAAATGGCGCAATCAGGGCACTTTGGAATCACTTTAGCAACAAACTTTCAGGCCGGTAACAGTCTCAGGGCGGGGAAAGCTCTATCGGGCGAGAATGTTGTAAAGAGAGGCTGCATTGAGCAGGGGGCCGAGTGGGGTGACAGCCTGCACCAGCAGGTCGTTCGCCCGCGTCCAGGCGTTCCGGGCCACCACGATCACGTCGCCGTTGCGTAGGGGTGGATTTTGCTCGGATCCCAGAGGCGCGGCGGGATCGTACGCCACTTCCTTGGAAACGATCGTGCCATCACTTTCCAGACGAAGCAGCCGCAGATTGGTGGTGTTCGCCCGCTGAGGATCCAGCCCCCCAGCCGCGAGCACGGCGTTGGTGAGCGGAGTGTTCGACTTCACCTGCTTGAGGCCCGGTGACACCACCTCTCCCACCACATTGACGGCAATGGAGTCGGGAGCGAAGTTGGATGTGGAAGAAGCGATCAGGGCGTCGCTGGAGCGGGGACCCTTGACCTTGGAGACCCGAATGGTATCGCCGTCATAGATCAGTGGATTGACGGCAGTGCCGTTCTCCATGAGCACCTTCAGGTAGTCGAAGTGGTATTCCCGAGGCGGGTCTGAGGGGGTGTGGCCCCGACGCACCAGCACAAGGTTGGACAGGTCCCCGAGTGCCGTGATGCCTCCAGCCCGCTGGATCGCATCCACCATGGTGGGCCACCCTGAGGTGGTCACCGCCACGCCCTCCGGACTGGGGCCTGAGGGCCTGAGCGTGGAGGTCGAGGGGTCCCTGGTGAGGGTGTAGAAGCCTGGCCGCTCCACCTGTCCCACCATGGTGACCCGTACGGGCCGTGGGGTGAGCAGGTCGATGTAGACCAGGGGGCGGCGGAGAATCCTGCTGTAAAGCCGGGTGATCCGCTTGTTCGCTTCGTCGAGGGTGAGGCCCCAGACGTTCACCGATCCAATCCTTGGCAGGTTGACCGTGCCATCGCTGAGCACCTCGGTTTCCGCTTCATAGCCTTCAACCTTGAAGACGGACACCCGCACCCGGTCACCGGGGGCCAGGCGATAGCGAAAGCCGTCGTTCTGGGGATTGTCGGGGAAGCGACGGGCCAGGGACGCGGGCGGTGTCTCGGGCCTGGTCCTCGGCCGGTCCTCGGGCAGAGGACCAGGGGACGTGGTGGAATCCCCGGGGATGGGGAAGGACTGGGGCTGGGAGCGGGCGGGAAGCGGTGCCAGCGCCATGGCCGTCTGCGCAACCAGGACGCCGCAGAGGCCGGCCCGGAGCGGGGCCAGCCAGTGGGCCGGCGCGGTGAGGGGGAACAACTGGATCATCAACGGACACCCGCGGTCACACAAGGGGCCGGACCCGTGACCGCGATGGCCCAGCCCGACCAGGGGGGCTCACTGTAGGGGCGGTGGCGAGGCTCTTCCAGGTGACAGCCCAGCAACCGGCAGCGCTGCTCTCCAGGCCATGGCGGCCGTGGAGGCGCACGCACAAACTGTCCGGTCTTGGGTCCCAGGCCGGGAGGTGGATGTCACAATCGGCCCACGTGCATCGGGGCGGGGGGTTGTCACACACTGATCTCCCCGCTGGTGTTCCCCCCGCTGGGCCGTTACCCCCTCTGGCCCTTGCTCGGGGCACGGGCCGTAACCGTCTCTTGCGCCCGCCCGTCCAGCAGCGCGACTCCTGGGGGACGCCCCTGACCCCTGAGCTCAGCCCCGACTGCCCATGATTCCCCTGAGCCGAGTTCTGATTGATGATATCAAGCCCTTCTTCTTCTTTTCAAATTATGGCCTGACCCTCTTTTTGATACCGGGCAATACGTTTGAAAACTTCGCTGACGAAGTCGGCTTGCTTCGCGAGCTCACATACAGGCAGAAACTTTCGGGTTCGGGAAACAATAAAGATCTGGATGGCCGCGACCCTTATTACGATCACTTTGTGCTCGTGGATGATGCGACGTTCGCCCTGGCAGGAACTGCCAGGTTGCAGTTCGTCCCGGACCAGAGCTCATCTCACCAATCCAGCCACGCAGGACTCACCCACAGCTCCTCAACCTCCTATCTGGAGCATGTCTATCCGGGAATTAAAAAGTGCTTGATGGCTCGTGGCAGCCATCTGGAAATAGGCCGTGTTGCCATCTCACCAGCCTTTCAGCGTCAACCGGCCTCGTTGATGACACTTTTTCGAGGTGGCTTGCAGGCTGCAGTTGCCTCCGGCTACACGGCTATCTATGGCTTGGTTTCCTACAATCATTTCCAATATCCAGGCGCTCTCAATGATTTCTTTCTTCGCTCCCTGATGTTGCCTCCCTTCAGGGGGCCCGTGGCGGATCTGCCGCCGGCGCGCTACCCCAGAATCTTCCGCGGCGATGAGCTGCATGCCGGTGGAGGTTGCCAATCCATTCAGCACCTTGAGGCTGAGGCGCAACGCCAGCTGCCAGCCTTCCGTCTGCCCGTACTGCTTCGTCAATATATCAACCTCATGGGCGCCAAGACCCATGATATTTCCATCGCCAAGGACTTCAACCAGATCACGGAAATCCTGATGACGGCCGACCTTACCCATGTTCCTCCGCGTCGCCTTCAGCACTTTGTGGGCTTTCCGCATGCTCCGGTGTACAGGCAATTCCCCTGGTTTCGGGGGCAATCTGAATCCATGGGATCGTGGCTCAGCCAGCCTGTCTGCTCAGAACTCGATGATAAAGTGTCAGGGGAAACCCTCTCAGTCCCATCCAGCTCGCAATAATTGAGTCCCTTGGTAGACCCAGCTACTCCATCAGAATCCAATGACGACTTGACCGGCGATGGCATGACCAAGGACGGTTTGGCCGATGACGGCATGACCAACACTGGCGTGTCTGGTGATCCCGCGCTTCGCCGACCGCTCACCCAGGCCGAGATTCTGCGTGGACTGAAAGACATCCTTGCCAGGATTGCCGGAGCCGACCCCGACACGATCAGCTTGGACGCCTTGATCATCGAGGATGTGGGGGTTGATTCGCTCGGTTTTTATGAAATCCTGATTGAAGCTGATGAGACAATGGGCATCAAAATAGAAGAAAAGGATTTGCTCACCTTCAAGACGGTTCGCGATATCGTGACCTACATCGAACAGAGGGAGAATCCGAGCTGACTCCATCCAGAAGCCAGCCGCGGAGCCGGAGCCTTGCCGGAGCCTAGGTTTGATGGCGTTCCCCGACGAGCCTGAACAGTCCCGTGCCGAAGGAGAGGATCGCCATCACGGGCATGGGAGTGGTGTCCCCCCTCGGATGCGGAGTCGAGACCTGCTGGGACCGCTACCGGGCCGGCCAGTCGGGCATCCGTCGGCTCGAGCAGGAGTGGGCCGTGTCCCTCCCCTCACGCCTGGCGGGTGTCATCCCCGGCGATCCCACCGTGGCTCTGGAGCCTCTGCAGAGACGCCGGCTGGACCGCTGTTCCCAGCTGGCCCTGCTCGCGGCCCTGGAAGCCTGGCAGCAGTCGGCTCTCCCGCAGGCCATTCCCGCCGAGGAACGCCGGGTCGCCGTGGTGGTGGGATGCGGCATCGGAGGCCTGGAGACCATGGGACAGCAGTACCGCACCCTGCTGGAGCGCGGAGCATCCCGGGTCAATCCCGTGACCGTGCCCATGCTGATCCCCAACGCGGCCGCCGGCCAGATCAGCATCGCCCTGGGAGCGCATGCCGGCGCCCACACGCCGGTCTCCGCCTGCGCCTCCTCCGCCGAAGCCTTGCTCTGGGGACTGCTGCTGCTGCGGGATGATCGGGCGGACGTCGTGATCGCCGGAGGATCGGAGGCCCCGGTGAACCCGTTGGGTCTGGCCGGCTTCAGTGCCATGCGGGCGCTGTCCACCCGGAACGACACCCCCCACCTGGCGTCCAGTCCCTACGGCCGTGACCGTGATGGTTTCGTGATCGCCGAGGGCGCCGGCATGGTGGTGCTCGAGCGGGAGGGGGATGCACGCAGTCGTGGCGCCTCCTGTGAGGCCTTCCTGCTCGATGCGGGCAGCACGGCGGATGCGCACCACATGGTGACCCCCGATCCCCGAGGTACCCAGGCCAGTGCGGCCATGCGACAGGCCCTGGATCGCAGCGGTCTGAGCCTTGGCGACCTCAGCTTCATACAGGCCCATGCCACCGGCACCACGATGGGCGACCTGGCGGAAGCCAGCGCCATCGAGCACCTGCTTGGAGCAACCCATGCTGACATTCCGGTCACGGCACCGAAGGGCCAGTTCGGCCACATGCTGGGCGGCGCGGGCGCGGTCGAGGTGATCATGGCGATCCGTTCCCTGCGTGCCGGCCTCGTTCCGGTGAGCGTCAACGCCGAGCCCATCGATCCGGCGATCCAGCTCCATCTCGTGACTGATCAGCCTGTGCCCCTGACGGTGCCTCAGGAGCGGCGCACGGTGCTGAAGAATGCCTTCGGCTTCGGTGGGCACAACATCTCGCTGGTGCTTCAGGGCAGCTGAGTTCCTGTCACTCCTCCCTCGCGTCACTCCCTGTCTTCACTCCCTGTCATCAGTGGCCGTGATCAGTCGCCGTCCCTGCGACAGAGACAGCGACGTCAGGAAGCGACGCTCTGGTGGGAGTCCGCCCAACCGGCCGCATCCTGGGCGTAGTAAGCGATCACCCGCCGCGAGAAGCCATCCCGGTTGCTTTCGCCGGGGCCAAGGCGTAAATCCTCGGCACGCCCCTGACGACAGTGCAGCACAGCCCTCGGGGCGCACAACCGCTGGCCCAGCAGCCGGAGCGGCTTGTAGAGCGTGGCGGCGTCGATTCCTTCCAGCCCCCGGTATTCAAACCACCAGGGCACCACGATGGCCTGATGGCGCCTGGCCAGCAGGAAGGCGCTGGCGGAGGCTCGCTGCAGTATCGAGGTGCGCAGGGATCCATTCGGGGCAATCATCAGCTGACCGTGCTGTTCCAGAACCTGGGAGGCTTTCCAGAGGCTGCTGCGTCGCTGATCAGGTTGCCGGTGGTCGAGCAGCACGTGTCCTGCATTGCTCGCTGACCGGTTGAAAAACGGCAGCAGACGATTGAGGTGGAGTCCGGAAGTCGTGACAGCCGGCATGCTCAGATAAGCCTGAATGGCAAAAACATCGAAAGGGCTGTTGTGGTTCCAGATGTGTACCCGTCTCTGAGCATCACCCGCCTGGACCAGACTGTCATCAACAATCACATCAATGCCGAGAGCCCGGAGCCCGAAGCGTGAAACGCTGGTGAGCAGGCGCTTGGCCGCGCGGCGCATTCCCAGACTGAGCGCCAGCAGCTCCAGGCCATAGGCGATGTACATCGCGACAAAACAGAGCAGGCGGTAGCTCACTCTGAATGGAATCACCCACTTCTCGAACCGAGGAGCGGCGCTCGCGAGTGGGAATGAACTCGAACGGGCGGTGGGTGAAACAGGAAAGGTGTTCCGGAAGGGGAACTCGCCATCGAAGTTCCCGTTGATCTGCGTGGTGGTGACCAGATGGTGGTAGAACCGGTAGAACAGCGGCCTGCTGCTGGGCTGGGGCGAAGCCCAGAAACCATCCAGGGGCTGTTGATCCGTGAGGCCCCGCAGGTTGTAGAAGGTTTCACCCAGCACCTTGGTGGGTGCGGCATGAAAGAGGGCCTGAAGCCCAACTGTGCTGTTCACCGTGACGACGCCACGGCACGTGCGAATGAAGGCGCTGAGGGGCGCGTCATGGAAATAGTGGACTCTACCGGTGACACCTTCGCGCTCAGCCAGAAGGCGAATCAGGGCTTTGTAGTTGTTGTAGCCCCGGTCGCGAGGGTGGTGTTTGAAGGCGAGATGATCCGATGGATGGGCATTGGCGGCGAACGAAACCACCACGGTTTCGATGAAGTCGTGCATCCCACGGAATCCTGACCCCATCGTGATCTGGGAGTCGCTTGAAACCTGAAGGATGGCCAGGAAAAATGAGAGGTTCTCCACCAGGAGGCGCTTGAGTTTTCGCTCCTCCAGTCGGTACATCCAATAGCGGACTGATCCCCGCACCTGGCACCACAGGAATCTTGGCGATGGCTGAAGTTTATGCTCGCCTTCGATGATTCTGTAGCGGGTGAAGGCATGCTGGATGAAGGTGGGAGCCTTCCATACTTTGCGCCATCGCCAACCGGGATCCAGCCGTGCCTGGGGCAGGCTGGAAACCGGTGGCAGTGCCTCGTAGAACTCCACCGGCTGGTTGAGATTTGATCGACAGTTGACGCGATCGCGCTCGAGAGTGACGTAGTTTGGGCGGACATAGCCCAGCTCAAATACATAGGCGTCGATCCCCATCTCTTTGGCGACTTCGATGGCGAGGCGATGGGGGTCGATGAAGTCGCCATACATAAACAGATGGCGAATCCCCTGCTTCTGAATCACATCACGAAGGAATTCCGGCCATTCCTGCATGGAGCCGCGGAATGGAATTCTGGCGCGATGTGGAAAGCCGAATTCGTGCAGGGGGTAGGAAATCTTGTAGGCCGGCACCCCCGAATCATCCAGGTAGTGCCAGAGCCTTGAGAAGAACAGACCGATGGGACCCATCAGCAGCAGGACGGGACCTTCGATCTGCACCTGAACGCTGGCCAATGCCACACCTGCGGCCCTGGCGCCATCCTCCCACGGGCCGGGGGCAATCCCAGTGGTGATGCGCCCTCCGGCAGCGCGGAAGGTGCGGAGGCCTAGGATTCGGCCAGCATGCGGGGACAGGGCCAGGTATGGGGAACAGCCCGCCGCAGGCACCTCCCCCCACCCTGCCTTCTCTGCTTTCGGGGTCAGCGGCAGACCTGGTGCTCGGCATCCCCGATCCACTCGTTCTCGCCCACAGCACCCTGGAGTCGCTGCTGAGCCCTGCCCGTCTGGTGCTGGGCCGCAGGGCTTGTTCCCACCAGGCCGTTGACGCCCTGCTCGTCTGGGGGCGTCGACCCAGCGGACGCTGGGGGGAACGGTTCGCCCGCCACCACCACCTCCCCCTCTGGCGCGCGGAGGATGCCTTCCTCCGTTCGGTGGATCCGGGGCCCGGTGCACCTCCGCTGGGAATTGTCCTGGATGATCGCGGCATTCACTACGACAGCTCCCGTCCGAGTCGGCTGGAGGCCCTGATCGCCGCGGGGATCGATTCAGCGCAGCGCCTCCGCGCCCGGGACCTGGTCTCCGCCTGGCGCCACCACAGGGTGAGCAAGGTGAACGCCGCCGCCGAGTCGCCACCACCGGAGAAGGATTTCGTGCTGGTGGTGGACCAGGTGGCCGATGATGCCGCGATCGTGCACGGATCCGCGACCGCCGCCAGCTTCCAGGCCATGGTGGCCGCGGCGCTGGACGACTTTCCGGACCACACGATCGTGATCAAGACCCACCCCGCCGTGGTGGGCGGGGGGCGTCAGGGGCATTTCTCCCCGGAACTGTTTCGGCACCCCCGCGTCCATGCCTGCATCGATGGCGGCCATCCTGTCGGCCTGCTCGAAGCGGCCACTGCGGTGTACGTGGTGACCTCCCAGATGGGGTTCGAGGCCCTGATCTGGGGCAAGCCCGTGCACTGCTTCGGAATGCCGTTCTACGCAGGGTGGGGACTCACCTGCGACCGGCTCGCTGCTCCGGAGCATGGAGCCCGCCGGGGCGACACCGATCTGGACACCCTGGTGCACAGTTGCCTTGTGGGGTACGGCCGCTACCTGGACCCCGAAACCGGGCAGATCAGCACCCCCGAACGGTTGATCGCCCAGGTGGGTTTCCAGCGCCGTCAGCGGGCGGCCGTGCCGCGCAACCTGGAGGTGTTCGGCATCGCCGGCTGGAAGCGCAATGCCGTGCGCCGTTTCCAGCGGGGGTTGACCCCTCGGCGGCTTCGCTTCCGGGGCTTTCACGCCCCGCCGGGGCGGGCCCAACATGGCCGCGCCCTGGTGTGGGGCAACCGCGTGGGAAGAGGACTGCGCCAGGCTGGGGTGCCCCTGATCCACGCCGAGGACGGTTTCCTCCGCTCCGTGGGCCAGGGCTGGTGGCTGCGCTGGGTACCACCGATCTCCTGGGTGGTGGACCACAGCGGCATCTACTACGACGCCTCGGCTCCCAGCGATCTGGAGACCTATCTGGCCACACACCCGTTCACGGAGGCAGAACGACGGCGTGCGGCGGCCCTGCGGCAGCGGATCGTGGCCTCACGCCTCACCAAGTACAACCTGCGAGCGCCGCGGTGGCAGCGTCCTGCCCATCTGGCGGGACGCTCCGTGCTCCTGGTGCCCGGCCAGGTGGAGGTCGATCTGTCGATCCGCTATGGCGTGCCGGCCGATGCCAGCGTGCACAGCAACCTTGCGCTGCTGTGCGCCGTTCGCGCTGCCCATCCCGACGCCTTCCTGATCTACAAGCCCCACCCGGACGTGGTCTCCGGGCGTCAGCGCCCCGGCCCCGGGGAGCGCGATGCCCGCCACCACTGCGACCTGGTGCTGGCTGAGGCGCCGATGGAGGTCTTGCTCGAGGAGGTGGACGGTGTGCATGTGCGCACGTCCATCACCGGATTCGAGGCCCTTCTGCGGGGGATCCCGGTGACCACCTGGGGCCTGCCGTTCTATGCGGGCTGGGGCCTCAGCGTCGATCAGCTGCAGTGTTCTCGACGGGGGCGTCAGCTGCAGCTCGACGATCTGGTCTACGCCGCGCTGATCCATTACCCCGTCTACCTGAGCCTGGTTTCCGGCGCCTACACCACGCCGGAGCGGGCCGTGGAGGAACTGGGGCTGCTGCGGGACGGTGCCCTGCCCCGCCGTTCCCCGGCGATGCCCCCGCGCTGGCTCGAGGTGCTGGGCCTCGAACTCCCGCCTCCGCTGTGCTTCCGCCTCGCCCAGGCGCGGGCCCGTCTACGGGCCTGGCTTCCCGATGAGCGCTGCTAGGTTCTCGAAGCGTGCGGGCCCCGGGGTCCTGGGGATGGAAGCGGAGATCCAACCTCGTGAGCAGCCTGGCATTCGCATCGATCCGGCCCTTCCCCCGCTGGCTCTCATCCCGGCGCGCGGAGGATCCAAGGGCATCCCGGGCAAGAATCTGCAGCCTGTGGGGGACGTTCCCCTGATCTGCCGCACGATCCAGGCGGTGAAGGCCGCCTCCACCATCGACCGGGCGGTGGTGAGCACGGAGGACACGGCCATTGCGGAGGCCGCCTCCTCGGCCGGGGCTCAGGTGGTGCACCGGCCTCCGTCGCTGGCGGGCGATGCGGCCACCTCGGAGTCCGCCCTGCTCCATGCCCTGCACCACCTGGGCCAGGCGGGGCCGCTGCCGCCCCTGTTCGTCTTCCTCCAGTGCACCTCCCCCTTCACCACCAGCGGGCAGATCGACCGCGTGCTCGCGGCACTGCAGGCCTCGAAGGCCAACATGGCCTTCGCCGTCACGGCCTGGCACGGTTTTCTCTGGGGTCTTGATGCCCAAGGCTGGGGCTTCGGGGTCAACCACGACGCCAGCCGCCCCCGGCAGCGGCGTCAGGATCTCGCTCCCTGTTACCTCGAAACCGGCGCGATCTACGCCCTGCGCACCGGTCCCTTCCTGGCAGCGGAAACCCGGTTCGTGCCTCCACTCCTGCCGGTGCCGGTCGAGGGACCGGCACCGGAGATCGACACTCCGGACGATCTGGCGCTCTGCCAGCGGCTGGCCGGACTGCTGGATCCGGCCCAGCCTGGGGGATCGGCGCGATGACGAGGCTGGAGGGGCGACGCATCGCGGCCATCGCCAGCTTCGATTCCTTCGGGAAGACCGCGATGACGATCTTGTCGCAATGCCGGCGGGAGCAGGCCCGCACCACCCTCTACCTGCTCGAGGTGCAGGGCCGGCGGCTCTCCCGCCGCCAGTTGCTGGAAATCCAGCGCATCGATGCGAGGGTCACCATCGTCCGCCAGGAGTGGCAGGCTCTGCGTCAGATCCGTTCCAGCCTGGCCGATCTCGATGCCCTGGTGCTCGGGCTGGACGGACAGCGCACCCGTGAACTGGAGCTGCTGTTGCGTGCCGACGTCCAGCCCGGGGGCTGGCCCCTCACCATCAGCGCCTATCCGGGGATCCTGTTCCGCCATCAGATCGAAGGGATGATGGACCGCTCCGGGGTGGACCTGCTCTGTCTCAACTCTCCGGTGGATCTGGATCTCTACGTGCAGGCCTGCCGTGCTCTGGGGCTCAATTCCGACAACGCGGTGGTCACCGGGCTGCCCATCCTCTGGAATCTTCACCCGGGCCGACGCGGCCGTGGGGACCAGCCGACGATCGTCTTCTTCGAGCAGCCCTCGGTTCCGGCCAACCCCCTCCAGCGTCACTACATCTGCAACCGTCTCAACGATCTTGCCAAGCGCTGGCCCGACCACACCGTGATCTTCAAGCCGCGGACGTCCGGGGTGGAGCGCACCCTCCACCGCAGGCATGGGGAGATGGCCAGCCGGATTGAAAAGCTGATGAGGAAGTCGCCCAACCTGCAGATCAACTACAAGCCCAGCCTGGCCCTGCTGCGGCAGTGTGGCTGTGCGATCACCGTGTCCTCCACGGCGGCCATGGAGTCGATGGCCATGGGCATCAGCACCCGGATCGTGGCGGATCTGGGAGTGAATGAAACCCTGGGGAACCACTACTTCATGGGGTCCAACACCGTGCGCAGCTTCGAGGCGATCATCGACGATCCCTTCACCCCGATCCACGACGAATCCTGGCTTGACAGCCATGGCCGCTGTCAGGACGGCAGCGCGCGCTTCATCGAGGCGCTCGTTGAACGGCTCGAACGGGGCCGGGTGCCCTCCGCTGCGGTGGCCGGCCTGACTCCGGGACCGCCGGGGTGGGGAACGGAGCCATGGCAGCGCTATGCCCTGCGGCACGGAGGTCGCCGGATGCTGACCAGCGCCGGCAACCGCTCCCGTCTCAAGACCACCCACCGCGGCAAGAACGTGGTGCGTTACCTGCGGGATCTGCTGCTGGGGCTGCGCTGGGTGGAGAACTTCGTCAGGGGCCGATGAGGCCGATCAGGGTGCTGCTGGTGGCAGACACCGCTCTGGCCAGCTCTGCCTGCGGCCGTCTCGCCGCTGCCCTGCGCCACCGGGGTGTGGAGGTGTTCGAGGAAGCCCCGCTCGATCTCGACGACCTGAGCGTCAGCGACCTGCTCACCCATCTGGACGCCGTGGGCCTGTTCGCGGCTCCCGAGTGCCTGCCACGCTTCCTGCGGCGCCTGCGCCAGGCGTGTGCCCTGCGGGGCGGCCGCTCCGTGGCTGTCTTCAGTGGCCCCACCACCCCCCTGGTGGGGGATGCACTCACGGCCGACCTTCTGCCCAGGCTTGGGGTGGATCTGCTCTGCTTGCACGGGCCCCGCCAGCAGGAGGAACTCGACGACCTGTTGCGCACCAGTGGCCACCCTGCGCCTGCCTCGGTGCTGCTGGGACCTTGGGGCCAATCCGGGTCTTCCCCACCGGAGGCCTCCCCGGACCCCAATGGCCTGCCGAGACGGCTCGTGTTTCTCGAACAGCAACGACTCCCACCGGCTCCAGGGGCGCGGGAACGGTTGCTCACCGTGCTGGAGCGGTTATGCGCGAACTCCCCCGGCTGGGAGCTGATCCTCCAGGCTGACCCGTTTTGCCACCCCGCCCCGGCTGCCGGGACGGAGGAGGATGGACCGGCCATGAGCGCCTTGCTCCAGGGTCGTGCCAGTCACCGTTCGCTTCGGGCCGCTCCCCCGGAGATCTGGCGGCAGAGCCTCCGGAGCGCGGGGGTCTGCGCCACGATCAGCAGCCCGCTGCTCTGGCAAACCCTGGCCCTGGGCCTGCCACTGCTGCTGCTGGGTGACTACGGCATTCGCACCGATATGGACGGCCCCCTGCTGTTCGGTTCGGGACTGATGGGCAGGCTGGCCGGTTGCGACAGCCTCGAGGAGCTTCGTGACCTGCCGGCCCCCAACCCAGAGTGGTTGCGTCAGATGGGCTGGACCATCCGGCCGGATGCCGGGCCCCTGGTCCGTTGGCTGGCCGCCAGGGCCGACCGGGGCCCTCAGGCTGGGGCGGAACGATGAGCTCGGTGCTGCTGATCGCTGATTCCGACAGCCAGCTGCTCTACTGCGAAGCCCTGGCGCGGGACCACGCTGCCTGCGGCATCCGCCTCACCATCAACCTCATACCCCGCGAGGGAACCCCCGAGGCGGTGAAGCAGCGGATGCATCGCCTGGGCACCGTGCAGGAGCGCAGCATGGGGGTTCTGCTCCAGGATGCCGATCTGGGCCGCTACAGCGGCATCGGCGTGTTTCTGACGGGCAGCAAGATCGCCGCGTTCCGCAGTGCCTACATCCGCTCGCGCCAGCAGCACCCGGACCGCGATGCCCTGCTGTTCTGCGGCTTCAACGGGGTGGTGCTCGAGCGCTTCGAGGAGGCCGTCACCTGGCGGCTGGGCTACGACCTGATCTGCCTCAACGGCCCGAGGGACCAGGTGCGCTTCGAGCGGATGGTGGGGCCTACCCCGTACCACGGCCAGGCCACGGTGATCACGGGACTGCGCCGATCGCTGGTGACAGCCCCTCCAGCGCCATCCTCCAGGCTGCGTCAGCTCGTCTTCGCTGAACAGGTGGCGATGCCGGCCCGGCTGGAGGAACGGGAGCGGCTGGTCGCCCTGCTGGTGGGTCTGGCGCGTCGCTTCCCGGACTGGCGGATCGTGATGAAGCCCCGGGTGGCCCGCCATGAAGCAACGTTTCATGACATCGGCGAGCACATCAGCGACACCCTCGCCCGTGTCACGCCGGCCTTCCCTCCCAACCTCGTGCTCTCCTACAGCCCGCTTCCCCAGTTGCTGAGGGAGAGCCGGCTGTTCGCCACCCTGTCCTCCACGGCGTTCTTCGATGCCCTTGACCATGGCTGCACCCCGCTCCTCGTGGGGGACTTCGGCCTCCGCAGCGACCTGGGCACCCACTTCTTCGGTGGGTCCGACCTGATGGTGAGGCTTGAGGACGTCCAGGATCTCGATGCCCTGGTGGACCGCCAAGGCAACCCCGACTGGCTGCGCTGGGTGGGCTATGACCCGAGCTTCTCACCGGCCAGCCTCTTCTCCGCCATCCAGGCCAGGGCCGTGGGCGCGTGCGCCGCCCCGGACCCCAGGGAGCCGGCTCTGGGGCTGCAGCAGCGGGGCTACGTGGTGAACTCGGCCGATCTCTCCAGCAACCAGCTGCGGTTGAACGCCGAGGAGGCCATTGCCACCAAGGACTACCTGGAAGCGGCCAGGCTTCTGGAGATGGCCGCCCTGCAACGCCCCGATCACGGCAACATCCAGCGCAGGCTCGCCGCCGTGCGGGCCCGGAACCGCCTCTGGCGGCGTATCTTGCTTCTGGTGACACCCAGGTTCAGCCTGTAGGCTGGCCCGGACTCGGGGCGATTCGTCTGCTGCGGGAAGAACTCTCGAGGGAGCGAATCTCAGGGTGACAAGTTACGGCAAGGAGGAACCGTTAACCGGCATTGAACCAGACACCGGCATTGAAAGGGTAACGCATGCAGATCGAGCGCAACTTCACCCAATTTGTTGTCTTTGCCGAAGACACGGTTCTGACGGCTCTGTCGAAGATCACCGCCAACAAGTCCCGGCTGATCTTTGTGGTGTCGGAAAGTGGGATTCTCCAGGGGGTGTTGAGCGATGGTGACTTTCGCCGTTGGGTGGCGGACTGCAGCAGCATCGATCTGAACGCTCCCGTCACACGGGCGATGAACCCTCGCTGCCGCACGGGCTTGATCGGGATGAGCCCGGCTGAACTGCTGCCGTTGTTCAGTCCACAGATTCAGCTGATTCCCCTGCTGGACAGCCATGGCCGCATTGCGGCCGTCGCCATGGAAGGGGCCCGGGAGCTGCGCATTGCCGGACGTGTGATTGGAGAGGGATCGTCCAGTTTTCTCATTGCTGAAATAGGCAACAATCACAATGGCAGCCTCGACCTGGCATTGCAGTTGATCGACGCAGCGGCTGCGGCTGGCGTGGATTGTGCGAAGTTTCAGATGCGCGAGATGAAGAATCTCTATGTGAACTCTGGTGATAGCAATGACATGTCATCAGATCTCGGGACGCAATACACCCTGGACTTGCTCGAGCGCTTCCAGCTGAGTGATGACGACTTGTATCGCTGCTTCGACTATACGGCTCAGAAGGGAATGATTCCTCTGTGCACTCCCTGGGATCTGAGTAGTCTGGAGAAGTTGAATCGCTGGGGTATGGAGGCATTCAAAGTCGCCTCAGCCGACTTCACCAATCATGCCCTGCTCAGTGCCATCGCTGCTACGGGCAAGCCCTTGATCTGCTCCACGGGAATGGCGACAGAGCTGGAAATCAGCAGTGGTATTCGCCATCTGCGCAAGCTGGGCGCCCCTTTCGCGCTGCTGCACTGCAATTCCACCTACCCGACTCCCTACAAGGATGTCAACTTGCGTTACCTGGCCCGCCTGCGTGAGCTCTCCGATGCGCCGGTGGGTTATTCAGGTCATGAACGGGGTATCGAGGTTCCCATCGCCGCTGTCGCCTTGGGAGCCACGGTGGTGGAGAAGCACATCACCCTCGATCCCAGCATGGAGGGGAATGATCACAAGGTGAGCCTTCTCCCCAGCGACTTTGCGCGCATGGTTGAGGCCATCAGGGCCGTGGAGGAATCCATGGGCAGCGATGCCGAACGGGCCATCAGTCAGGGCGAACTGATGAACCGCGAAATCCTCGCCAAGAGCCTTGTGGCCGCCTGTTCGATTCCACGGGGAACACGGATTGAGCCAAGCATGGTGCGTGTTCAGAGCCCTGGCCAAGGCCTTCAGCCATACCGACTCCAAGACCTTTTGGGACAGACTCTCAACTGCGATAAGAAACCGGGAGACTTCTTCTTTGAATCCGATCTTGGTGATGGGAGCGTAAAGGCGCGCAACTATCATTTCTTCAATCCCTTTGGGGTGCCAGTGCGTTATCATGATCTTGCTCTCTTCAGCAAGTCCAGCAATCTCGATCTGGTGGAGATTCACCTCAGCTATAAAGATCTCGATATTCCGCTCGATAAGGCTGTCCCCGAGCCTGTGCCGCTCGGCTTAGTTGTTCACGCCCCGGAACTCTTTTCGGGTGACCATACACTGGACCTCTGTAGCCTGGATGAAGATTACCGCAATCACTCCATCCGTGAGCTGCAGCGTGTCATCACGATCGCGCGCCTACTCAAGGACCGCTTTGAGTGCCCGGAGGACGTTCTCCTGGTTACGAACGTAGGAGGCTTTTCAGCGCATCAGCACCTGTGCCCTGACGATCGCCGCCCCATGTTGGAGGCGCTCGTCGATAGTCTTGGGAAACTCACGAGCGAAGGTGTCGAAATCATTCCGCAGACCATGCCACCTTTCCCCTGGCACTTTGGGGGACAGCGGTTTCACAATCTATTTGTTGATCCTGACTTTATCGAGTCGTTTTGTCAGCAGTATGGTTACCGCGTTTGCCTGGATGTATCCCATTCAAAATTGGCTTGCAATCACTTGGGACAATCCTTTCACCGTTTTCTTGAGCGGATTCTTCCCCTTACGGCTCACCTCCATCTTGCCGATGCCCGAGGGGTTGATGGTGAAGGCCTTCAGGTGAACGACGGTGATATTGATTGGCCTTTACTCTTCAGGATGTTGAGAGACCACGCTCCGAAAGCCTCCTTCATTCCAGAAATCTGGCAAGGTCACAAGAACCAGGGTGAAGGTGCCTGGCTGGCCCTGGAAAGGCTTGAGTTGCATGACCAACCTGAATCAGCCTCTGGGTCGGACCGCTTGGCTGAGCGGGATCCAGCCGAATCCGATCTCAGCCAGTCGGTCTTGCGTTGATGGCTGTGCAGTCCTGGCGGGACCCAGCCTGTGAGGTCAGGCATGACGACGACCCTGGCCTGTTGCAGACGCTGTCAGCTATTCAGAGGGGGTTGGAAGGGGCTGATCGTGCCGTTGTCAGCAGGATCGCTCCCGAGTCTCTTCCTGATTTCATCGTGGTTGGTGCGGCGAAATCAGCCACAACCACCCTGACGCGGGTTCTGGGACGCCATCCCGATATTTTCATGTCCAAGCCTAAGGAGCCTAAGTTCTTCGGTCGCCATTACGACAGAGGCTGGGCCTGGTATGCCGATCATTTCTCGGGAGGTACAGAATCCAGATTGAGAGGGGAGGGAAGCACGATGTACAGCAGCCCCTTGCCTGGCTTCGAACATACGGCGGCGTTGATCCACACCTATCTCCCAAGCGTCAAGCTGATCTATATGGTGCGACACCCCTTGGATCGTATCGTTTCTCAGTGGCGTCATATCAAGGGCAAACATCCTGATACCGCGGACTTTGAGCGGCTATTGAAGACATCACGGTTGAAGCGTCTTGTGATTGGTTGTTCTCTCTATTACGAGCGTATCAACCAGTTCCGCACCTATTTCCCTGACGACCAGATATGTTGCCTTACGTTTGAAGACTTTCTCAGCTCCCCGAAACCAATTCTGGAGCGGGTTCTTCAGTTCCTTGGTGTCGGTGGTCCTGTTGAGCCCCTGTTGAATGATGGCACCACGTTGCCGATGGTCAATGAGGCGGGGCAGCAGGGGAGACGTTATGTGGAGAAGCCAACCTGGCCCTGGTGGATGAAATGGCAGATCAGCCGCCAGATTCGACCCGACTCCGAGCTCTTCCTCCGCTACATCGGCAAGCCCCTGGACTACTGGAAATTATGATGAGCCATCCCACCAATCGGCGCCCCCTTCGCCCCTGAAGCATGTCCCTTGCCTTCAACCTCATCCGCGAAGCCAAGAAGCGCCATCCATCCTGGTGGGGGAAGGCCAGGGTCGCTGAACGAAGCCATATCATCATCGAAAATGATGCTTTCGTATTAGATATCAATCGCCACCAGCATTACCATAAGAGGTGGTGGCTGAATATGAGTCACGGCGTTGTCGACCGGGAAGGTGAGCTCCTTGAAGAGCTCAACGACAAGCGCGGTGAGCGCCACTTCTACTACCCCCAGGCGGAGCGCCTCATGGAGGTAAGCCAGGGGCGTGGAGTCGGAGCCGAACCAATTCATAAAGACCTTGTGCTCTACGGAGGTACCCTTTTTGATCACTTTGGCCACCTCCTGCTAGATATGACCCGAACCTATCAACTGTTGCGACTCTTTCGGGAGCATGATGCGCCGGTCTGGTTCCATTATCACCGACTACGCCGGGGTGGGACGATTGCCGAGCGCACCCTGATCACCGACTGGTTGGACTGTCTGGGCATCCGTCAGCGGGCGCGCCTGGTCCGACGCCCCATCCGAGCGAAGACCCTCGTGTCCAGCAGTGTGTTGTATCGAGATCGCTGTTTCGTGACGAAGGATTTCCATGATGCGTGCCTCGCGGCGCTGCGCCCTGAACTTAGCCATCAGTTGGCTTCCACCAAGAGAAAACAGAAGGTTGCCTATTTGTCGCGCCATAAGTTAAGCACTGGAACGACTAAATTTGTTGGGGAAGGTGAAGTTGTAGGCAGAATATCCACTCTTCCTGCTGTGGATGTTATTTGCCCTGAAGAGCTTGACTTCAAGCAAAAGCTCATGCTCTACCGCCAGTATGACTGGGTGATTGGCTTCCCCCAGGCTTGCATGAATCTCAAAGCCTTTGTTCCGTCTTCCCCGGAGCAGCCTGTCGCCCGCCAAGTCATGTTCCTTGCAGGACCCAGAACCTTGAGTACAAACTGGGTCAATATTGATGCGGCTTGTAAGTTTGATGACTACTATGTCGATTGTCATCCTGCTGATCTCGTTCGTCAATCTGCCGACGAGGGATTCCAGCGCAGCAACAGTTTTGATGTGGAAGCTGTTGTCAAGGCTGTAGAGCAGGTTGCTGCGCAAGGCTAATCTTCTTTGGGCCATGATATCTCACCAGCACCGCTGCATCTTTATCCATATTCCCCGCACAGCAGGCACCAGCATTGAAGACTGGCTCAGCCCAGATCCTCAATGGAGGGCCAGTCCTGAGGAGAAGCATTTAACGTCGATCCAAGCCCGGCGGCTTTATCGTGTGTATTGGGACGATTATTTCAAGTTCACTTTTGTAAGATCACCCTATACGCGCTCCGCTTCGCTTTTGTCTCGCTACAGCAGTTTCTATGGTGTGGGCATCAAGAAGGGCGCTATCCACTTTGGCAAGTACAAAGCCCGTTTTGGTTCTCCGATGACCCTTGAACATGATTTACGTTTTTATCGGTACAATGAGCTCTTGGAACTTGATTCTTTCTGTGAGCGCCCCTACCGCCCCCATAGTGTCTATGGAAACATTTTAACTGAATCTCTGGATAAGGTCTACCGCTTCGAGGATCTTCAGGACGCTGTTGTTGATATCGCTGAAAGGCTGCGTCTTCCTGCCCCTAGACTGGCCCACCGCGTAGCCGCTCTAAAGGCCTTGGATCCTGGAATACTCCAAAGTTCCCGCAGTATTCAGCGTGTGAATAAGTTGTATGCGAATGACTTTGAAGTCTATGGCTATGAGCGTATTCTGCCTTGATTCTGTGATCACTGACCTCTCATTCTCCTGAGCTGGAAATCGCCTCGCCCTGGTGGGTTATGATCGCTTAACTTATCTTCGGCACATTATCCATGCTCGTTGTCGTCTGCGGCATGCATCGATCAGGCTCGACCCTCGTTGCCCAGATGGCGAAAGGTCTCCTGTGTGATGTTGGCCCACTCACGATCAGCAGCAATGGCCTGGGTGGTTCCGTGGAGGAAATGCAGGCGAGGGCCAGCGACCCCCACCACACCTGGCTGGCCAAGGTCCACATCCCGCGTCGTGTGCTGCGCCGTGCTCTGCCTGACCAGGGTGCGCGCTATCTGTATACCTATCGGGATGTTCGCGATGCCTTGGCATCGGCTTGGAGAAAGAATCGCTTCCTGTTTGGAAGTGAGGAGCGCGGGCCTGAGATTGCCGCACAATTTGTACGGGAAGAGATAGACATCGGCGCCGTATTCGAGGACCGTCGTCACTGCTGGATTGGTCGCTACGAGACCATCGTTCATAATCTGCCTGCTCTTGTGGAAGACCTGGCATCGTTCCTTGATGTTCCCTTGTCCCCTGACAAACAGGCTCAGCTGGTGGCTGCCGCTTCGCCTGAGAAGCAACGCGAGCGCTCCCTGCTGGTGAGTAGTGGCGACCGTTCGGTTCGCGTCGAGACCTTCATCACCACCAACCACATCACCGATGGACGCTCGGGCGCCTGGAAGGAAACCCTCTCCGTGCAGGAGGCCATCGCCGCTGAACATGCAGGGCGTCAGTGGCTGCGGGACAAGGACTACCCCCTTTGTTTCCGCAAGGCCATGTACCCCGACAGCTCCCCAGAGAACTCTCCAGGCTGAGGTGCACGCGAGATGGGCATCTTTGTTCTTGCCGCCCAGCTCCCTTGCCGCTCAGCTGCTGAGTTGCTGAGCGGCTGCGTCGCAAACTGGTCGCACGGGTTGTACCGGCGGCCTAGATCGTCTCAAGTTTTGGTATGGCCCGGTGAAACAGGAGGCCAGGGCGGTCGGCAAACATGGCCTTGACCTCCTTGGCCAGATTCCAGGGAAGCACGAGCACATGGTGTGGGCTCAGTGACAGCCATTCCTCAGGGCTGATGACAGGAATATGGCTTCCTGGCAGGAACCTTCCAATCTTGCTGGGCGCCTTGTCGGCCACAAACGGAAGCAGATCGTCACTCACCCCTGCATAGTTGAGCAGGGTGTTGCCCTTGGCCGCTGCCCCATACCCCAATACTCTTTCTCCCCGTTGCCGCACGTCCAGGAGAAAGCGAAGCAGGTTGTGCTTGGCCAATTCGGCTCTCTGCTGAAAGCCTGCGTAGGCCTTGAGTGAGTTCAGCTCGGCGTCCGCCTCCTCCTGCAGGATCGCTTTGATCCGCTCCGATGCCGCCGGCCCGCTGACGACATCTCCCTGGCGAGCTGCCATCCAGACCCGCAGGCTGCCTCCATGGGTGTTGAGCTTCTCCACGTCCACAATCATCAGGCCCGCGTGGTTTGCGATCCGTTGCAGCACCCCCAGACTGATATAGCTGTAGTGCTCGTGGTAGATCGTGTCGAACTGGTTACCTTGAAGCAAGGAAAGAAGGTGTGGGAACTCCACCGAAACCTGCCCTGTCGGCTTGAGCAGGACTGTCATTCCTGCCAGAAAGTCATTGATATCCGGCACGTGGGCCAGCACATTGTTGGCCACGATCAGATCGGCCCTGCGACCCTCTTCCACGAGCTCCTCCGCCAGGGCCAGGCCAAAGAACCGCTCAATCGTTGCAATCCCCTTCTGCCGTGCAACAGCGGACGCTGCCGTTGTGGGATCGATGCCGAGGCAAGGAATGCCCCGTGCCAGGACATACTGCAGCAGGTAGCCGTCATTGCTGGCGAGCTCAACCACAAGGCTGTCAGCGCCCAGTCCCAACCGCTCGCTCGTGGTGGTCACATAGCGCTCAGCATGCGCACACCAGCTGCTGGAGGTGCTGGAGAAGTAAGCGTAGTCTGGAGTGAACAGCTCCTCGGCGGCTGCGTGGGCCGGCAACTGAACCAGCCAGCAGTTGGTGCAGACATACACCTTGAGCGGATAGGTGATTTCAGGCTCAGCCAGTTGCTGGGCGGTGAGGTAGGCATTGCTGGGTGGCTGGTGGCCCAGATCGATCACCTCCTGCTCCAGTGGGGTCTGGCAGTGGCGGCAGCGGTGATGGGTCACAACCAGTGAAGCGGGGGGCACAGGGCGGCCAGACGGGGCAGCTGCTCGTCGCGTCGACTGAGGTCGACCGCCGGCAGGGGCCACCCGATGGCGAGGTATGGATCATTCCACACCACACCCACCTGATCCTCTGGCCGGTAAGGCGCCGAGTGCACATAGAGCAGCTGGCTGCCCGGCTCGAGCACCTGAAAACCATGCAGGCATCCTTCAGGAATCAGCCAGGCATTGCCGTCCTGGGGGCTCAGTTCCAGGGCGTGCCATCGCCCCCGGCTGGGTGAGTCCTCGCGGAGATCCACGGCTACGTCGAACACGCGGCCCCGCAGACAGCGCACCAGCTTCGCCTCAGGAGTCGGTCCCAGCTGGGTGTGGAGTCCGCGGATGGCTCCGACCCGCTTGGTGCAGCTGATGTTGATCTGGTGGACCGGACGCTCCCCCCACCAGGGGGCGTAGTCCTCGCGGCGGAAGACGTTGTGGAAACTGCCGCGCCCATCGGTGAAGGCGGCGGACCGCAGTTCGATCAGACCGTGGAGCGGTGTGGCCAGAGCCTGGATAGCCAATGCCGAGCCTGCCTGCATCCGAGGGCCAGCCTGCCAGACATCCCCACCCGTAGGCTGCAGCCACCCTGGGCAAGGCCGTGGCGCGACCCTTCGCAGAGATGCGGGAACTGGTGATCCACACCGGTCTTGATGCCGGCCTGCTGGGGGAACTGGCCGGGGAAATGGCCTGCAACCAGCCCCAGCTGCTCGGCCAGGGCATCAGCCTGCAGCCTGGCGAGGCCTTCCTCGCCGCCGCACTGCGGAATGACTGGACGGCCTGGCGCTGGCGGGAGCGCCGCCGGCTCTGGAAGCCCTGGCGTCGGGGTGATCATGTCTGGACCGTCGCCCACGGTCTGGTGCATCCACTGCTTCAGGAGCGCCGCTTCGGGCGTCTCCAGAGGCAGACGGCGGCCATGGGTTTCCGAATGGCCGTGGTGGTGCATCTCCTGGACGGCCGGGAGCAGCTGGCACGGGACTATGCCCGCGCGCTGATCTCCCTGCGCTTCTGCGGCTCGCTGGACGACTACGTGGACCAGCAGCTGGAGCAGCATGCCCAGCGCTACCGGCTGGACCAACTGTTTGAGCCGCTGCTGGAGTGGCTCGGGGCCCGCGGTCTGCGCTTCGTGCGGCACTCGTCCCGTCCGGGAGGGCGTCTGCCCACCACCTGGGACACCCTGGACACCCTCGGTGGCGCCGGCCCCCGGGGCGGCAGCGGTGGTTCGCTTCGGGCCCCGCTGCCGCCGCCGGTGTGGCGTTCCCCTGAGGAGCGCCCTGCCACCTGGAGCTTGCGCCGGGTGCGCCTTGCCCAGGAGCTCCTGCAGCACCAGCAGCAGCCCCCGCGGGGCAGGCAGCGCGAGCAACTCCGCAGACGTCTCGAAGAGCGCCTGGCCCAGCCCCATGGCCTTGAGCCCACCGTGGAGAGCTGGGCTGACGTCCTGCAGCTTCCTGGCGTTCCCTCGAGTTTCTGTGCCGCTCAGGAACGGCTGGGTCTGAAGGTGTGGGGCCTTGGCTGGCCGGACACCGCCTCCTCGACCGCTCTGGCCCGCGCCCTGGCCACCCCACCGCGGCGACGGCGGCGTCAGGCGAGACGCAGATCCAGCAGGCGCTCGGGGTAGGCCAGCATCAGGGCGCGCTGCAGGCGTGAATTCCGCCAGGGCCGGATCTTGTTGAGATACCGCCCCTGTCTGTCCTCGATCAGGACATTCCGCACCCCGTCGAGCCCCCAGCAGTTGCCGGGGTCGAAGGGCCAGAAGCTGTAGACCGTCTCAGCCTGGGCCGAGAGTGCAACCACGCCCTGCATGAAGGTGCCCCGCCCCGCCACGAAGTGACGGCCCCGCACCAGAAAGGCGATGTCCTGCTCCAGCCCCCAGCTGTGCAGGCTCACACCCAGGCCGAGCTCCTCGCAACGACGCTTGAGGGCGAGCACCACGGGATTGCCGAAATCCTCGAACACCACATGCACGTGGCTCCATGGACGCTGCTGCAGCACCAGGCTGTAGAACGCCAGTGGCGGCTGGTAGTACCCCGGGTGCGGGTGGCGATCGAAGATGTCGCCACAGCGGATGTGCACCATCAGGTGGTCATCCGGGAGCGGATCCCCATCGAGGGCCAGGTGCATCGCCGGACGCAGCTGCTGCAGAAGGCTGCGGAAGCCCTCCATCGGATGGGCCAGGCCGCTGAGGGTGTGGCAGTAGAAGTAGCGCCCCTCCAGCCGGGTGTGTTCCGGCGGGAAGTGGTCGGTGCCATTGATCACCACCAGGCCATCCGGCAGGCGCGTGCTGCCACGGCGCAGGTACCAGGCATCGGGCACCTCCAGCACCCGGACACCCAGCCGTCGGGCCAGGTGGGAGGCATGGCACAGCTGGGCCAGGCTGTTGGAGAAGCGCTCCAGGCGGTGAATCCTCAGGGCGTCGACCCGCCCGTCGAAGTGTTCCGCCGAGGCGCCGGCCCCGAGATGGACGCCGTAGGGGTCGTTGCGCTTGCGGTGGGCCGTGGGGGAGGGAATGCGGTGCCCCTGCATCAGGCTGAGATCGATGCCGTGGCGCTCGGCGAAGACGGCCTGGACCTGTTCGTTCATGATTCAGCCGCCTGATCAGCCTCCGGGTCGGCCCGGCAGCCGGCCAGGCACGGGGTCTCGTCCTACTCCTTCCCGGACGGGGGAGTACGAGGAGGGTACGCCTCAGCCCGTTCCAGCCCCTTCTGGCACGTCGCTCCGGCCTGGCTCGGGAGGGGGAGGAAACTGCCTGCGAGGATGGCAGCCAGCAGGGCAGGCTCAAGGCGGCGCCGGATCCCGCGCCCCCAACATCTTTTCCTGCGCACCTCCTTTCCCTCCCACCTCCGTCAGCCCGAACCGGCCCCGTCTTGCTGAGTCCGTCCCCCGCCAGCTCCGTGGATCGACCGTCGCCTGGGCCCAGGCGCACCCCTGGGCTGATCCACCGTCACTGCCCCCAGGTTCGATGAGCGATCCAGGGGGCAGCCAGGCCGCGTTCCGCAACCCGGATCTCGTCTGGCTGCCACCGGCCAGCAGGCGTCTGATCGGCGCTGCCCGGCTGATGGAGGCCGGGCGACCGGTGCAGGCCCTGCATCAGCTGATGCGGGTGGCCAGCGGCTCCACCGCCCTCCGGCCGTTCTGCAGCCTGAGGGCGCGCCAGGCCCTGCATGCGCTGCAGCGGGACACGCGGGCCCCCTGGCTGTCCAATCCCAGGCCACCCCATGCCAGTCCCGAGGGCCTGCTCGCCTGGGTGGTCGCCCACCCCGCCCGCCTGGTGGAACTCACGGAGGCCACACCGGAGATGCTGCGTCTCGGCTTGCTCTACCAGCAGGTGTGGGATGCCTCGGTATGGCTCACGACGAACGCGGCAGGCCACGCGCTCCATCAGGGAGCGGAGCTGCACTGCCTCGACGGGCACCGGCTGCAGCGACCTGATCGGCCGCCGGCAGCCCTGAACCCCCGTCAGGCTCCGCAGGCCAGGCTGGAACGTGCCATCCGGCTCACGCTGGGACGGCGGTGCCTGCAGGCATGGCACCCCTGGCCCTGGTTGCCGCGCCGGCTCGGGCCGGAGGTCGGCGCCCCCCTGCCCCTCCCGGATCTTCCGCGTCACTGGCTGGAGGCCCGCAGGACCACCCATGCCCTGCTGCTCGAGGAGTCGAGCCGGATCGACTGGGTTGAGGAGGGGAAGCGATCCCGCCGGCCGGAGCTGGTGTCCGTCGTGATCCCGGTGTGGGGCGCCGGCGGGGAGCTGGCCGCGTGTCTGGCCTGTCTCCGCGGGATCCAGACCGGAGTTCCCCTCGAGATTCTCCTGGTGGACAACGGCAACACCGATCCCGGCACCCGCGCTGTCCTGGCCGAGGCGCCGCTCCACGACCCCCGGCTGCGGGTGCTGCCGCAGCCGCGCAACTTCGGCTTTGCCCTCGGCTGCAACCTGGGGTTCGCCGCCAGCCAGGGAACGCGGGTTCTGTTCCTCAACAGTGATGCCCGCCTCGAAGCCGATGCCCTGGAGCCTCTGCTGGAGCGGCTGGAGGACCCCCACTGCCGTGCCGTCCAACCCGCGCTGATCACGCCCACCGGCGCGGTGCAGTGCCTTGGCATCGTCTTCGGTGGCGCCAGCCGGCTGGGTCTGGCCCTCCATGCGGGGCTTGGCCCGGACCCTGCGCTGCTGCATGGGCGGGAGGTGCCCGCGGTCACCGCTGCCTGTGTGCTCGTGCGTGCGGAGGAATTCGCAGCCGTGCAGGGATTCGATGTGGGGTACCTCAATGGCCAGGAGGACACGGACCTCTGCCTGCGACTGCGGCAACGCTTCGGCGGCTGCTGTGCCGTGGCTGCCGCCAGCCGTGCCATCCATCCCGAAGGATCCAGTCCTGGGCGCTACCGGTTCATCGAAGCGAACCGCAGCCGTCTGCTGGCCCGCTGGCCCCGGACCGACTCCGGCTCACTGGAGCGGGCTCTGGCGGACGACGGCCTCACCCTGGTCGGCTACCTGCCCAACGACCGCCCCGACCGGCCGGCCTGGCTGCGGTCCCCGCGGCCCGTGGTCAGCCCTGGGGGAACCGACCCAGCTGCCGGGCCAGTGCGCTGATCACCTGCGAGGCGGCAGCCTGCATGGCGCCCTGACTGCGGGAGAACTGCACCGCCTGCTCCAGGCTGGACTGGATCATCAGCTGGTTGGCCTGCAGCTCCGCCTGGCGGAGCTGCTCGGCATCGAGCTGCTGCTGCAATTGCCTCAGCTCCTCCCGGCAGTCATCCAGCTGCACCAGTGCGGCCTGCAATCCCTGGAGCTGATCGCTCAACTGCTGCCGGATCCAGGCCGCATCGATCAGCTCCGCCCGGGCGGCCCCCAGCTCGCGTCCCAGTTGCCGCAGATCGGCTGTCGTGCCGGCCATCGCCTGGTGTTGCAGCAGCAGCTGCTCCATGGCCGCCGCCGCCTGCAGCCGCTCCGGGTAGGCGAAGTCGGCATCCCTGCCCTCGGCGCTGGCGGCCAGCGGGTGCTCCTCCAGGGCCAGATAGGCCGGCAGCACACCGGGATCGGCGGCGAGCAGCTCCAGCACGATCCGGGCCGCGAGCGGTTCGGGCTGCGGTTGGAACCAGAGGTCGGGCGGTTGTGCCAGCTCCGGCTCCCCCGGATGGGCTGGCAGTGGCCGCTGGCTCTCCCCAGGCTCAAGGTCCCGCTGGAGCTGACCCACGCACCAGCCGATCAGCCGGGGCGGGGAGGACAGGGCCAGGTTCACCAGCCGCAGCGGCTGCGCGGCGAGCGCCAGGCCCGGATCGTCGAGCCGCTCCAGCAGGAGACGGTACCGGCCCGCCAGGCCGTCGGGGCCCTCCAGCAGAGCCGGACCAAGGGCCTGGTCCGGCGGCGGATAGAGCATCAGCAACGGTCCATCTCCACCGTGGCCCGGATCCCAGTCCGGCACCAGCTGAACCGGGAGATCGGCATCCTGAAAAGCCGCGACCAGCCGCTCCACCGCCGGTGCGACAACGGGCCCGCTTGAGCCCGGGGGAGTGGCGATCCGTACTGCGCTCACGGAGGTTCCATGGGGGTCGGACCATCTTGGTCGTCCGTCCCGCCGTCAGCCCCTGAGGCTGGGAGCCTGCGCCCTCTGGGTCACAATGCGGCTGGGATCCAGCCCCAACGACATCGCGCTCTGCCACCAGGAGTCCAGGATGACCAAAACAGCCTTGATCACTGGCATCACCGGGCAGGACGGCAGCTACCTGGCGGAACTGCTGCTGGAGAAGGGCTATGTGGTGCACGGCATCAAGCGGCGGGCCAGCAGCTTCAACACCGATCGGATCGATCACCTCTATCAGGATCCCCACGACCAGAATCCGCGGCTTGTGCTGCACTATGGCGACCTCACCGACAGCACGAACCTGATCCGGATCGTGCAGCAGGTGCAGCCTGATGAGATCTATAACCTGGGCGCCCAGAGCCACGTGCAGGTCAGTTTCGAAAGCCCGGAGTACACGGCCAACAGCGATGCCCTGGGCACACTGCGCCTTCTTGAAGCGGTGAGGATCCTCGGTCTCACCGAGAGAACGCGGATCTACCAAGCCAGCACCAGTGAGCTCTACGGTCTGGTGCAGGAGACACCGCAGAGGGAAAGCACGCCGTTCTATCCCCGCAGTCCCTATGGCGTTGCCAAGCTCTATGCGTACTGGATCACAGTGAATTATCGTGAAGCCTATGGAATGTATGCTTGCAACGGTATTCTCTTCAACCATGAGTCACCGCGACGCGGTGAAACTTTCGTGACGCGGAAGATCACCCGCGGCTTGGCACGTATTGATGCAGGCCTTGAACAGTGCCTGTTCATGGGCAATCTGGATTCCCTCAGGGATTGGGGCCATGCCCGCGACTATGTGGAAATGCAATGGCGGATGCTGCAGCAGGCTGGACCGCCGGAGGACTTTGTCATCGCCACAGGGCGTCAGGAAAGTGTGCGCCGCTTCATCGAGCTGGCCGCGGTCGCCCTGGGCTGGCATCGGAATGACCACGGTGCCGCGCTGGAATGGCAGGGCCATGGCGTGGAGGAAGTGGGTCGCCGGGTGGATACCGGTGAGGTCGTGGTGCGGATCGATCCACGCTATTTCCGCCCAGCTGAAGTTGAAACACTTCTGGGTGATCCCAGCCGCGCTCGCGAAAAACTGGGATGGACTCCCACCACCACGCTGGAGGAACTGGTGCAGGAGATGGTTCAGGCGGACCAGCTGGAGGCCGCCAAAGAGGCAACACTGCGGCGCGAAGGCTTTGCGGTGGTCGGATCGATGGAGAACCCTCCGACCAACCTCTCGCCGCGCAACTCTGGAGGGAGGCTCTGATGACCGTGATGGAGTCGCTCCGGCCATTGATCCAGCCGAGCGATCGGATCTTCGTCGCCGGCCATCGCGGCATGGCCGGCAGCGCCATCTGCCGTTCGTTGTTGCGCCAGGGCTATGGCAACCTGCTGACCGTTACGCGGTCGGAGCTCGACCTCACCGATTCGGCGGCTGTGGGCAGCTGGTTCAGCCACCAGCGCCCCGATGTTGTGGTGCTGGCGGCAGCCAAGGTGGGGGGAATCCTGGCCAATGCAACCTACCCCGCTGATTTTCTGCTGGAGAACCTCAAGATCCAGAACAATGTGATCGAGAGTGCCTGGCGTTGTTCTGCACGCCGGCTGCTCTTTCTGGGCAGCAGTTGTATTTATCCAAAGTTCGCGACCCAGCCCATCAGGGAGGAGGAACTCTTGCAGGGTGGGCTTGAACCCACCAACGAGTGGTATGCCATTGCAAAGATCACTGGCATCAAGCTCTGTGAGGCGCTGCGCCAGCAACACGGCTTTGACGCCATCAGTCTGATGCCAACCAACCTCTACGGCCCCGGTGATAACTACCATCCGCAGAACAGTCATGTACTCCCAGCCCTGATCCGCCGTTTCCACGAAGCCAAGATGCGGGGAATGTCTTCCCTGACGTGCTGGGGATCAGGAACGCCCAGGCGTGAGTTCCTCCACGTGGACGATCTGGCGGATGCCGCCGTGCACTGCCTGCGTTGCTGGGATCCCAGCCAGGCGGACTCGCCACGCCGGACGGATGGTCAACCCCTCACGTTTCTCAACGTCGGCAGCGGCACTGATCTCACCATCGCGGAACTCGCCGGACTCGTTGCGGATGCCGTGGGGTACGGAGGAGAGATCCAATGGGACACCAGCAAGCCGGATGGCACCCCTCGGAAATGGCTGGATGTGAGCCGCCTGACCCAGCTCGGCTGGCAGCCCAGAATTTCTCTCCAGGACGGCCTGAGGCAGGTGGTCCAGGCGTTTACGTCTGGCGAGGTGGAGCAGCGTCTGTGAGGCTACGGAGCTCGATGCGTTGTTGACGGTCCTGGGCCGTGTTGGAACGTGGGAAGGGGACGCTGGGAACAGGGTGCCCCAGGAAAGGGCAGAGCTTGTCCCAGCCCTCGCCGGCAGTGAGGTCAATCTCCAGCAGATCCGAGGGCCGGTGCCTGAAGTACGCCCTGACCTCCGCATTGTGCTGCTGGTACCGATCGAGAAAGATGGATTCGTGGCCTTCGGGACAACCGACCCCATAGATCAACTCCCTCATGCGTGAACACTTCCTGCCAAAGTGCTTCACCTGGCTGCGAAGCCAGGCCTCGGCTGGTCGGTGGGTCAGGATAAATTTGCTACCGGGGTACTTGGCGTCGAGTTCCTTGTAGAAGATGGGCCAAGGGTTATCCTGAAAGGCATTGTATCTCGGCACCAGTTCACAGCAAGACGTGAACAGGCCCTCGATTGTGCGGGTATTCCTGAGACGTTTTCGCCCAACCACGCGGTAACCCAGATATTCCAGGGCCCGCTCCAGACTCGTGGTGCCGGTCTTGTGAAATCCGATGCAGAACACCTTCGTGCCGGCACGCCTGCGGCGTAGTCGTCGTGCGCGCCTGGCAGCTTTTCCGCTGACGCTCACTGGCAGTGCCGTGGGTTCCTCAAGGCCTAGAAAGTGTCGCAAGGCCACCCTGGCCTCGGGGCTTGGCATCCTCACCTTGAGCAACCTTTCCGGTTGATCTGCAAAGAAAGCCTCCACCTCCTGGCAAAAGGTGTTCAGCGCCAGGGTGCGATCGCGATCGTCCTGGTTGCGTACCTGATTCTCCTGGTTCGAGGGCTCCAGCAGAAGGAACCGACAGCCGGGAAACTCCGTGGACAGGTTCCGATAGCGTGCCGTCAGATCCGAGCCCATGAAGACATCGTGACCCGTGGCCCTGTCGGAGTCTGGTGAAGCCTCGGTGACAGCCAGTCCGAGACCCTTCAGGAATCTACGACAGACTTTCTGGCCCTGGTTGGAGGGCCGCAACACAAATGTCTTGATCATCAGCAAGCAGTCATCGGAGTTCCACCCTCAGCCGCTGGGTCAGCGTGGCTATGGTTCGCCTCCGTCCGCCAGGAGAGCGAGAAAGGGCTGGGGATAACAAAGTCTCCAGTTACTAGACTGATAGGATACTCGAAGCACGCCTCTTCCGAAAGTGGAGCCCATGGCCCCTTTGCCTGGCGGGGAGCCTGAATGGAGCTTGGAGCCCGTCAGGACCAGTGCTGTCGTGCAGAGGTCTGCGTTGTGAGCATGTCCGGGAGCCGCCAAGCCATTCTTCATATAGGAGCGCCTAAAGCTGGATCTTCATCCATCCAGGGTTTTCTAAAAGCCAATTATATTCATTGGAAATCCTTTGGTGTTCTGGCTCCGGGCATGACGGGTGCCAAGGTAGGGCTGAACCACCGAAGTCTGTACTTTGCTTTTCACAAAGGCAGCATCAGCCGCGTTGATCGAATGCGTTTTCGCTCAGAACTTGACTACGCAGAGCATCGCCAGCTCCAGCGCAAACTGGTTTCTGCTGAGCTGAAATCCCATGCTTTCTGCGAGACACTGATCTTCAGTGATGAATATCTTACGCGTCTTGACAGAGAGTCTGTCCATGAGTTGAGATGTTTTCTGGAAGATCATGGGGTCGAAAAATTTCTCATCCTGGCCTATGTCCGCGAGCCTGGATCTCTGTTCCTCTCCAGTGCACAGCAGTCCATCAAGGCCCACCATGAGCTGCCAACCCCTATTGGCTGGAAGCACGAGTTCTCAGAAGTTCTTTCTGTCTGGAAGTCGATTTTTCCTGAAGCAGTACTGTTTCGGCCTTACGAGAGAGAAGCTCTGAAGAATAACTCTGTTGTTGATGACTTTCTGGATGCTACGGCAAGTATCAATCCCTTCCTCAATCTCGAAGACAAGTCTTTGGCCATGGGCCATAGTCCACAGAATCTTTCGCTCACGGCGGAGGGAATGGCTCTGTTGCTTGATTACCGCAGGGCCTTTCATCGGGATCGCGGCAACGCGTTCACTCCAGACACGCGGCAACTTATCCTGTGTCTGCAAGAGTGTGCTGCCTCTCAAGAATCTCAGCGGGCTCGCCTAAGGCCAGCGTGGAGACAGTACATCGAAGCTTGTCATGCCGCCGAGCTTCTTAAACTGGCGGATCACTATGGATTGAGATACGGCGGTATTGATTATGAAAAGCTTGTGACCTATGCAGATGGTCGTGAGCCTTCACCGCCTGCTGCCGTTGAAACTTCTCTCCAGGGAGGCATGGGAGATGTTGCTCAAGTGGTCGATAGTATCTCTCCCTCGTCCTACGCAAAACTCTCGCTTTTAGTGTTGCATAAAATGGCCCATAAAGCTGCGGAAAACAGCAAGCTGAAGAGAGCCTTGAAAGAGCAGTCAAGCCAGCCTTGAATGGCTGATCCTTGTGCTGATGCCCCCCTTCGGCTCCTCATTCCACCGCTGCTCTCCTGTTCTTTCATGTGGCTTGGCATTCTGCTGCTGATCATGTGTAGTTGATGCCAAAATTGTCGCGTAGGAATGTGTTCGATGCGTTGAACACCTCCATGATCCTATTTCGTTCCTCCTGCGTGATTTGATCTGGTGTCGGAATTCCAGGTTGTTGGCGGAAACCAGACTTTGCCCGTGATGCCAGTTGAAAGCCTGGAAGGCCCCGTTCTGAAAGAAACTTTCTCACGCCTGTCTCAAGATCTGGATAATCGATAACCAGATCAACTTCCTTGCTCCAGTGACCATCCTCGCGCTGGGAGGCATACCTGGGAAGATCCATGGGGAACAGGCCAGTTTCGATATAATCAGCCCAAGTCAGGCTGGAGGCGTCCTGCCTGTGTGCGTGATGGGGAGAGTGGCGTAGCATGGCGAAATGGGAAAGGCATTTCTCGATCGGATGCCGCTCAATGCAGAAGGAAGAAAAGCCTGCCAGTTGATCACCATAAATCTGCCGTATGGTTGTCATCGGGACATGATTGCGAAGACGTTTTCCCCTGTATCTGTAATTTCTGGGTTGATGTCCTGGTTCTTCTGGAACCACTGGGGTTACGACATCTGTGGGTGGCAGCAGGGCTGAGAGTGACACCTCCAGCGCTGTTCCTGCGGTCTTGAGTGTTTTGCAGAAAATGAACTTGTAGGTAAAAGAAATGATCGTCATCCTATCTCCCTTCTCGAGCTGCTCCTGGATTGCGAATCTACCAGTCCATACCAGTCAGGACAATTCACTGGTCTCTCGTCATCCCATCTGTCGTCATCCCATCACGGTGTGCGGCTCCATCGCCTTCCTCCGCACCGCTGATCCGTATGGGGCTGTGGTTTGCTCTCATGCCTCGGGGTGACGGCTTAGTCTTTCAAGCGGGCCGAGGCTTCAGGCTGCTTTGGCCTTCGATCCACCTCCACCAGTTCTCCGCCAAGCACTGCATGGCCTCTCCCTCGAAGACCCGTCCCGGTGGCCGAGGCAAGCTGCCTGCCCGTGTGCTGCACTGGTGCCTGCGCAAGCTCGGTCTCTCCCGTCGTCCAGCGCCGGTGCAGCGGCTGGCGCGCCTGCTGGACCATCCGGCCGACCGTTCTCCGGACGAGTGGTCCGCATGGCGCAAGACCACGACAGCCCGCGTCAAGGCGCTGCTGGCCAACCGAAAGGGAGTGGTGGCAGCTCGGGAGCTCAGCAGGGCACTGCTGCAGGACCCGGACAACGCCGAGTTCCAGGCACTGCTGCAGGAGGCGGCTGCCACCAAGATCAAGCGCGATGTGAAGGCCGGAAAGCCCGATCCCTGGAGTGATCTACCTTCGGATCTGAGGCAGCAGGCCCTCGAGCTGGAGGGCTTTCAGATGTATGTCGATGAGCTCGAACAGCTCCTTGACAAAGCGGGTTTTCCCCCGGCTCCCTCTCCGGGCGCTTCCGCCAAACCGGCCTCCCGCAGCCGCAGGGGAACCGGCTGACTGACTGACCATGACCCACGCGGGCCCGTGCCTGCTCCGCCCTGCCAGCCACCCCCCCCGGGCATCACGCTGCTGGCTTCACTCCGCAAGCCCGAGTCGCTCCCAGATCACCGGGAGGTTGGCCCGGTGCACCTCCGTGGAGAAGCATTCGGCCAGTTTGCCCGGATCGAGCCTCTCGGTCACGCTGGGGTCCGCCTCGAGCGCGGCACGAAAATCGCCACCGTCCCGGTTCCAGGCCGCGTGCGCGTGGTGCTGGACGATGCGGTAGGCCTCTTCGCGACGCAGCCCTGATTCCACCAAGGCCAGCAGAACCCGCTGGCTGAAGACCACGCCCCCGTACACGTTCATGTTCCGGGTCATGTTTTCGGGATAGATCCCCAGACCCCTCACCACGTCAGTCATCTCCCGCAGCATGAAGTGCAGCGTGGCGGAGCAGTCCGGCAGCATCATCCGCTCCACCGAACTGTGGCTGATGTCGCGCTCATGCCACAGGGCACAATTCTCCAGTGCCGCCACGGTGTAGCTGCGCAGCACCCGCGCCAGGCCGCTGATCCGCTCGCTGCGGATCGGGTTGCGCTTGTGGGGCATGGCGGAGCTTCCCTTCTGCCCCTTGGCGAAGTTTTCCTCCACTTCCAGCACGTCGGTGCGCTGCAGATTGCGGATTTCGGTGGAAAATCGCTCCAGGGCCGCACCCACCAGGGCAAGGGTCTGGACATATTCCGCGTGGCGATCGCGGGCGATCACCTGGGTGCTGGCCGTGTCCGGCACCAGGCCCAGACGTGCACAGGCCATGGCTTCAACCCGTGGATCGGTGTTGGCATAGGTGCCCATGGCCCCACTGATCTGACCCACACTCACCACCGCCTCGAGCCGCTCGAGCCGTTCCTGGTTGCGAAGGGTCTCGGCCAGCCAGCCCGCCACTTTGAAGCCGAAGGTGATGGGCTCCCCATGGATGGCATGGGACCGTCCGATCATCACGGTGTCCTTGTGGGCCCGGGCCAGCGCGCGCAGAGCGTCAGCCAGCTTGTCCAGCTCGTCACGCAGCAGCTGAACCGAGGCCTTCATCTGCAGGGCGAGGCCGGTGTCGAGCACATCGGAGCTGGTCATGCCGACGTGGATGTAGCGCCCTGCGTCCCCGACATGCTCGTTCACATTGGTGAGGAAGGCGATCACGTCGTGACGCACCTCGGCCTCGATCTCGAGGATCCGCCGCACCTCGAAACGAGCCTTCCTCCGGATGGTGTCCACAGCCTCGGCCGGCACGTGGCCGAGCTCGCTGTTGGCCTCGGTGGCCGCGATCTCCACGTCCAGCCAGCTCTGGAATTTGGCTTCTTCGCTCCAGATGGCGCCCATTTCGGGCAGGGTGTAACGCTCGATCAAGGACCAGCGGGTGGCAACGGCCCATCCAATGTATGGGGCAGCTGGATGGGGCAGCAGGGGCCGGGGCGCGGTGGCCTCAGGCTGCTGCGGTGAGCTGGCGGTGGGCGACCTCCCACTGCACCAGCTGCCCCCAGCTCTGCTGGCGGACCCAGCATCGCCCTCCCCTGCACTGGATCAACTGGAAGGGGGGGAGGTCCGAGGGCTGATTGCGCAGCTTCACGAAGCTCCCGGGCTGCAGCAGCTCGACCACATTGGCGTAGTTCCGCCCTGAGTCTGGAGCTGGCCCAGCGGGCTCGGGCCATTCAGGGGATCGACGGGGCTGCATGGGGCAACTCCAGGGCTGGAAACCATCTTCCGCGCCCTCTTGGTGCCAAGCTGAACATTCACGCAATCTGTTTGGTTTCCCCTGTGGTTTGATCAGGGAACCGCAACGCAGCGCGGCTGTTGTGGGCCACCCCCCCGACCACCCCCAGCTCGTCAGCCTTGTCTCGTAAGCAACGCCTCGACCTTGAGCTCGTGTCCCGGGGGTTGGCGGAGACACGCCAGCGTGCCCAGCAGTTGATCCGTGCCGGAAGGGTGCGCAGCGGCGAGCGGGTGCTGGACAAGCCTGGCACCGATGTTGCCCCTGACCTCCCTCTGCAGGTGCAGCAGCCCCCCCGCTTCGTCTCCAGGGGCGGGGACAAGCTCGAGGCGGCCCTGAGCACCTTCCCGATCTCCGTGCGGGGCCGCGTCTGCCTGGATGGCGGCATTTCCACGGGCGGTTTCACGGACTGTCTGCTGCACCACGGAGCCGCCAGGGTGTACGGCATCGATGTGGGCTATGGCCAGACCGCTTGGAGCCTGCGCACGGACCCACGGGTGGTGCTCAGGGAGCGTACCAACCTTCGCCATCTCACGCCCGAGCAGCTGTTTCAGCCCGGGGATCCCAGGCCTGACCTGGCCGTGGCCGACGTGTCGTTCATCTCGCTGGGCCTGGTGCTGCCCGCCCTGATTGGGCTGTTGGCCTGTGGTGCGCCGGAAACCGCCCAGGAAACCGACCCGGACACCGCCATTGAGCTGCTGCTGCTGGTGAAGCCCCAGTTCGAGGTGGGCAGGGCCCGGGTGGGCAAAGGGGGTGTGGTGCGCAGTGCCGAGGCCCACGTCGACGCGATCAGCGGGGTGATCACGGCGGGCCAACAGCTGGGACTGGAGGCGGCGGGACTGGTGGCCTCGCCGATCACCGGTCCGGCAGGGAACCATGAGTATCTGCTCTGGCTGCGATCGGCCCCCCAGCAGGAAGGTCGGGCCCCTGATCCATCGATCGCCGGGGCCGACTGGTCTCTGGCTGGGGACCCTGTCCAGTGCAGGGCCAGGATCCAGCAGCTGGTGGCCAGCACCGTGGCCACCGGCTGAACCCCGCCTGGAGAGGGGCTGATCAGATGGCGCCGCTGTCCCGGTCCCCGGTGCGGATCCGAATCACGGCTTCGATGGTGCTCACGAAGATCTTGCCGTCGCCGATCTCGCCCGTGCGGGCCGCGTCCTGAATGGCTCCCACCACCGTGTCCACTTTCTCGTCGTCAACCACGATCTCAAGTTTGAGTTTCTGCAGGAATTCCACCGTGAACTCCGAGCCGCGGTAGCGCTCGACCTGGCCCTTCTGACGACCGAAGCCGCGCACTTCACTCACGGTCATGCCAACGATGCCTGCATTGACCAGGGCAATTTTGACGTCCTCAAGCTTGAAGGGCCGGATGATGGCCTCGACTTTTTTCATGGAAGCAGCTAGGGCTGGAAGATGCAGTCTCTCAGTGGACCCCACCAGGGGTGGGGAACCTTCCCATTAGGCCCGACCCTCCTGGGGGCTGTCGTAGCGGTTGCTACGGCCTGAGGGCTGCATAGGATCGCCGTGCCCGCGATCTTCCCCATTCCTGTGCCGGCCTCTCACCACGCTGCTTCCAGCCCGGGGGCACCTGCTCCAGTGGCCTCTCCCTCCGGGCATGACGGGCAGACGCGCACGCCTCTGTACGGGGAACGGGCCATTGCTGAGGCAACACTGCTCTGCTTTGACAACCCGCGGCCAGGTCGTGCCTACGAGGTCGCCATCACCCTGCCGGAATTCACCTGTCTGTGCCCGTTCTCGGGATATCCCGACTTTGCCACCCTGCGGCTGCTCTACCAGCCAGGCCCCAGGGTGATGGAGCTCAAGGCGATCAAGCTCTATGTGAATGGCTACCGCGACCGGGCGATTTCCCATGAAGAGGTTGCCAACCGCCTCCTCGACGACTTCGTCGCTGCCTGTGAGCCTGTCTGGATGCGGTTGGAAGCCGACTTCAACCCCCGGGGCAATGTGCACACGGTGGTGCGCGTCAGCCATGGTGTGCGCCAGTCCTGCTGAGATCGGCCTCTTCAGCCGTGGGGCGTGGAGCCAGTGGAGCTTTTTGGCCGCAGCCTCAGGCCTCGCGGATCCCAGGGTCTGCCTCTGCGGTGCTGAGACCACCCACAAGCTCGGGTAACTCCCGGGCAAAGGCGGCGAGATTGCGGTTGCACAGCCCACCCACATGCAGCCGCCCGCTTTCGGCGATCGCCCACAGCTGACGGGTGGCCAGCACGCTCAGGCCCCCGCCCAACAGGGCCAGCCCGAAGCCGCTGTACACCAGCGGCACTCCAGGATCGCGCTTCAGCAGGATTCCACTGGCGGGAAGGATGCTGGTCACCCTCATCGGCAGGCCATTCACCTCGAGGGGATCGCCGCCGATGGCGATCTGGCCCAGCCGGTTGCCATCGGCTCCGAACACGGCAACAGGGCCTTGCTCACTGGTCAGACTGAGCAGAACCGGGTCGGAGCCGTCGGGTCGTGTCGGCAGAACGAGACCCCAGATCTGATCGCCCAGCTGGGGAAAGCTCTGCAGCGGCAACTGGAGCACGGGACTGTTCCCCAGCCTCAGGCTGATGGCGGCCAGGCTCCAGTCAGCCTGGTACAGGGTGATGCCCTGGAAGCGCAGGGGGTGGTTGACGCTGATCGTGGCCGCTTTGAGCACCTCAGCCTGCTCAGGCTCCTCCGTCGGGCCATTGGCGCGCAGCAGCCGCAGCACCGAGCTGAACTGCTCCGGCCGGCCGGCCGGATCCCGCGTGATCGTGAACTGATCCAGGGCGAGGGTGAGGCTGCTGTGGCCGCGGCTGTCCACCAGTTCGAGGCTGCGTCCCGGCGCGAGAAACTGTTCGGCACGGCGTCCCCCCAGGGCACCCCAGGCGGCGCCCAGCATCAGCACCACCAGACCCGCGTGCACGAGCAGGGGCCCCACCCGGCCGAGTACCCCGCGGCGGGCTGCCAGGCGCTCGTGCTGGCGCAGCACCTGCCAGCCCTGTTGCCTCAGGCGGTTGTCCAGCCGGTCGAGGTCGGCCAGAGCATCGGCACTGGAGAGGGTTTCGGCCACAGTGAGTTTGCTGAGCTGCCTCGGAGTGCGGTAGTCGACCCAGCGCAGTGCGGCCCGCAGAGCTGGCCACTGGCGCCGCCAGCTGCACAGCAGCAGCGAAAGTGCCAGCCAGCTCAGCAGGGCAAGAAACCAGTGGCTGGAATAGACGTGATCCAGCTCAAGCCACAGCAGCCTGTCGGCCGGGAGCACGCCCAGCCATGGCTGGGGGTCGTAGATCTGGTGGTAGAGGCCTTCGCTTTCCTGCTGGGGAATCACCGTTCCCACGCCGCTGGCGATGGCGATCAGCACAAGCAGGGCGATGGCCAGCCTCAGGTCTGCAATCCAGCCCACCAGGCGCAGGAAGGGGGTCATGGCAGCGGATTCAGGAGAGGTTGGCCACCAGGGTGATCAGACCGCTGCTGAGCAGGACAACACCGCTGATCGGAGGAACCCACTGGCCCACCCTGCGCAGGCGCAACAGACCGGGAAGACTGGCGGCGGCCGTGCCTGCCAGCAGGAGGGGCAGCACCTGGCCGGCCCCGAAACTGGTGAGCAGCACCATGCCCATGAGCGGCTGGCCCATCTGGGCCATCCAGCCGAGCAGAACGGCCAGCACGGGGGTGGTGCAGGGGGTGGCGGCCAGTCCGAACGCGAGGCCTGCGGCCAGGGGGGCAAGGGGAGCCGGCACCCATTGCTTCCAACGCTCGGGATCAGGCCCGACCGGCAGGGACAACGGCATCAGTCCCAGCAGATTCAGACCCATCAACACGGCGAGCAGGGCCACCAGGGTGGGAACCAGGCCAGGAATCTGGCCGTACACCCTGCCGAGCAGGCCGCTGGCCAGGCCCAGGAGCACGAGGGCCGTGACGATTCCGGCAGCAAAGGAGAAGCTCCGCTGCCAGGGCAGCCCGGGGGTGCTGGAGTCACGAAAACCGGCCAGGTAGGCCACGGTGATCGGCAGCAGCGACAGGGAGCATGGCCCCAGGCTGGTCAACAGACCACCCGCAAAGACCAGCAGCAGGGTTGTGGGGCCCGGATGGCTGAGTGAGTGCTGGAGCAGCGACTCACTGCTGCGGGCCCAGTCGGCCACTTGGGGCCCGAAGTCCAACATCGGCCAAGCCTATCGGGAAGACTGCGGCCTCCGTCGGCGTGGCGGCTCCGGTGCGAGCCCTCCGGACTCCAGCGAGCAGCGGATCAGCAGACCGCAGACCAGCAGGCTTGCCATCAGGGAGTTCCCTCCGTAGCTGATCAACGGCAACGGCAGGCCCGTGGTGGGCATGGCGCCGCTCGCCACGGCGATGTTGAGGATCGACTGGCCGATCAGCAGGGTCGTGGCCCCCATGGCCACAAGGCGTTGCTGGTTGCTGCGGCAGCTCAGGGCCACCCGCAGCCCGACAAAGCCGAACAGCAGCAGGAACAGCAGGAGCACCAGGGATCCGACGAAGCCGAACTCCTCGGCGTAGACGGCAAAGATGAAGTCGGTGGTCTGGATCGGCAGATACTGGAGTTTCTGGGTGGAGAGCCCGAAGCCTTCGCCCAGCAGGCCTCCGGAACCGATCGCCATCAGGCTCTGAACCAGCTGGTAGCCGTCTCCCTGGGCGTCGCGCCAGGGATCAAGGAACGAAATCACCCGCAGCCGCTGGTAGTCATTGATCAGGATGCTGGCCGTGCCCAGCAGGCCACCGGCGCCAGCCGCTCCCAGCAACAGGGGATAGCCGACACCACCGGCCAGTGCCATGAGCCAGAGGAGGAGACCGCTCAGGGCCGCCGTGCTGAGGTTCGGCTGCTTGAGGATCAGCAGGATCAGGCCACCGAACACCCCCAGCCAGAGAAGTTTCTGGTCCAGGCTGATGCGGTGCCAGTGGGCGAACAGGGCAGCCCCCTGCAGCACCACGAAGGGCTTCACCAGTTCCGAGGGTTGAAGCTGAACGGGCCCCAGCACCAGCCAGCGGCTGGCGCCATTCACCGTGCTGCCGAACACGAGGGTGGCGGCTACCAGCATGGTGCCCACCAGGAGGGCGAGAGGCGCAAGATGCATCCACCGGCGAATGCTGGTGCGCAGCGCCAGCCAGAGCAGCCCCCAGCTGGCCACCATCCAGATGATCTGGCGCTTGAGGTAGAAGGCCCCATCGCCCATCTCGCGCTCCGCCACCCACCAGCTGGCTGAGCCGAGCACCAACAGCCCGATCACGCTCCACAGGGCCACGAGAGCGAGCAACAGCCGAGCCTCCGCAGGCCAGTGGCTCCATGGCCATGGCAACAGGTTGCGGCCGAGGTCACCCTGACCCTGGTGGGGGCGACGCTTGGGACGGTTCGGTAGGACGGCAGAACTGGACAAGGATCAGGAACCCGGCCGGGGGGGCCATCAGGTTGCCCTATTGAGCCGTGTCCCTCCCCTCCTTGTCGAGTCGCTGGGCCGCCGGCCGAGCTGTCCGCGGTGCCGCTGCTCGCTTCTGGCGCCTCGCCAAAAAAAGCCCGACGCATTGCGCCGGGCCGTGCTGATCTCGAGCCAGAGAGGAGGTCGGAGTGCTGGGATTGCGACCGGGCTCAGTTGCCCACGTTCACCTGGCGGCGACCAGTGGCCAGTTCCACCTTGAGAATCTTGCCGCCTTGCTTCATGATTCGCTGTTGTTCAGCGAACCAGCTCTCATAGGGGACCCACTTCGTGAAGTAAGTGTTCTGAAGTTCCCGCTGTGTGCGGGACTTCTCTGGACAAGGAATACAGGCGGTGATCTTGAACAGGCGCATGGAGAGATCCTTGGTGAGTGTCCAGGGGCCCCGGATCAGTTACCCAGGCCTGAGCAGATGTAGTCGAAGTACACGGCCATTTCCCGGCCTGCGTCAGGACCCACAAGGGAGGCTGTCACTTCCTTCATCGCCTGAATCGATTGCACAGTTGCGCCGATGGGCACCCCAAGGGAGTTGTAGGTCTCCTTCAGGCCGTTCAGCACGCGCTCATCAAGGATTGAGGTGTCGCCCGCCAGCATGGCATAGGTGGCGTAGCGCAGGTAGTAGTCCAGGTCGCGAATGCAGGCTGCATAGCGACGGCAGGTGTACATGTTGCCACCCGGACGGGTGATGTCCGAATAGAGCAGGGATTTGGCAACAGCTTCCTTGATGATGGCCGAAGCATTGGCGCTGATGGTGGCAGCGGCACGAACGCGCAGCTCGCCGCTGGCGAAGTACTGCTCAAGCCGTCCCATGGCTGAACCATCGAGGTACAGGCCTTGGACGTCGGCCTGGTTGATGACGTTGGTGATGGCGTCTTGCATGAATCCTGCTGAAGGCGATGGAAGAAAGGTGGGAGAGCAGCCTCAGGAGAGGGCGCCGATGACGTAGTCGAAGTAGAAACCAGCTTCTTCGGCATCAGCGCCAGTGAGCATGCCGGTGGCCACGTTCTTCATCTCACGGATGGCTTCGGCCATCGCATCGAGAGGAGTGCCGAGGGATCGGTACATCTCTTTGGCACCGATGATTCCGATCTCTTCGATGGGAGTCACATCGCCCGCAACCACGCCATAGGTGACCAGGCGCAGGTAGTAGTCCATGTCGCGGAGGCACGAAGCCGTCATCTCTTCGCCGTAGGCATTGCCGCCAGGGGAGATGACGTCAGGACGGCGCTGGAAGAGCGCTCCTCCGGCGGTCTTGACGATCCGTTCGCGGCTCTCGCTGAGGACCTGAGCCACGCGAACGCGGCGTTGGCCAGCGGCCACGAACGATTTGATCTGGTCGAGTTCGCCAGGGCTGAGATAGCGGGCTTCGGCGTCCGCGTTGATGATCGAGTTGGAGACGATGCTCATGCAGTTCTGCCTCGAAACAAGCGGCCGCCTTGACGGAGACCGGTATCCGGTGGGTAAGGGAGTGATCGACTCGCGCCGATCGCCGAATCATTCTGCGCCAAGGAGCCGCGATGCCTCCCGCTGCGGTAACAGTTCTTCATGGCGGGTGCCTTTCTGAAAGCCCTTGTGCCGCAACGGATCTCAACGATGTTTCCAATAGCGGTCAAACCCTTTGCCTGTTCATTCCAGTTTTTAAATCTTGAGCTGCATGCTGTGGCGGAAGACGGAAATCTTTGTTCGCGCAGCTAACTCACGGCAACAAGAAAACCACCATCGAGATATCTCGATGGTGGTGGGCTCGGTGGTGGTGTGGCTTCAGAGGTCCTGATCCGGGGCTGGGCCCATGGGGGCATGCCAGGGGGGGGGCTCAGGGGAGCGGACCGGCGCTCCTGGAGGTGTCTGCTCAGAGGGCTCCCTTGGGGCTCGGAGTCAACCCGGCATTGCCGGCATAGAGCGCCGCCGTTCGGTTCACGGTGGTCAGAGGCTGGCCTGGAGCCGTGCGGAGACCTCGGAGGAAAGGCACGGTGTCCTGGCCGAACGCGGTGGCGTATTCGGAGGAGTTGAGCAAGTCCTGCACGGCGGCCACCTGGCCCCGCTTGGAACGGATCGCGAGGAACCGACTCACCTCGTGGGGTTCGGCAGCCCTGCCGAGCAGCGCCAGGTAGGCCGCCGAGGCAGCTCTCAGTGGGGCCATCCGGTTGAGACGTTGCTGGAACAGATCAGTGGTGGCCAGCTGTTCAACGAACTCTGCTGCGGTGAGCTGGTTGTTGCGGAACTGGGATTCGGCATCCGTGAGCCGTTCCGCGGTCAGGGGAATCCGGTTGAGCAGCTGACGGTAGACCGCTTCGAGGGCTTCCTGAACCTGGGTTTCGGTGGCTGTGCGGCCGACGCGAACGGGACGGCCCAGGCTCTGACGCCGTTGGAACCCCTGGGGTTGGCCAGGACGCAGCGCATTGCGCATGGCATCGCCCGGTTGCAGGGCGGTGGCCGTGGCGAGGTTGGTGCTCACGGCTTTCTTCCAGTCCCCACTGGCTGGGGCGCTCTGAGCAGGGCCAGTGAACCCGGCACCGCCGGGAGTGCTCCAGTACGCGCTCACTCCAGGATCACGCCAGGTGCGGCTAGGGGCTGGTCGCTGCCGGATGCTGCGGCTCTCGAACGCCCCTGGAGCTGGGGTGTTCACCACGCCGCCGGCGATCTTGGCGCTCCAGCCCCCGCGAACGACTGTCGACCGCTCCGGCAGGTTGCGCGGGGTGATGTCTCCGACGGTGCGAACTGCTTGCGGAGGCGTGACCTCGGGCCGCTTGGCCGGGGTGAGGTCGGTGTAGGCCGATGCGTTGAAGGGGCGATTCAGCCCTGGAACCTTGCGTGCCGTGCGATCCGTGGGGGTGATGAAACGCTCGAAGGGAACGGTGTCCTCCCCGAAGCAGTCGTTGTATTCCCGGCTGTTGAGCATGGCATCAACCACGCCATAGAAGCCAAGGCGGGCAGCTGTATCAAAGTAAGCGTCGATCTCCCAGCGGCCAAACGTGGGGCGCCCAAGGAGCCGGCGGTGCATCACCTCGATGGCTTTGGTGATGTAGAGACCACTCCAGTAACGCCTTCTGAATGCATTCGACCTGGCTACCTGGCGGACGAATTCCCTGAGACTGATATCCCCATTTTCGAGCTTGATCTCTTCAACTTTGTTCCGCTCCCCCGCATAGCCGGTGTTCCCGAGCACCTGCACGTACACCGCGTTGATCACGGCCTGGGTGCTGGACTCCGTGTTCCGCACACTCGGCTGGCCGCCGCGACGAGGTACAGAGTTGCCACCCGTGGCGATCTGCTGCAGGCGCACCACCCGTGGCCCAACCCTGCGGGGTTCTGCCTTGCGGAACTGGGTGCTGCCCATCTGGCCAGGCTGGTTCAACCCGTTGCCGATCAGGATTCTGCGGCTGTCGTAGCTGAAGGGAACTGGTCGCGTCGCCACCTTGGCCGTGCCGGAGGGGAAGATGGCGCCATAGGTGAGGCCGAGGGGGTCGTTGCCACCCCCGTAGGGATGCTGGTCGGGGAAGGGTTGGCGGTAGGCCGCATAGAGGGTGACGTACTGCGGAGCCCCTTCGAAGGGTGCACTGAAGCGGAACAGCTTTCGATTGGAACCCCAGCCGGCACTCTCCTGGGCCTCTTCGCCCAGATCCCGCAGATAGGGAACGGTTTCTTCACCAAAAACCCTGGCATACTCCATCGAGTTCACCAGACAGTCGACCAGGCCGGGCAGGCCCTGGGCGCTGACGATGTCGAAGAATTTTGTGAATTCCTCCCTGGAACTGATCCCTCGACCGAGGAAGTGGCGGAAGGCGAGTTCAACGGCCCTGCTGTTGGAAAACCGGCCGTAGAACTGCTTCTGGTACTCCCTGCTGCGTCCGAGGGCACGGATGAACTCCCGCATCGAGATCTGACCCTGGCGCACCTGGGTCGCTTCGACGGGACAGACCTCCTGGCTGTAGCCCTTGACGATGTCCCGCTCAAACACCTGCCGATAGGCCGCGCGGATCACCTCGGCTTTCTGGGCCCCGGTCATTGCCGGCTTCATCACGAAGCGCTGGGCCTTGCCCTGAGCCCCTAGGGCGTAGGTGGCGGGGAGTTGCAGTCCCTGGTTCACGGGACTGCCCAGCCGCTGGCGGGCCGAGGGGGTGGGTACGGCCAGTTCGTTCAGCAGGACATTGAAGTATTGGATGACCAACTGGCGGGCTTCCGGCTCCGCCTTGAACAGGCCGGCCGCAGCGGCCCGCATCTCCTGCAGGGCGACGTTGGTGGCCGCCAGGGAGCAGGCTTTTTCGAGCACATCCCGCAGCCCTCGGGTGTTCACGGCGAGGATGCTCGGATCCCCCGCCACCAGCGCATAGCCCACATAGCGGAGGAACCAGGCCAGATCGCGGATCGACTTGCGCATCCGGGCTGTGCCGTAGATCCCCACCGAGATCGGCGTGAAACCGGTGGGCAGGACCACCCGGACGTCGGCATCGCCGCCCGCACCCTCGAGCAACCTGCTGATCAGATTCCCCTTGCCACTGGTCCCGGTGGCACCGGCAAAGGTCTGGACGGAGCGCTGGAAGGCGGCCTGGTCGGCAGCGAGGGGACTGCCATCACCGCCACCGCGCGCGCTGGGACTCAGGGGCGCGTCGAGATAGGAGAGCGGCGTGCCACCGGAGAAGATCCTGTTCGCCGCTTTGGCGACAATGAAATCGGCGTTTTCCGAGAGCCGCTGCGCCGCTGCAACCCGCCGTTGGCCGCTCTGGAAGAAGGTGATGAGGTTGTCGAGTTCGCCTCCGTCGGGGAAGCGGTCCTCCTGCTCCGCCTGACGGACGCTGGACAGCGGCAGGGTGTCGTAACGCTGGGGAGCAACCCTTGTGCTGCCGCTGCTGGCGGTCACGGTCATTGACGAGAGCGAACCGGGCTGGGCCAACTTACGGCTGGCCCCGTGGCCCCCACCGGCGGCATGAACAAATGTTTGCAGCCCCACCCTGGCCAGGGGAGCAGCCGTGAAATGCTCCCTGGGTAGCCCCCCCGAGCCCCGTGTCCGTCAGCGACGCCGCCACGCCCACGGTCAGTGCCTTCTACGACCGTTTCCCCTACCCCGGCGACCCCCTGCAGGACGGTCCGCCCCCGGGCTACAACTGGCGCTGGTGCGTCGACAGTGCCTGGGCCTGTGTCCACGGCGTTCTACCTCCTGCCCACGCCGGAGACGCTGGCCGCTGCTGGAACGTGCTGGATGCCGGCTGCGGCACCGGGGTGAGCACCGACTACCTCTGCCATCTCAATCCGGGGTCCCGCGTTCTGGCCGTGGACATCAGCCCAGGATCCCTGGCGGTGGCCCGCGAGCGCACGCACCGATCCGGGGCGGCGTCGAAGGTGTCGGAGCTGCGCATCGAGCAGCGCAGCCTCCTCGACCTCGAGGGTGAGGGGCCTTTCGACTACATCAATTCCGTGGGCGTGCTGCACCATCTCCGCGAGCCGGAGGCAGGCCTGCAGGCTCTGGCCCGCCTGTTGAGGCCGGGGGGCGTGCTTCACCTGTTCCTCTACGCGGATGCCGGACGGTGGGAAATCCATCGCACGCAGAGAGCGCTGCGGCTGCTGTCGGCCGGAACCGGGCAGGAAGGTCTCCGCATCGGGCGCGAGCTGTTCCGGGTTCTGCCTGAATCCAACCGACTGCGCCGCCATCACGATCAGCGCTGGGCTCTGGACACCACGGCCGATGTCAATTTCGCCGACATGTACCTGCATCCCCAGGAGACCAGCTACGACCTCGACGGCCTGATGCGGTTCGTTGCCAGTGCAGAACTCAGCTTCGCGGGTTTCTCCAATCCCCAGGTCTGGGATCCGGCCCGTCTGCTGCACGGTGAGCTGCTGGAGCGTGCCCGCGAATTGTCTCCCCAGCAGCAGTGGGCTTTGGTGGAGCAGCTGGATCCGGACATCAGCCACTTCGAATTCTTCCTCACCAAGGGGGCGATCGAGCGTCCGTCCTGGAGCGACGACAGTGCGCTGCTGCAGTGCCGGGGAACGGTCAGCCGCTGCCTGTGGGGCTGGCCGTCCACGGAGCTGCTGGGACCAGATCTGATGCCACTCAGCATCCAGGCGGAGGACCTGGGCCTGCTGCAGGTCTGGGAAGGCGAACCCAGCCTGGGTCTCGGCGACCTTCCCCTGGCGATGGATGCTGCGGAGCGTTGCAGCCGGGCCCGCCACCTCGCCGGTCTCGGGGTGCTCCATCTGGTCGCTTAACGCTGCGTGATAAGTTGCCGTGGCTTTTGCCGTACGGCGCGCTTGCAGGACACCATCCCCAAGGAATCCTGCGCCCAGCCCGCCACTGCCGGGTCTGAGCCGGGTTGTGCTGCCTCCGCTGATCTCCCGGTTCCCGCCGGGGCCGCCAGTCCGCAACCTGACGACTATTTCCGTCTCCAGCGTCGCCTTCTGGTGGCCACGGCGATGGTCACCGCGGTGGTGGTGCTGATCACCTGGATCGCGGTGGATGGGGCCGCGGCCCGCAGCCTCGCGTTGGGTGGCGCCTGTGGGCTCCTCTACCTGCGGCTGCTGGCCAGGAGCGTCGGCCGCCTTGGTCCGGAGTCGCGCTCACTCGGTCGTTTTCAGATCGTGGTGCCGGCGCTGTTGGTGGTATCGGCCGCCAAGGTTCCAGCGATCGAGCTGTTGCCGGCTCTGGCTGGCTTTGTGCTTTACAAACCCGCCCTGCTGCTGCAGGCCTTCATCAATCCCTGAACCACATCACCTCCATGGTTCCCTTGCCCCTTCATCTTCCCTTCGCTGAGTTGGAGGTTGGCCAGCAGTTCTACTGGCACCTCGGCAATCTTCAGCTTCATGGCCAGGTCTTCATCAGTTCCTGGGTCGTGATCGGCGCCCTCCTCGTTCTTATCGTCGTGGGCACCAGAAAGATGGAGCGCGATCCTCGAGGTGTCCAGAACCTTCTGGAGTTTCTCTGGGATTATCTCCGCGATCTGGCTCGGGAGCAGATTGGTGAAAAGGCATACCGAGACTGGCTCCCCTTCATCGGTACTCTCTTCCTCTTCATCTTTGTCTGCAACTGGGGCGGCGCTCTGATCCCCTGGAAGCTGATCGAGCTGCCCAATGGTGAGCTGGGAGCTCCGACAGCGGATATCAACACCACTGTGGCCATGGCCTTGCTGGTGTCATTGTCTTATTTCTACGCCGGGCTGAGCCGCAAGGGTCTCCGCTATTTCGAATATTACGTGGAGCCCACCCCGATCATGCTCCCGTTCAAGATCATCGAGGATTTCACCAAGCCGCTCTCCCTGTCCTTTCGTCTGTTCGGCAACATCCTTGCCGATGAACTGGTCGTGGCCGTTCTGGCATTCCTGGTGCCGGTCATCGTTCCGCTGCCGGCCATGTTCCTCGGCCTGTTCACCAGTGCCATCCAGGCCCTGATCTTCGCCACCCTCGCTGCCAACTACATCGGCGAGGCCGTCCACGAAGAGCACCACTGACCATCTCTCCGCCAGGCCGGTCCCCACGGTCTGGCAAACTCATCGCGCGCAGGTCCGGGTGGAACCGGGCCCACCCCTTCGGTGTCCCGGGCGCGCCTAGCCCTTCCCGCGCTCTCCCTGCGCTCTCTTACCTCTTTTCCACCAATGAGTGATCTGACCTCCGCCGCTTCCGTTCTGGCCGCTGCTCTGGCCGTGGGTCTCGCCGCCATCGGCCCTGGCATCGGCCAGGGCACCGCAGCCGGTCAGGCTGTGGAGGGTATTGCCCGCCAGCCTGAGGCTGAGGGCAAAATCCGTGGCACCCTGCTGCTGTCGCTGGCCTTCATGGAAGCTCTCACCATCTACGGCCTGGTCGTGGCTCTGGTGCTGCTGTTCGCCAACCCGTTCGCAGGCTGATCATCGGTCCGAGGGGAGTGGCCATCCGCTCCCCTCGGTGACGGCTCTCCTGTCCACCCTGGCGCCTTTTCCCCATGACCAGCTGGCTTCTGCTCACCGCAGCTGATGCCGCCTCCAGTGCCGCTGCCAGTGCACCGGAGGGAGGTCTTTTCGACCTCGATGCCACCTTGCCGCTGATGGCGGTCCAGGTCGTCATCCTCACCTTCATTCTCAATGCCCTGTTCTTCCGCCCCGTCGGTCGGGCAGTGGAGGAGCGCGAAGGCTTCATCACCACCAGCCGTGCTGAAGCCAAGAAGAAGCTGGCCCAGGTGAAACGCCTGGAGGCCGATCTCACGGAACAGCTCAAGGAGGCCCGTCAGCAGGCCCAGAAGCTGATCCTGGAGGCCGAGCAGGACTCCGACAAGCTCTACCGGGATGCTCTGGCGTCGGCCCAGGCCGAGGCGATCGCCACCCGTGAAACGGCTCGCCGCGAGATCGAATCTGAGAAGGACCGCGCGCTCGGTGCTCTCCAGGTGGAGGCTGAGCGACTCGGCTCCCTCATCGTCGATCGTTTGCTGGCCGCATCATGACCATCCAGTTCCCGGCACCAGCCCTTTTCGCCCACCACGGCGGTTTCGGCATCAACTTCAACCCCTTCGAAACGAATCTGATCAACCTGGTCATTGTGATCGGGGTCCTGGTCTGGTTCCTCAGGGGATTTCTGGGGGGGATGCTGGAACGCCGTCGCGAGTCCATTCTCGCAGATCTTTCCGACGCGGAAAATCGGCTCAGCAGTGCCACCGCAGAGCTTGAGCGGGCCCAGTCCGATCTGGCCGCCGCCCAGCACAAGGCCGAGTCCATCCGTCGCGATGGCGTGGCAAGGGCAGCTGCGGTGCGTGAGGAGAGCGAGAAGCGCACCATCGAGGAGATGGCCAGGCTCAAGGAAGATGCCGTGGCTGACCTCAATTCCGAGGCTGCCCGGGTCTCCGATCTGCTTCGCCGCGAAGCCGCCCGGCAGGCCATCGAGCGTGCCCTGGCTTCCCTGCCGTCCAAGCTCGATGACGCTGCCCAGACCCGGCTGATCGACCAGTCCATCCGCAACCTGGGGAACGACTGATGCCTCTCCTCAACACCATCGCCACCCCCTACGCCGAGGCCCTGCTTCAGGTTTCTGAATCCCGCCAGGACACTGATCTGGTGGCCGAGCAGGTTCGGGGTCTGCTCCAGGTGTGGTCCTCCAGCCCCGAGCTGCGGGCTGCCATGACCTCCCCCGTGCTGGAGCCCGAGGTCAAGAAAAGTGCCCTGGCGGCCCTCTTCGATGCCCAGCTCACTGCCTCGCTGCAGAACCTCCTGAAGCTGCTGGCCGACCGCCAGCGCATCGCCATGCTCGATGCGGTGCTGCTGCGTTTCCTGGAGCTCTATCGCGAACTGCGCCAGATCACGCTCGCCAGGGTCACGGCGGCCACCCCGCTGTCTGACCAGCAGCAGAGCCTGCTCAACGAGAAGGTCAAGGCCATTGCCGGCACTGACTCCGTTGAGTTTGAGATCCAGATTGACCCCGCACTGATCGGTGGCTTCATCGTGAGCATGGGCTCCCAGGTGATTGACGCCAGCCTCTCCGGTCAGGTGCGTCGGTTGGGTCTGGCGCTGGCCCGGGCGAGCTAGCCGCTCCACCCAGTACGCTTCCTCTTCTCCGCCTTCTCTCCATCAGCTCCCCTGCAGGGACTTCCAAATCATGGTTTCCATCCGCCCCGACGAGATCAGCGCCATCCTCAAGCAGCAGATTGAGGACTACGACAAATCTGTTTCGGTCAGCAACGTTGGAACCGTGCTGCAGATCGGTGACGGCATCGCCCGGGTCTACGGCCTCCAGCAGGTGATGGCCGGGGAGCTGGTTCAGTTCGAGGATGGTACCGAGGGCATCGCTCTCAACCTGGAGGACGACAACGTCGGCGTGGTGCTGATGGGCGAGGGCCGTGGCATCCAGGAGGGAAGCACGGTCAAGGCCACCGGCAAGATCGCTTCGGTGCCCGTGGGTGACGCCATGCTGGGCAGGGTCGTCAACTCTCTGGGTCAGCCCATCGACGGCAAGGGTGACATCGCCACCACCGAATCCCGCCTGATCGAGTCGATGGCGCCCGGCATCATCGAGCGCAAGTCGGTGCATGAACCCCTGCAGACAGGCATCACCGCGATTGACGCGATGATCCCCATTGGTCGCGGCCAGCGCGAGCTCATCATCGGCGACCGTCAGACCGGTAAGACCGCCATCGCGATCGATACCATCATCAACCAGATGGGCCAGGACGTGGTGTGCGTCTATGTGGCCATCGGCCAGAAGAATGCTTCTGTCGCCAACGTTGTCGATGTGCTGCGCGAGAAGGGCGCCCTCGACTACACGATCGTTGTGTGTGCCAGCGCCTCTGAGGCAGCTGCAATGCAATACCTGGCTCCCTACACCGGAGCAGCCCTGGCCGAATACTTCATGTACCAGGGCAAGGCCACCCTGGTGATCTACGACGACCTCACCAAGCAGGCCCAGGCCTATCGCCAGATGTCTCTGCTGCTTCGCCGGCCGCCCGGTCGCGAGGCTTACCCCGGCGATGTGTTCTATTGCCACAGCCGTCTGCTCGAGCGTGCCGCCAAGCTCTCCGACAAGATGGGCAAGGGATCCATGACCGCCCTGCCGATCATCGAGACTCAGGCGGGCGACGTTTCGGCCTACATCCCCACCAACGTGATCTCGATCACCGATGGCCAGGTGTTCCTCAGTTCCGACCTGTTCAACTCAGGCCTTCGTCCTGCCATCAACGTGGGCATCTCCGTGAGCCGGGTGGGTGGTGCTGCCCAGACCAAGGCGATCAAGAAAATTGCCGGCACTCTCAAGCTCGAGTTGGCCCAGTTCGATGAACTCGCGGCCTTCTCCCAGTTCGCCTCCGATCTGGATGCCGCGACCCAGGCCCAGCTTGCCCGTGGCAAGCGCCTTCGCGAAATTCTCAAGCAGCCGCAGTTCAGCCCCCTCAATCTCGCCGAGCAGGTGGCTGTCGTCTACGCCGGTGTCAAGGGTCTGATTGATGAGATCCCTGTGGAGTCGGTGGTTCAGTTCTGCCGAGAGCTGCGCGAGTACCTCAAAACCAACAAGGCTGACTACATCTCCAAAGTGCAGAATGAGAAGGTGCTCAGCGAGGAAGCTGAAGCCCTGCTCAAAGAGGCTATTGCTGAGGTGAAGTCGACCATGCTGGCCTCGATCTGAGGAGGAGTGTTCTGATGGCAAACCTCAAGGAAATCCGCGACCGCATCAGTTCGGTCAAGAACACCCGCAAGATCACCGAGGCCATGCGTCTGGTGGCGGCCGCCAAGGTGCGCCGTGCCCAGGAGCAGGTGCTTCGCAGCCGTCCCTTCGCCGACAGACTCGCCCGCGTTCTGGAAAATCTTCAGTCGCGCATGGGCTTTGAAGACGTCGATGCTCCCCTGTTGGAAGAGCGTCCTGTTCAATCCATCACTCTCCTGGCCATCACGGGTGATCGGGGCCTCTGTGGCGGTTACAACGCCAACATCATCAAGCGCACGGAGCAACGGTTCGCTGAACTCAGCGAGCAGGGTTATGCAGTGGATCTGGTGCTCATCGGCCGAAAGGCGATCACCTATTTCCAGAACCGCGCCAACACCTACAAGATCCGTGCCACCTTCACCGGCCTGGAGCAGGTGCCCAGTGCCGAGGAAGCCCGGGGCATTGCCAACGAAGTGCTGGCGGAGTTCGTCTCGGGTTCGACCGACCGCGTGGAGATCATCTTCACCAAGTTCATCAACCTGGTGAGCTCCCGTCCGGTCATTCAGACCCTGCTCCCCCTCGATCCCCAGGGGATCGCCACCCCGGAGGATGAGATCTTCCGGCTGACCACCCGGGAGGGCCGTCTGGTGGTGGAACCCGGCACTTCGGCCAACGCGGCTCCGAGCCTTCCCTCGGACATCGTGTTCGAACAGAGTCCGGAGCAGTTGCTCAATGCCCTGCTCCCCCTCTACCTGCAGAACCAGTTGCTGCGCTCCCTCCAGGAAGCCGCCGCCTCCGAGCTGGCCAGCCGCATGACGGCCATGAACAATGCCAGCGACAATGCCAAGGCTCTGGCCAAGACCCTGACCCTGGATTACAACAAGGCCCGTCAGGCGGCGATCACCCAGGAGATCCTCGAGGTTGTCGGCGGCGCCGCCGCCATGTCCTGAGCAATCGGTTCCCCTTCCCTCGGGACCCTTCCCTTCCCCGACGAGGGGAAGGGCTCCTACCGGTTGCGCTTGCGTATCCCCCCTGGGCACTGGCCCCCCTTTCTGGGTACGCCAGTGATCCAGGGATGCCGTCGTCTTCCTAGCCAGGGTCCGGACCATGCCTGCGCGCACTGCAGCAGCGTCTCCACTGCACATCCAGTCCCTGTTCCCGGTGGCGCTGGCCCAGGCGCAGCTGCATCCCGATCCCATGGATCTGGCGATCCAGCTGCAGGCCCTGCATCATCTCCGGGGCGAGGGTTGCAGCAATCCAGACCCTGGATGCGCATGGACGGGCGATCTCCACGGGGTGTGGCAGCTGCACACCCACCCCAGCTTCTCCCCGCTCGCAGGGGAACTCAGCCGCCTCGGCCATGCCTTCCTGGACCAGCTCGGCTTTCAGCGTGATCGGGTGTCTCTCCACATCCAGCGGTGCTGGCCTGTGATCAGTGAGGCTGACCAGGTCGTGGGCCGTCACTACCATCCCAACGCCCATCTCAGCGGGGTCTACTACTTCACGGGCGACGGCTCCGGTCGCCAGGGATGCCTGCGGTTGTTCCCCTCCCGCCAGGTGAACGAGCTGGTACCGGGCATGGCGGTCGGGCATGACGGACCGCTGCTGAGTTCTCCCTGGTGCGCAGGCCACTGGGATTTGCCGCCCCGCGCAGGCCTCTTTGTGCTGTTCCCCTCCTGCCTGGAGCATGCCGTGCTCCCGAACCAGGATCCGGACGCGCTCCGCTGTTCTCTGAGCATCGACTTCGTTCTCACCGCGCCCCCTGGGCAGCACCCTCCGGAGTACCTGGCCCCCCATCCCAGTGCCTGGCAGGCCTGCTGAAGTGCTCGCGCCAGTCCCATCGGCGCTGCTCCCGAGGCTGCGATCAGCCGGGTGCCATCAACTGGGAAGATGGGCGTGCTGCCCAAAACCACTCGGCGTCTTCAGTGACTCAACCCCAGACCTTCACGATCACGGCTGTCTACGAGGGAGTGACCCACAGCTTTCCCTGCCGCGCCGATCAGACCGTGCTGGCTGCGGCAGAGGCCGCCGGGGTGCCGCTCCCCAGCTCGTGCTGCTCAGGGGTCTGCACAACCTGCGCGGCCCGTATCAGCGAGGGCACGGTGCACCAGCCCGATGCCATGGGGGTCAAGGACGAACTCAAGCAGGAGGGTTATGCCCTGCTTTGCGTCGCTTTTCCGACTAGCGATCTCTCCCTCACCGCTGGGATGGAAGACGCTCTCTATGAGATCCAGTTCGGCCAGTACCAGAAATGAGGGGGGTTGCGATGAGCCCACCGTTGCGTCTGCAACCCCGGGTGCTGCGGTTGCGGCGCCAGCCAGGTGCCCTGCGGCCCCAGGTGCTGGCCGCCCTTGAAGCCGAGGGCCGCCCCCTGCGTTGGGCGATCACGGCCGTGGAGCGTGGATCGGGGTCGCTCCCTGACGAGGTCCTCCTCACCGTGGAGGCCCTCCTCACCGTGGAGACCGTGGTGTGCCGCGAGGATCCGGTGCAGTTCTGCGGCGAGGGATGAGCCCAGCAGAACCCCTGCTCACCCTGATGGTGATCCCCACCGGCATCGGCTGCCAGGTGGGGGGCTACGCCGGTGATGCGCTGCCGGCGGCCCGGCTGCTGGCAGCGGCCAGTGGCTGTCTGGTGACCCATCCCAATGTGATGAACGGCGCGGCGCTCTACTGGCGTGATCCCCGCATTCACTACGTGGAGGGAGCGGCCCTCGATCGCTTCGCAGCCCGGGAGCTGGCTCTGCGGCCGGTGCGTGCCCAGCGGGTCGGCGTGCTGCTGGATGCCGGCATCGAGGTGGACCTGCGCCAGCGGCACCTGCAGGTGATCGAAGCCTGCCGCGCCACGCTGGGTCTCGATCTCGGGCCGGTGGTCGTCACCGATCTGCCCCTGGAAGTGACTCTGGAGCAAGGGCCCAGTGGCTCCAGCTGGGGCCGTCTGCTCCGGCCGGATGCCCTGCTGCGGGCCGGCGAGCGTCTGCGCGATGCCGGGGCCACGGCGATCGCGGCGGTGGCGCGTTTTCCCGAGGATCCGGGCAGCGAAGCCCTGGCCGCCTACCGCAGCGGTTCCGGGGTGGATGTCCTGGCAGGGGCGGAGGCGGTGATCAGCCATCTGCTCACGGATCACCTCGGCTTGCCCTGCGCCCATGCCCCCGCCCTCTCTGCCCTTCCCCTGGACCCGCAGCTCGACCCCAGGGCTGCCGCCGAGGAGATCGGGCACACCTTCCTGCCCTGTGTGCTGGTGGGTCTGAGCCAGGCGCCCGATCTGGTGGCGCTGCCCAGCTCGGCTCCGGAGCACTGGCCGCCGGGTTGGCTTCACCCCAGCGGCATCGGGGCCGTGGTGGCCCCCGCCACCGCCCTGGGAGGCGCGGCGGTGCTGGCCAGCGCCGAGCGGGGGATTCCCCTGATCGCGGTGCACAACCCCGGCGTGCTGGAGGTGGATGCCGCCGCCCTGGGGCTGAAGGTCCTGTCCGCCTCGAGTTACAGCGAAGCGGCGGGCCTGGTGCTGGCTTTGCGGGAAGGCATCCATCCCGGTGCCCTCAGTCGGCCGCTCCAGCCCCTGCCCCCCGGGCCGGCCTGGGCTGGCGGGGAGGGGGAGGGGGATCCTCGGGCGGGAGCAGGGCACCCAGACGGCGAAAGAGCCGGTCAGCTTCGTTGACGTAGGTGCCATCCGGCTGGAAGGCCTCCTCCCTGAACGTCACGGCCACCGCGATGGCGATGCGCCGCTGCGGGTGGTAGCCGAAGGCGGCGGCATAGCCCCCGAACAGGGGGTTCTGGGTGAGCCAGCGCCCCGTGGTGACGATCCCCATGCCGAAGGTGTAGCCCTCGCTCTGGGGAAAGCAGGTGCCGCAGCCGGGCAGGGCTGTGGTGCGTCCGCGCAGGTCGGTGTTGACCATGGCGCGGTAGGACGCGGGCGTCAGCAGGGCTCCGCCACCGATGCCGACCGCCGTGGCGTGGAGGTCATCGAGGGTGGTGGTCTGCACCGCCCCGGCCGGCAGCGTCCAGGAGGGATCCCAGAAGGTGCTCTCCTCGAGAAAGCCCCGCTCGGGCGGGAGCGCCAGGGCGCTGCGCCGCTCCTCGGAGTAGGCGTGCAGCACGGGGGGCGGAATCGCCGCCGTCCCCGTGTCGCCGGTGTGCTTCAGCCCCAGGGGGCTGAGCACCTGCTGCTGGAGCAGCCGCTCCAGGGGTGCGCCGCCGGCCCGCTCCAGGGCCATCCCCAGCAGCAGCGTGCTGGTGTGGGAGTAGTTCCAGTTGGTGCCTGGCGGGTAGAGCAGGCTGGCCGGCTCGGCGAAGGCCAGCAGTTGCTCGCTGCGCCAACGGCGGAAGGGGTTCCGCTCGAAGGCCGCGATGAAGGCGGGGTTGCGGACATCGTCGCGGTAGCCGGCCGTCATCTGGGCCAGCTGGCGCAGGCTCACCCGCTCGGTGTGCGGCACCTCCGGCAGCCAGCGCCGCACCGGAGCGTCGAGGTCCACCACGCCCTGCTCCGCCAGCCGCAGCAGCAGCGTGGCGAGGTACGCCATCGCCACCGCGCCACTGCGGAAGCGCATCGCCGTGGTGGCGGGCTGCCCCGGCAACGACTCGCCGCTCACCATCCGCAGCAGGTCCTCTCCGTCCACACTCACCCGCACCAGCACGGCGCGCAGCTGGCCCTGGCGGCGTGCATCGTCCACAGCGCTGCGCAGCGCGGCCGGATCGGCCGCCGCCCTGCCGGGCAGAGGCATCAGGCTCAGCAGCAGCACCAGCAGGAGGGCTCGGCAGCGGCGGGACTGGGGCATGGGTGGCGGGCCGGTGGCGAGGGCAGGATCGGCGGTGGGGGCCGAAGGATGTGGATCAGGGCGTGGTGGATGGCGGCGCCGCAGTGGGCTGCCTGGCTGCCTGCCCTATTCCCGGTGATACGGCCCCCCCTGGAGAATGGTCTGGGCCCGGTAGAGCTGCTCCAGCAGCAGCAGCCTGGCCAGCTCGTGGGGGAAGGTGAGGGCCGAGAGGCTGAGCTGCCACTGGGCCCGGGCCCGCAGGGCCGGATCGAGGCCGTCGGCGCCGCCGATCACGAAGGCCAGGCGATCGGATCCGCTCTGGTTCAGGTGGTGGGCCAGCTCCCGTGAGCGGAAGGTGCGGCCCTCCTCGCTCAGGGTGATGAGCTGTTCATCGCTGCGCAGTTCGGCGCGGATCGCCTGGGCTTCCCGCACCGGATCGGTATCCCTCAGCTCCACGATGGAGAGGCCCGGCATCCGCCTGCGGTACACCTCCAGGCCCTCGCGGACCCAGGACTTGCGCACCTTGCCCACGGCGAGGATGCGGATGCGGCCAGGATTCAGCACGGCCCCGGGACGCTCAGCGCAGGCAGGCCATCGGGTGCCGCGGTGCCACCCCCAGCGCCTTGGCCACGCCTGGATGGCACACCGCACCATCCACCGTGTTCAGCCCCGAGAGCAGTTCCGGCCGGTCGGTGACCGCCTCGGCTAGCCCCCGCCCCGCCATCACCAGGATGTAGGGCAGGGTGACGCTCACCAGGGCCTCGGTGGAGGTGAAGGGAACCGCTCCCGGCATGTTGCCCACGGCGTAGTGCTGCACGCCATGCACCGCATGCACCGGGTCGGTGTGGGTGGTCTCGCGGCTGGTGGCGATGCAGCCCCCCTGGTCGATGGCCACATCCACGATCACCGAGCCTGGCTTCATCTGCTGCACCAGGGCTTCCTCCACCAGGGTGGGGGCACGGCCGCCGGGGGTGAGCACGGCGCCGATCACCAGATCCGCGCCGGGCACCAGGCGTTCCACCAGGCTGCGGCTGCTCACGAGGTTCACCAGCCGTCCGCGCCGGTCGGCCTCCAGCTGACGCAGCCGCTGGGGCGAGCGGTCGAGCAGGAACACCTCGGCGTCCATGGCGGCGGCGATGCGGGCGGCGTTCCATCCCACCGTGCCGGCCCCCAGCACCACCACCCGGGCCGGGCGTACGCCCGTGCACCCTCCCATCAGGATCCCCCGGCCCCCGTGGGGCTGCTCCAGCAGGTGGGCGCCCACCTGGGCGGCCAGACGGCCGGCGATCTCGCTCATCGGGGCCAGCAGCGGCAGGCTGGCGTCCTCCAGCTGCACCGTTTCGTAGGCCAGCGAGGTGGTGCCGGCCTCCAGCAGAGCCCGGCCCACATCCGGGTACGCGGCCAGGTGCAGGTAGGTGAACAGCACCAGATCGCTGCGCAGGAAGCCGAATTCCTCCGGCTGGGGTTCCTTCACCTTCACCACCAGATGGGCGGCCCAGGCCTCCTCCCGGTTCACCAGGCGGGCACCGGCGGCGGCGAAGTCGGTATCGGCGATGCCCGCCCCCAGCCCGGCGCCGGCCTCCACCCGCACCTCCATGCCCTGGGACACCAGCTCCTGCACCCCATCGGGGGTGAGGGCCACACGGCGCTCGTCGCGCTTGATCTCACGGGGCACACCGATGCTCGCCATGGGGGCGGTGAGCGTTGGAGCCGAAGCCTGGGAGGCCATCAAACGCAGGAGGCGCCCCACCAGCCTGGCTCAGCCAGCGGCGATCGGCATGCGCCAACCGCTGTCGAAGGCGTGACCGCTCACCTTCAGCACGGGCGCGGCCTGCCGGCGCTTGAATTCAGCCCGGCGCAACAGCAGGCCCACCTGCAGCGCCAGTGGCCCGAAGCGGGGTTCCGCAGCCAGCTCTTCAGCGCTGCGGCGCTGTTCCACCAGGGCCTCGAGCAGGGGGTCGAGCTCGGCGTAGTCCGGCAGGGAGTCGCTGTCGCGCTGGTCGGGCCGCAGTTCGGCGCTGGGGGGCTTGCTGCGGATGGCCAGGCCGATCAGCTCCCCCTCGGCGGGCAGGCCGACGTCTCGGCGGCAGGGCATGGAGGCCGGGCTGTCGAGCCAGTCCGCCAGGGCGAACACGGTGGTTTTGTAGAGGTCACCGATCACGGCCAGGCCGCCGTTCATGTCGCCGTAGAGGGTGCAGTAGCCCACGGCCAGCTCGGATTTGTTGCCGGTGGAGAGCAGCAGCTGGCCCTCCTGGTTCGCCACGGCCATCAGCAGGGTGCCGCGGATCCGCGACTGCAGATTCTCCGCTGCCAGCCCGGTGGGGGCATGGCCCAGGGCGGGCTGCAGGGCCGCATCGAAGCCGCCCATCAGCGGACCGATCGGCAGGGTGCTGGTGGGCAGGCCCAGGCGATCCGCCAGTGCCAGAGCATCCGCGATCGAGCCCTCCGAACTCCAGGGTGAGGGCATCAGCAGCGCGCGCACGGCGGCAGGCCCCAGGGCGGCGGAGGCGATCACCGCCACCAGGGCCGAATCGATGCCGCCGCTCAGGCCGAGCAGGCTCCGCTGGAAGCCGCACTTGCCGGCGTAGTCGCGGACACCCAGCACCAGAGCGCGGAACAGCTGCTCCATCGGAGCCGGCAGCACCGCTGCAGGGGGGGGCGGGCTGCCGGCAGACGATGCAGGGCTCCACAGCTCCAGGGCTTCCCGGCAGCTGGGCAGCTGGCACAGCACCGCCCCAGTGGAGCCCACCACGAAGCTGGCCCCGTCGAAGACCAGCTCGTCGTTGCCGCCCACCTGGTTCACGTACACCACCGGGCAGCCGAGCCGCTGGGCCGCCCGGGCGGCGAGGGCCTGGCGCAGGTCCGCCTTGGCCGGGTTGAACGGTGAGGCGGAGAGGTTGATCAGCACCTCCACCTGCCGGGCCTGTAGCGCCGCCACGGGATCGGGGCCGGCCAGGCGCTGCCCCTGCAGGTCCTCCTCCACCCAGAGGTCTTCGCAGATGGTGAGCCCCAGGCGCCACTGGCGGGCGCCCCTGCCGAACGCGAGCACGGCAGGCTCCGTGCCGGGGCGGAAATAGCGCTGCTCATCGAACACGTCGTAGGTGGGCAGCAACTGCTTGCGGGCCACCACCCGCCAGCCGGTTCCCTCCACCAGGGCCAGGGCGTTGTAGAGATTGGGCAGCTCCCGGCTGCCGCTGGCCTCGGCAATGCCCACCAGCACGGCCGGCGCACCTTCGCAGCCGGCCAGCTCAGCGACCAGCCTGTCCAGCGCGGTGGCCTGGGCGGCCAGACGGGCCTGATGGAACAGCAGGTCCCGCGGTGGGTAGCCCCAGAGCGAGAGTTCGGGGGTGAGCACCAGATCGGCCTGGGCAGCGGCGGCCTGCCGGCAGGCCTCGAGGATCAGCTGCCCATTGCCGGCCAGATCTCCCACCAGCGGGTTGAGCTGGGCCAGGGCAAGGCGCATCAGGAGGGATCGGCGAGGCCGTAGAGATTGTGCTCCAGCAGCACGGGCCACACACTCGCCGGAATCTGGCGGGGATCCGGCTGCAGGCGCAGGGCGGAGCTGGCCGTGGGCGGGATGGCCAGGGGCAGCACCTGCAGCTGGGCGCCGAGGGCCCGGAGGGGCTCCAGTTCGGCGCTGTCGACCGGCCAGCCCTCCCGCGGCACGATCGCCAGGCGGCAGCGCCGCAGCACCGCCTGGCCCTCCTTCCAGCGGGGAATCTGGGGGGCCAGATCGCTGCCGACCACGAACACCAGCTCCCGGCCCGGCCAGGTCTGCGCGGCCCGATCGAGGGTGGTGATCGCCCAGGGACTGCTGAGTTCCTGGTGCTGCTCCAGGCGGGGATCGGCCAGACCCCTCACCAGGGCTCCGAGCAACGCCGCCCGCTCCGCCAGGGGGGCACCGTGCTGTTTGAGCGGGTTGTCGCTGGCCCAGGTGGCCACCCTCGGAAAGTGGTCCAGAAGCCCCCGCAGCAGGGCCTGGTGTCCCAGGGTCGGAGGATCGGCACTGGTGCCGAACAGGGCGATCACGCCGCGGCTGGAGTTCGGCTCCAGGCTGGCTTCGGCCGGGGGGGCGGTCACGGCAGCAGGCCCTCCCCGAGAGCGTTGCCGCGCCCTGGAGTCAAGCGGCTGCCGTCCCTCTCCGGCCAGCGGCCGAGCCAGCGGCGCGCGCTGGGGTCGCTGGCGGCCAGCCGCCGCAGCAGGGCTCCCGGGCGGCCGCCGCGTCTGGCGCCGCGCATCAGTTCCAGGGCCGCCAGCTCGCCGGTGCGCCGGGTGGTGTGCACGGCCAGGGCCGCCTGGGCCACCGCCACCGGCGCCGCGGGGGCCAGGCTCAGGCCGCCGGTGAAGGGGGCCGCCACCAGCAGCACCTGGCGCAGCCCGCCCAGCAGGGCCTGAATCCCCAGCTGGGCGCCGCCCAGCAGGGCGTTGTGCCCCGACAGGCGGGTGAGCAGCTGCCGTGCGGCGCCGGCCCCCATCGGCAGGCCGTACAACCGGCACAGCTGCATCACCAGGGCCGTATCGCAGGCGAGGCCTCCGGCCAGATCCAGCAGCACCAGCGGATTGACGGCCACGCCGGTGGCCTTCATGGCGGCGAAACGGCCGATCAGCCCCTGGGCCGCCCGGCGGCTCTGGCGCAGCCGGTGTTCCTGAAGCACCTGATGGAACCGCTCGGCACTGCGCAGGCTGTTGATGGCCAGCAGCAGTTCGCCGTGGCCTTCCAGCAGAGCGATCAGGGCCTGCCGCAGGGGGCCGACAGCCGCTGGACGCAGCTCGGAGCGCACCCGGCCATCGGGCATCAGCCGGGCCTGGCGCGGGGCCGCGGCCACCGCGATCAGCTCCAGCGCCCTGGCCTGCGGCGGCAGCCGGCGCCGGATGCTGGCCAGCAGGGCGGGCAGTTCCTCCTGCGGCCAGCAGTCGCAGCGGTTCAGCACCAGCAGCAGGGGCTTGCCGCTGGCGCGCAGCACCTCGAGGGCCTCCAGTTCCACGCGGCTGAGATCGGCATCCAGCACCATCAGCACCAGATCGGATCCGAGGGCCACCCGCCCGGCCAGGCGGGCCCGGGATGCGGCGCCGATCTCGTCGATGCCGGGGGTGTCCACCAGCTCCGCCCCTGCCAGGCCCGCCAGGGGCTGGTCCCACGCCGCGGCCTGCTGATGCCGGGTGCAGCCATGGGCGACATCGGTGGCGAAGACCTCCTCATCCAGCAGGGCATTGAGCAGGCTCGACTTGCCGACCCCCACCCGCCCGAACACCGCGACCCGCGGCCTCCGCTGGGCCAGGCGCAGCAGCTGTCGGTCCACGGCAGCCAGCTCGCCGGCCAGCAGGCCGGCTTCCCGACCATTCAGCTGGAGGGAGGCTCTCCATGGCTCCAGGAGCAGGCGTGCCCGCTCGGCCGCCGCCGGAGGCACAGGGGACTGGGCCGGGCCGCCGCTCATTCCCCCCGATCCTCCTCGGCAGGCTGGGGACGGCGCCACCAGCCCGCCAGCACCGCCAGCACCGCTTCGGCGCCGATCACCCCGACGAAGCCCCCGAACTCGTCCACCACCACCCTCACGCCACCGCTGTTGCGGCGGAATCCCGTGAGCAGCCGATCGGCCCGGATCATCTCCGGCACGTACTCCACCGGTTCGCTGAGGTCGTCGGGGGTGCGCTCGCCATGGCCCTCCAGCAGGGCGGTGAGCAGCCGTTCCCGGCTGGCGACACCCAGGATTTCGTCCACCTCTTCCCCGAGCACCACCCACCACGGATCGGGCGTGCAGAGCAGCAGGTCCCGGGACTCCGCCAGCCGGCTGGCTCCGCGCAGGGTGGGGGCCGCCACGCGCGGGGTCATCAGGTCCCGGGCGGTGAGGTCGTTGAGCTGGAACACCTTGGAGATCATGGCGGCCTCATCGGCCTCGATCTGGCCCCTCTGGGACCCGAGCCGGGCCAGCAGGCGGATCTCCTCCTCGTCGGTGCTGATCTCGCTTTCGGCCGTGATGGCCGGCAGCACCCGCTCCAGCAGCAGCACCAGGGGGAGCATGAGCTGGCCCAGCAGGTGCAGCGCCGGTGCCGCGGCCAGCGCCACCGGCAGCGCCAGTCTGCTGCCGAGGGCCTTGGGCAGGATCTCCCCCAGCAGCATCACCAGCAGGGTCAGTCCCACGGAGAACAGCGGCAGGGCGGGGCCCTCCACGCCGTAGCGGCCGAAGACGTGGGCCGCGTAGCCGCCCAGCATCAGGCTGCCGAAGATGTTGAAACCGTTGTTGGCGATCACCAGCACCGAGAGGGTGCGGCCCAGCCGCTGGCGCAGCTGGGCCAGCCGGCGAGCCCCCCGCACGGGCCTGGGGCGGGCCGCCAGTTCATGCAGCCGCACCGGATTGACGGTGAGCAGGGCCGCTTCCACTCCGGAGCACAGCGCCGAGCCCGCCAGCACCACCACCACCAGGAGGGCCAGAACCAGCAGGTCGTTCATTCAGGAGGACGGCCGGTGGATCGGCGGGGTGGTGGCGGGCATGGCTCCATTAAATCGGCCCGGGCCGCGGCTGTCCCACAGTGGCCGGCAGGATTGGCACAGCCTGACTCCCTGGAATGGTGATCTACGCCGAGCGTCGCGCTCGCTTTCTGCAGCAGCTGGGTGGAGCGGCGGCCGTGATTCCGGCGGCGACCCTGGTGACCCATCACGCCGACTGCGAGTACCCCTTCCGCCAGGACAGTGACTTCTGGTACCTCACCGGTTTCGACGAACCCGATGCGGTGGCCCTGTTCCTGCCCCACCGTGACGACGCGCCCTTCGTGCTGTTCGTGCACCCCAAGGACCCCACAGCCGAGGTGTGGAACGGTGTGCGCTGCGGCACGGAAGGGGCGGTGGAGCGCTTCGGCGCGTCCGTGGCGCACCCCCTGGCTGAACTGGCCCAGCGCTTGCCCCACTATCTCGAGGGTGCGGAGGGGATCGCCTTTCGCGTCGGCCGCCACCCGGCGGTGGAGCCGCTGGTGCTGAAGGCCTGGGCCCAGCAGCTCGACCGGGCTCCCCGCCGCGGCTCCGCCGCCCTCGGGCTCGTGGCGCCCTGCCCTCTCCTGCATGCCCTGCGGCTGCGCAAGGGGCCCGACGAACTGGACCGGCTGCGCGAGGCGGCCCGCATCTCCGCCGAAGCCCATGAGCTGGCGCGCCAGGTGGCCCGTCCAGGCCTGAACGAGCGCCAGGTGCAGGCGGTGATCGAGCAGCATTTCCTCGAGCAGGGCGCCCGCGGACCGGCCTATGGCTCGATCGTGGCGGGAGGCGACAACGCCTGCGTGCTGCACTACACCGCCAACAACGCCCCCCTGCGGGACGGTGATCTGCTGCTGATCGACGCCGGTTGCAGCCTGACGGACTACTACAACGGCGACATCACCCGCACCTTCCCGGTGAACGGTCGTTTCAGCGGAGAGCAGCGGGATCTGTACGCGCTCGTGCTCGCTGCCCAGGAGGCCGCCGTGGCCAGCGTGGCCCCGGGCGTCACCGCAGAAGCCGTCCATCTGGCCGCCGTGCGGGTGCTGGTGGAGGGCCTCGTCACCCTGGGCCTGCTCAGCGGCAGCGTGGACGGGATCGTGGAGCAGGGGGCCTACCGGCACCTCTACATGCATCGCACCGGCCACTGGCTGGGGCTGGACGTGCACGACGTGGGGGCCTACCGGCTGGGGGAACACCCGGTGGAGCTGGAGCCGGGCATGGTGCTCACCGTGGAGCCCGGGCTCTATGTGAGCGATCGCCTGGCGGTGCCGGAGGGCCAGCCGGCCATCGAGGAGCGCTGGAAGGGCATCGGCATCCGCATCGAGGACGACGTGGCCGTGAGCGATCGCGGTCATGAGGTGCTCACGGCCGCTGCCCTCAAGAGCCTCGCGGCGATGGAGCGATGAGCCGCGAGGGAGCGAGCAGGCGCTCGAGGCTCTCCAGCACGGAGCCCGTGCTGGAGATCACGGCATCCGCTCCCGACTTCCTCAGGCTGTCCTCGTAGCGGCGGCGGGCCAGGGACGACCCGTGCAGGTGGGGCGGCGCCACTGCCAGGGCCAGGAAGGTCTGCTGCGGCTGCACCTGGCGGGCCCCCACCACCGTGAGCACATCCGCCACCGTGTCGCCCAGGTAGGCCACCGGCGGGCTGGAGCCGGTTCCGAGTTCGGTGCCCGCCAGCTGCCTGGCCAGGCGCAGCAGTCCCGTGGGATCCGGCTTGTCGGGGGCGTCGCCCATGGCCACCAGGGGCGGGTCCGCCAGGCCGAGGCGCTCCTCCAGCACGTAGCGGGCCGAGGGGGGTTCGGCACCACTCACGAAGCCCCAGGCCACATCGGCCCTGTCGAGCTGCTCGAACAGCACCGGCTCCACCAGCAGGGGCTCATGGCCGATGAAACCCGTCCACTGGAGAGGGTCGCCCAGGGGATCGCCGCCGAAATAGAAGCCGCTGAACACCCCGATCAGCGAGTCGCGATCCGGCAGTGGGTCCTGGCCGTGGCGACGCAGCAGCTCCAGGGAGGCGTCCCAGTCGTTGTTCCAGCGGCCTTCGGCCTTGAGGCCATCCACGGTGGCCGCGTCGGGCAGCCAACCGCTGTAGTGGCGCACGGTTTCGGCCAGGGCGCGGCGGTAGCTGGCTGCCACATCCCGGATCACGCCATCGATGTCGAACAGCAGGACGGCGCGCGGAATCAGGGGAGGGGTGCGGCTCGGCTGATAGGTTAGTTGTTTGACTTTCTGCCTTGAGCGCCGACACCATGACAGCCACCGAGAGCGCCGCCGGCGCTGCCGTGAGCGATGCGCCCGAGGTGGCGGCCGCCACTGAAGACAGCGCCTCCCAGGGGCGTCCGGTGATGCGTGGTGGCAGCGCCGCCCTGGCCTCCGCCACCATCGATGAGGACGGCGTCCCCTCCGGTTACACGCCGAAGGCGGATGAGGGCCGTTTCCTGCTGAAGATCCTCTGGCTGCCCGAGAACGTGGCCCTCGCTGTGGACCAGATCGTGGGCGGCGGCCCGAGCCCCCTCACGGCCTATTTCTTCTGGCCCCGGGAGGATGCCTGGGAAACCCTCAAGACCGAGCTGGAGGGCAAGAGCTGGATCACCGATAACGAGCGGGTGGAGATCCTCAACAAAGCCACCGAGGTGATCAACTACTGGCAGGAGGAGGGCAAGGGCAAGAGCCTCGATGAGGCCAAGCTCAAGTTCCCCGATGTCACCTTCTGCGGCACCGCCTGAATCCTGGTCACCACTCCAGGGCCTTGGCCCCCTCGTTGTTTCGAGGGGGCTTTTTCATGGCGCCATGACATGATCGCGGCATGAAAAAGGGCCATGGTGTCCATGGCCCGCAGTGATGCACCAGGGAGGGAGATTCAGCTCTGGCCCCGGGTGGCCTGCAGCCAGGCCCTTGCCTTCGCCAGGGCCTGCTGGGCCTTGAGCTTCTCGGTGCTCGGACTCTGGCCTTCGAAGGCTGCGGCAGCCTGCTGGGCAGATTCGAATTCCGCCTGGGCTGCGCTGGCGTCGATGCTGCTGCCCAGCTCAGCCCCGTTCACCAGCACGGTGACCTCATCGGACTCCACTTCAGCGAAGCCACCCAGCAGGGCGATGGAGGACCAGCCCCCTGCCCCGCGGAGCCTCATCACGCCGGTATCCAGTGCGGCCAGCATGGTGACGTGTCCCGGAAGGATGCCCACCTGTCCGGTGGTGGTCGGCAGAATCACCTCGTCAGCGCTGCCGTCAAAAACGCTCTGGTCTGGGGCCAGAACTCTCAGGGTTAAAGACATCGTGAGACCTCAGGATTGACAGGACGGGTTCAACCCTTGGAATCAGCCAGGATCTTGTCAGCCTTGGCCTTCACTTCATCAATGTTGCCGACGAGGTAGAAGGCCGCCTCGGGGAGGTGATCGAGTTCGCCGGCCAGGATCATGTTGAAGCCCTTGATGGTTTCCTCCAGTTTCACGTACTTGCCGGGCATGCCGGTGAACACCTCAGCCACGAAGAAGGGCTGGGAGAGGAACTTCTCGATCTTGCGCGCCCGGTCCACCGTGCGACGGTCGTCCTCGGACAGTTCGTCGAGGCCCAGAATGGCGATGATGTCCTGCAGCTCCTTGTAGCGCTGCAGGGTGCTCTGCACGGCACGGGCGGTGCGGTAGTGCTCATCGCCCACCACGGCGGGCTGCAGCATGGTGCTGGTGGAATCCAGGGGATCCACAGCGGGGTAGATGCCCTTGGAGGCCAGACCGCGGCTCAGCACGGTGGTGGCGTCCAGGTGGGCAAAGGTGGTGGCGGGAGCAGGGTCGGTGAGGTCGTCGGCGGGCACGTAGACGGCCTGGATCGAGGTGATCGATCCCTCCAGGGTGGAGGTGATGCGCTCCTGCAGCTCGCCCACGTCGGTGCCGAGGGTGGGCTGGTAGCCCACAGCCGAAGGCATGCGGCCCAGCAGGGCGCTCACTTCGGAGCCGGCCTGCACGAAGCGGAAGATGTTGTCGATGAACAGCAGCACGTCCTGCTTGTTCACATCCCGGAAGTGCTCGGCCATGGTGAGGGCCGAGAGACCCACCCGCATGCGGGCGCCGGGGGGCTCGTTCATCTGGCCATAGCACAGGGCCACTTTCGACTTGGAAAGGTCGTCGGCGTTGATCACGCCCGACTCCTTGAATTCCTCGTAGAGGTCGTTGCCCTCGCGGGTGCGCTCACCCACGCCGCCGAACACGGACACACCGCCGTGCTCCTTGGCGATGTTGTTGATCAGCTCCTGGATCAGCACGGTCTTGCCGACCCCGGCTCCGCCGAACAGGCCCACCTTGCCGCCCTGGCGGTAGGGGGCCAGCAGGTCGATCACCTTGATGCCGGTTTCGAACACCCGGGGCTTGGTCTCCAGCTCGGTGAGCTTGGGGGCCTCGCGGTGGATCGGGGCGGTCAGGGTGGTGCTCACGGGACCCTGCTCATCCACAGGCTCGCCGAGCACATTGAAGATCCGGCCCAGGGTGGCTTCCCCCACGGGCACGGAGATGGGGGCGCCGGTGTCCAGGGCCTCCATGCCGCGCACCAGACCATCGGTGCTGCTCATCGCCACGGCCCGCACCCGGTGGTCGCCGAGCAGCTGCTGCACTTCGGCGGTGAGGGCGATGGACTGGCCGGCGGAGTTCTTCGCCTCGATGCGGAGAGCGTTATAGATCTTGGGCAGCTGGCCGGCCGGAAATTCAACGTCGAGCACCGGGCCGATCACCTGCCGGACGATGCCTTTGGTGCCGGTGGCAGTAGCAGCAGCCATATGGATGGAATTCGGGGAGAGCGCTTGGTGGGACAGGGGTGCTGAGACGATCCCTGGCCCCGGGGGAGCCGGGCCACCTTACCACTCGGCCTTCCAGCTCCTCTGCGCGCCCATGCACGGTTCGGTCACCCGCACAGCTTCGGGGTGGTCGCCATGGACCCTCGCCGCATAGGTTGGCACTCGTGAGGGGGGAGTGCCAACTCCCCTCTTTACAGTGGCGTCTCGGGCGCCATGTCGTTGCTATCGCATCTATCCATGGCTGCTGTTTCCCTCAGCGTCTCCACGGTCAAGCCGCTCGGAGATCGCATCTTCATCAAGGTGTCGGAGTCCGAAGAGAAGACTGCCGGCGGCATCCTGCTGCCTGACACCGCCAAGGAGAAGCCCCAGGTGGGCGAAGTGGTGCAGGTGGGCCCCGGCAAGCGCAATGAAGACGGATCCCGCCAGGCTCCTGAAGTGAGCATCGGCGACAAGGTGCTCTACAGCAAGTACGCCGGCACCGACATCAAGCTCGGCACCGATGAGTACGTGTTGCTCTCCGAGAAAGACATTCTTGCTGTCGTCAACTGATCGGTCGATGGGCTCCTTCTGATCCAAGGAAGTTCTGCTTCCTACGGTCAGACATCTAAGCTGCAACCCTCAACAGACTGACCAACTCACAGTTTCCCTACGAGACATACGCCTCCCATGGCTAAGCGCATCATCTACAACGAGCAAGCCCGTCGCGCGCTCGAGAAAGGCATCGACATCCTGGCCGAATCCGTCGCCGTCACCCTGGGCCCCAAGGGCCGCAACGTGGTGCTGGAGAAGAAGTTCGGTGCCCCCCAGATCATCAATGACGGCGTCACCATCGCCAAGGAGATCGAACTGGAGGATCACATCGAGAACACCGGTGTGGCCCTGATCCGTCAGGCCGCCTCCAAGACCAACGACGCCGCCGGTGACGGCACCACCACCGCCACCGTGCTGGCCCACGCCATGGTGAAGGCGGGCCTGCGCAACGTGGCCGCCGGTGCCAACGCCATCACCCTCAAGAAGGGCATCGACAAGGCCTCCGACTTCCTCGTCAAGAAGATCGAGGAGCACGCCAAGCCGATCTCCGATTCCAGTGCGATCGCCCAGGTGGGCACCATCTCCGCCGGCAACGACGAAGAGGTGGGCCGCATGATCGCCGACGCCATGGACAAGGTTGGCAAGGAAGGTGTGATCTCCCTGGAAGAAGGGAAGTCGATGACCACCGAACTGGAGGTCACCGAAGGCATGCGCTTCGACAAGGGTTACATCTCGCCCTACTTCGCCACCGACACCGAGCGGATGGAAGCGGTGCTCGAGGAGCCCTACATCCTGCTCACCGACAAGAAGATCGGTCTGGTGCAGGACCTGGTGCCCGTGCTGGAGCAGATCGCCCGCACCGGCAAGCCCCTGCTGATCATTGCCGAGGACATCGAGAAGGAAGCCCTCGCCACCCTGGTGGTGAACCGTCTGCGCGGTGTGCTCAACGTGGCCGCCGTCAAGGCCCCCGGCTTCGGTGACCGCCGCAAGGCCATGCTCGAGGACATCGCCGTTCTCACCAACGGCCAGCTGATCACCGAGGACGCCGGCCTCAAGCTGGAGAACGCCAAGCTCGAGATGCTCGGCACCGCCCGCCGGGTGACCATCAACAAGGACACCACCACCATCGTGGCCGAAGGCAACGAGGTGGCCGTGAAGGCCCGCTGCGAGCAGATCCGCAAGCAGATGGACGAAACCGACTCCTCCTACGACAAGGAGAAGCTGCAGGAGCGTCTGGCCAAGCTGAGCGGCGGGGTGGCCGTGGTCAAGGTGGGTGCCGCCACCGAGACCGAGATGAAGGACAAGAAGCTGCGCCTGGAAGACGCCATCAACGCCACCAAGGCGGCCGTTGAGGAAGGCATCGTTCCCGGTGGTGGCACCACCCTGGCCCACCTGGCTCCGGCCCTCGAGGAGTGGGCGGCGGCCAATCTCTCCGGCGAGGAGCTGATCGGTGCCACGATCGTGGCCTCCGCGCTCACCGCACCGCTCAAGCGCATTGCCGAGAACGCCGGTGCCAATGGCGCCGTCGTGGCGGAGAACGTGAAGAGCAAGCCCTTCAACGAGGGCTACAACGCCGCCACCGGCGAGTATGTGGACATGCTGGCCGCCGGCATCGTGGATCCCGCCAAGGTGACCCGCTCCGGCCTGCAGAACGCCGCCTCGATCGCCGGCATGGTGCTGACCACCGAGTGCATCGTGGCCGATCTGCCCGAGAAGAAGGAAGCTGCTCCCGCCGGTGGCGGTGGCATGGGCGGCGACTTCGACTACTGATCAGCCCGGACCTTCTGGACCAAGCGCCCCGCATGGGGCGCTTTTTTGATGGCGGATCAGCTGTTATGGCAGATCGGCCGCCGTCACCCTGGTCATTCCCCCGGACTGCCGGGTTCTGGAAGGGGGGGTGGAGGCAGGGATGGCCCTGGGGTGTTGGACGGAGTCTGGATCGAAAGCGGGGAAGGAAGTGTGGGCTGCAGGGTCGGGGCGGGGACCGAAGGGGAAAGGGCCGGCTGGTTGGATTTCTCCTGTTTGCGCTGTTCCTCCAGTTGTTCGCGGAGCGCTTGTATCTCTTGTTGATTCTTTAGATCGCGCTGCTTCTGGTCGTCCACAGCCCGATAAACCGCAACGACGGTGAGACCAATCGTTCCGATGGCTGCAAAAGTTGAAATTGTCGCTTGAAATCGGCTCATCAATCTGAATAGTCAGACAGAATGGTGGGAAAACCTGTGGGCATGACCATGCCCGGGACTTGCTCATGGCCTCACACTCTAACCAGGGGCACATGTGCTCTCGACCGCCGCCTGGGGGGCAGAGCCCCTCCCGTCCATGGTGCGGTTCCAGCATCCGGGGAGGCGAATCAGGACGACCCTGGCCGCAGTGAAAGCCTGTCGGGGCCCGTGGACCGCGTTGGAGCGCCCCAGCCTCGCGGCATGACGCCTGGTCGGGGAGTGGGCTGTGGTTCCGGTGGAGTGATCCAACGTTCAGGTTGGATTCCCGGCTACGGGGTTGCCATGACGTGACCATCGAAGCGACCATCTTCCCGGTCAGCCCCCTGCCTCAGCAGGAGCCAGTCCGGCATCAGAGGGCCGGACTGGGAGCACTGGCTCAGCCGGGCTGGAAGCGCAGTGCAACGCCGTTGTTGCAGTAGCGCTTGCCGGTGGGTCGGGGGCCATCGTTGAACACGTGTCCCTGGTGTCCCCCGCAGCGGCGGCAGTGGTATTCAGTGCGTGGAATGAGCAGTTTGAAATCCTGCTTCGTGGCAATCGCCTTCGGCAACGGTTGCCAGAAGCTGGGCCAGCCCGTGCCGCTGTCGTACTTGGTGTCCGAACTGAACAGAGGCAGCGCACAACCGGCGCAGAGGTAGGTGCCCCGGCGCTTTTCGGCATTGAGCGGGCTGGAGAACGGACGCTCGGTGCCCTCCTGGCGCAGGACCTTGTAGGCCTCCGGGCTCAAGCGCCGTTTCCATTCGGCGTTGCTCAGGGCCCAGCGTGGCTCGGTGGCTGCCGCAGCGGCCTCAGCCTGCCGCGGCTTCCAGGCCAGCGCTGCCAGGGCTGTGCCCAGGCTGGCCAGGAGATGGCGTCGGAACATGGGATGTGCTTGGGGGATCGCTGTGCGCCCAGGCCGGATGGCCGGCCGTCAGGACAGCCAGCCCGCACTCAGAACGACGGCAAGGGCAAGAAAGATGCCCAGCAGGGTCCAGGTGATGCGGTTCAGGGTCTGCTCCGCACTGCGGGCACTGGTGAACATCGACCCACCGCTGGAGGCGAGTCCGCCCATGCCATCGCCCTTCGGGCTGTGAAGCAGAACGCTCAGGATCAGCAGCACACCACTGGCGGACCAGACCCAGGCCAGAACGGAGGAGAGCATGGCGGTGGCGATGGCTGGATCAGGCTAGACGCTGAGGGGCTGATGCAGGCGGGTCGCGGCAGCGGGTACCGCGCTCGGCTCGATCAGGGACGTCCCCGTCATGCTGGCTGGCTTGGGCAGGCCAAGAATCTCCAGCAGGGTAGGGGCAATGTCGGCAAGGCCGCCGTGCTCGCGGAGCAGCACCGCGTTGCCGTGGCCCGGCAGCTTGCGCTTCTCGCCTTCCACGAGAATCACGGGAACGGGATTGGTGGTGTGGGCTGTCCAGGGTCTGCCGTCGGGTCCCACCATCACTTCGGCATTGCCGTGGTCCGCGGTGATCAGCAGGGTGCCCCCCATCCGGTTGGTGGCTTCCACCAAGCGCCCCACGCAGCGGTCCACCGTGCTGATCGCTTCGGTGGTGGCGGCGATCTGACCGGTGTGCCCCACCATGTCGGGGTTGGCGTAGTTGATCACCACCAGCGAATAGATCCCCTTCTCGATGGCCGCCACGCAGCTGTTGGTGAGCTGGTCGGCCGACATGGCCGGGGCCTGGTCGTAGGTGGCGACCCTGGGGGAGGGCACCAGGTGACGGTCTTCTCCAGGAAAAGCCTGTTCAATGCCCCCGTTCATGAAGTAGGTGACATGGGGATATTTCTCGGTTTCAGCGGTACGGAGCTGGCGGAGCCCCGCTTCCGAGATCACCTGTCCCAGAAGCCCATCGAGGGATTCCGGCGGGAAGGCCACCTCCACCGGGAGTCCCTTTTCGTACTGGGTGAAGGTGACCACATCGACGGCGGGGTGATCAACGCGCTCAAAAGCGGTGAAGTCAGCAGCGACCAGAGCCTTGATCAGCTGCCGCGCCCGGTCAGGGCGGAAGTTGAAGCAGATGAGGCCATCCCCGTCGCGCAGACGTCCGTCCTGAAGGCGCATGGGCTCGAGGAACTCATCCTCCACATCAGCGGCGTAGGACGCCGCGATGGCATCCCTCGGGGAGAGGTCGGTGGGTTGGCGGCTGTCGGTGAGCAGGCGGTAGGCCTTCTCGGTGCGATCCCAGCGGTTGTCGCGGTCCATCGCCCAGTACCGCCCGCACACGGTGACGATCCTGCCCACGCCGGCGGCCTTGATCTGCTCTTCGATGGTGGCCACGAAGCCCGGCGAGCTGTTGGGAGCGGTGTCACGTCCATCGGTGATCACGTGGATGCAGACATCCTTCAGCCCCCGGGCCGCGGCCCACTGCAGAAGGCCTCCGAGGTGGTTGACGTGGCTGTGCACGCCTCCATCGGAGCACAGGCCGATCAGATGAAGGGTGCCGCCGCGGCTGTTCAGTCGGTCGGCAAGGGCATTGATGGCGGGGTTCTCCGCCAGGGAGCCATCCCGGACGGCCTGGCTGATTCGCACCAGCTCCTGCCGGATGATGCGGCCGGAACCTATGGTGAGGTGCCCCACCTCGGAGTTGCCCATCTGCTCGTCGGGCAGGCCGACGGCAGCGCCACTGGCCTCGATCAGGGTGTGGGGGTAGGCGTGCCAGAGGGCATCCATCACCGGGGTGTCGGCGATGCGGATGGCGTTGTGGGTGCCGTCGTGGCGATGCCCCCAACCGTCCAGGATGGCGAGCACGACGGGGGCAACCACGTCTGAGCCGGCAGGAGGGCGGTCACGCAGCGCCGTGCCCACGGAGCGGTCGGGGGAGCGGTCCAGGGAGGCAGAGCTCGACGGCTGGGATGACACAGGCTGGGAGGGATTTGCTTTCACCCGACTCACCTCACACACTGGAAAGCACCTTCCAAGGCCAACCTACAGCGCGGATGTGATGGCTCTGACGCTGCCGGAGCCCGCGTCAGCCTTTGGTCACATCCTGGACTCAATGGTCTCGGGTCCGTCGGCGGGGGACGCCCGCCGGGGCAGGTCCGAGGCAACGGTGTCCCCCGCGGTTGCGGATGTCTACGATCGGCTCGCCCGCCCTGGGGTCCGAGCTTCCCCCTCACCCTCACCCTGCCTATGGCCCGGCTGGAACTGCTTTCCGGCGTCGAGCTGGCCCGGACCCTGGACCGCCTGGCCACCCAGGTGCTGGAGACGGAGCCCGACCCCCCGGCGCTTCTGCTGCTCGGCATTCCGACGCGGGGCGTGGCCTTGGCGGAGGTGCTGGCCCATCGCCTCGAAGCGCTGTGCGGCCATGCCGTGGATTGCGGCTCCCTCGATCCCACGTTTCATCGCGATGACCTGGACCGCGTGGGCACCCGCCTGGTTCAGCCCACGGCGATGCCCGTGGGGCTGGAGGGTCGTCACGTGGTGCTGGTGGATGACGTGATCTTCACGGGCCGTACGGTGCGGGCGGCCCTGGAGGCGCTGCAGGCCTGGGGCAGGCCGCGGCGGGTGAGCCTGCTGGTGATGGTGGATCGAGGCCACCGCGAGTTGCCGATCCAGCCTGACTTCTGCGGTCGCGTGGTTCCCACCCGCCTGCAGGAGTCGATTCAGCTCTGCCTGCGGGGCATCGATCCGGAGGAAGGCGTGTACCTGCTCACCCCAGCGGTGGGTGGGGCTGGGGCGGAGGTGAGCCCGACGCCATCGTCTGCGCCCTCCTCCGCGCCCTCCCCCTAGACGGCTTCGAGTTCGTCGGGTCGGAAGTGGGCCCGGAACTTGCCGAAGGCCACCACCACGGGCAGTGTGGGGCTGATCACGCGACCCTTCCAGGAGTCCAGCACGGTGTGAACCTCGCCCTGCTGGCCCATCAGATCAAAGGCCTCGCCGCGATGCTGGGGGTGGTGGTAAACCACCACGCTCTGGCAGACCTTGACCTGATCCCCTGGCTGCATGGAAGGGTGCGGTGTCTTTGCCCCAATCTTGTCATGGGCCCTCTCCCCCACTCTGCTGGGGTGGTCAGCGCTGGCAGCCGGTTTCCGGGCCCGCTTCCACCACCTTGCCCCCAAGGGCCGCGCAGGCGCCCTGGAAGGCGGCCCATTCGTCCATCCCGCTGGCCAGTCGCCGCTGCACTTCCTGATCGAGTTGATCGACCGGCACGGTGTGGGGAAGGGAACCGTGTCCGTCCCGCTCACGCTCCTGGCCGCGCAGGCTGCTGATGCCTGCCTGCACCTCCGCCTTCACCCCCTCACCCTGTTGCTTCCACCAGGGATGGTCGATCCGGTTGAGGGCTTCGAGCGCTTCCCACCAACGCTTCTCGGCACTGAGGCGCTGGGCACGGTCCAGGAGTTGCTGGTTGCGGGTCCAGATCTCCTGCAGCCGGTTCCCCAGGGCCCGTCGGTCGGGTCGGCGATGCTCGCCCATCGGCTCGAGCAGGGCCAGGCTGCCCTCCAGATCCCCGGCGTTGAAGCGCGCCAGGGCCCGGTTCTTGAGGTCCTGTTGCCACGCATCGAGCTGTTGCCGATCCTCCGTCGTGCCCGCTTCGGAGTTCACCAGCTGCAGTTGCAGGCGCAGCGCCTCCCCCCACTTCTCCTGATCCCAGAGCTGGCCGGCCTTGCGCCGTCGGCACTGGCCCTGCTCGCCGGGGGCTCCACCCCCCAGCCACCGCAGCGCCTGCAGCTGTTCGCTGTAGCGCAGGCAGGCGTCCAGATCACCGCGGGCAGAGGAGGCCTCCAGGCGCTTCGGCAGCTGCTGCTCCCACCAGTAGGCCACACCCACTGCTGTTGCGACGAGCCCGAGGGTGATGCCCAACCAGAAACGAGGCAGTCGGTGCTGACGCAGCGCCAAGGGGAAGGAGTCCACCTGTAGACCGCACTTATGTAAGCGTCCGGGGGGCAGGCTGGCAGCCGACAGGGCCAGCTCGTTCAGCGAACCGCGCCCAGGTCCCGTGGTTCCGAGCGTTCACCCGTCAGCAGGTCCGTCACCGCCAGCATCAGCCGGCCGCGCCCGTCGATGCCGAAGGCCAGCTGCAGGCGGTCCTGTCCGCGGCATCCGGGAGGAACCAGCTCCAGGGGCCGTGGTTGACAGGGCCAGGGCTCCACGCCCGCGGAGCCGGCCTGCCGTTGGCGCAGCACGGGCAGGCCGGCCTCGAACACCACCTCCCGGCGTTCCTCAGCGCGGGGTTCACCCAGCACCAGTTCCAGCGCTGTCTGCCCGTCCCTGCTGCAGGCCAGCACCAGTTCCAGGGGCTGGTCGGTGGGCCAGCTCTGCCCGGCCATGAACAGCGGGTGCCAGTGATGCCGGCCACTGCGCTGTTCCCAGCAACGCAGGCTCACCCCATGGCTGAGCACGTCACGCACCTGTACGCCCGGCGTGAGGGCCAGGGCGCCGAGGGCCACGGCTTCCACAGGCCGCTGGGCGCGGATGGCCACGCCGCTGCAGCGCGACTCCAGCCATGCCCGGATCGCCCCGAGGCGGCTGCCGCCACCGACCGGCAGAACGGCGGCGATGTGGGTCAGGCCGATGCCGGCGCGGCGTCCGGCGGCGAGCACCTGCTCGAGCAGCGCATCCAGCTCGGCCAGCAGCCCCCGCTCCTGGAGCAGAGCGTCCAGCTCCCGGCGGGTCAGACGCCACTCCAGGGGCTGTCGCCCGGGAGGGGCCACGATCACCCGGGCCTCGTCGCTCTCGCTCAGGCGGCATTTCAGCTGTTCCGCCGCGTCCAGCAGGGCGGGTGTGTCCCAGCTCGCTCCCGCCGCCGGCGGGCAGAGGGACTGGGCGATCCAGCGGTCGATGTCACGCCCACCGATCGCCACGCCCGCCTTGCCGATCACCTGGGCGCAGCGCAGGGCCTGCCGGCTGTTGTGGAGATCTCTGCCCGCGAAGCGCAGCAGCTGGGCGATCGGCATCGCTCGTCCCTCGCCCCCCTCCAGCCGCACCAGCGAGAGATCGATCGTGCCACCCCCCACATCCACCACCAGCACCGTGCTGCCCGCAGGCAGGCCGGCACCGATGGCCGCTGCGGTGGGTTCGTCCACCAGGGCCAGCTCCGCCACCTCCAGATCGCGGCAGGCTTCCACCAGCCAGCTGCGGTAGTTCCGGTACCCCTCGACCGGCGCGGTGAGCACGAGCCGGCTCGGCTCGAGGCCGGCAGGCAGGGATCGCCAGATGTGCTGCAACAGCAGGGCTGCGGCAGCTTCAGGGCTCAGGGGCAGGCCGGCCGGCGCCGGCGGATTCAAGCCGATCCGTCGCTTGAAATCCCGGTGGAGCTCCGGGCCGCTGCTCAGGACCAGGCCGGCCTCGAGCACCTGGCGACCCAGGAGCGGCCTTGGGCTGTCCGGGGCAGCCATCCACACCAGCGAGGGGACCACGGGGGGCTCATCCAGGCTGTAGGGCGGCAGCGCCACCAGGCCGGGCTGGCCACCCGGCGGCTGAAAGGCCACCACGGTGGTGGTGCTGCCAAGGTCGATGGCCAGAGTGCCTACCATCGGGCTCTTCTAACCGTTCGTCCGCGCCGCTGCCGCCCCGATGCCGAGGTGCTGGGGTCCGCCTGCCAGGCGCAAGGCTGGGGTGGCCCCGAGGCAGTGCCTTACGCTGATTCAACTGTGCAGTGAATCAGATGCAGCGCGGACTGGATGTCAACGCCAAGGATCTGGCCCAGCGTGCCGAAAGTCTGATCCGTCACTCCAGCAACCGTTACCTCACCACCGTTCGCATCGCTTTTCGCGCCAAGCAGCGTCGCTTCGATGACTTTGACGGGCTGCTGGATGAGTCCATGATCAAGCCGGTGCAACGGGCGATCGTGGAACTCAGCGATGAGCAGGATCAGCCTGCCCTGCTGCCGGGCTGAGGTCTCCCCCGCGCAGGTCCCCCTCACCCCGGCCTCGCGGATGCGTGTCGTGGAGGGCCCGGGCTGGCGGCTGGCCGTGGAGGCCGAGCGACAGCACTGGCCTGTGCTGATCGGTGGCGAGGGCTGGGCGGCCGAATTCACCTGGCGGGAGGCCGCTCTGCTGCGGCGCTGCGTGCTGCAGCTCGTGGGGCAGCTCGAGGGGATCGCCGACCAGCTGATGGCGGACGAGGCCATCACCCTGGAGGTCGAGACCCCCTGTCCTCCGGGTTCCCTCTGGGTGGAGCTGGAGGGGCATCGCGCTGCCTGGCGGCTTCGCTTCGTGCTGGCCCCCGCAGATGGCAGCCGAGGCCTGGAGGGCAGCTGGAGTGAGCAGGCCAGCGGCCCGCTGGTCGCGGCCCTCACGCATTGCGAGGTCCTGCAGAGGGAGCGGGGGGAGGTGGGGCCGGCCCGGTGAGTCTGTGCAGCGCGCTGTAGTCGAGACGATCGAGCGGCGTGCCGCGGGCCTGGTCCAGCAGCAGCTCCAGGCCGGCTAATCCCGTGGTGTCGAGGCCGTGCTGGCGAGCTGCGGCCAGGAACAGCTGCAGATCCTTGCGCAGGTGCGCGGTGGGGAAGTTGGGATGGGTGAAATCGTCGGCCAGCAGCCTGGGCAGCTTCTTGTCAAAGGTGGGTGCATGCAGGGCGCTGCCGCGGAGCACCGCCATGAACTGCTCCACGTCGACCCCGGCAGCCTGCACCAGATGCAGCGACAGGCTGAAGGCGTGGGTGAGGCTGGCGATCAACTGGTTCAGCGCCAGCTTGGTTTCCAGGGCACTGCCCACCGCGCCGAACCACTTCGGCTGGGGTCCGAGATGCCGCAGCAGAGGAAGGGCTTCGCGGTAGAGATCCTCATCGCCGCCCACCAGGATCTGCAGGGTGCCGGCCAGGGCCTCCGGCCGGCTGCCGAGCACGGGCGCCTCCAGGTAGGCGGCACCCCGCTGCGGCAGTGCTTCGGCGAGCTGACGACTGGCGTCGGGGGCGATGGTCCCCATCTGCAGCACCCGCTGCCCCTGCCACCGGAGGTCATCGGCGGGCAGCAGCACCTGGCGACAGGCCCCACCGTCGCTGAGCGCCGTGATCACCCAGCGGCTCGGGAGCACGGCCTCGGCGGCCGTCGCGCAGGCCTCGGCCCCGAGGGCCACCAGGGGCTGCAGCCGCTCGGGGTGGCGATTCCACACCCGCAGCGTCAGCCCCTGCTGCAGCAGCCGCTGGCCGATGGCGGTACCCAGCAGGCCCGTGCCCAGCAGGGCGATCGGCAGCGAGGCAGACATCGGGGCGTGGCGGTTCCCACCAGCTTCCGATGGCGCGCTCAGCTGAGTCCCAGGCCCCTCGTCTGGGGGAATCAGCATTGCTGATCGATCCGGGTTCCCCAGCCACGGCCTGGGTTTTCCCCAGCTTTTCCAGACCGCTGCCACCGCCGCTGCTCACGGCTGCCCCGTGCTGGGGAGAAGGGCTGCCGGGGGGTGGGGAAATCCCCGGACCCTTGACAGGCCCGGCCAGGGCCTTTGTGGGGGGGTGCGGTGGGGAGCAGGCCGGCCACCATGCAGGTGTGGCGGACGATCTCAGGATGGGAGGGGGACGCCCCGCCCCCGCGGCCAGCGATTTGACGTGGGTGGGCAGCTGTGGACTACTGGTGCCCACTTCGGGATCTGGTGGTGATGTCCTGCAGCCACGGGTGGAGCCAAGGGTGCAGCCATGGGCAGCTCGGGCCCGGTGATGGGCCGCCAGCGGCAGGCCTGCGGACGCCTCGCTCCGCGGACCCCGGCACCGTGAGCCTCCAGGCCCGGGTGCCGGAGGAGCTGGTGCTGTCGATGCGGCGGTTCCTCGAAAGCCACCCCAACTGGGACCAGTACCGCCTGGTGCAGGCGGCCCTGGCCGGTTTCCTGGTGCAGAACGGTGTGAGAAACCGCGAGCTCACCCGCTGTTATCTGGCCAATCTGTTTCCCGGCCAGTCCGGCCTTCGCCCGTTCTGACGGGGGCGTGGCGGCGACGCCGGACTCACGCTGGCGCTTCCGGGTCCGGCGGTCCGGGAAACAGCTGGCGGTAGGCCGCCACCTGGATGCAGGTGGCCACGGGCAAGGTGATGGCCAGTCCGATCAGCAGGAACAGAAATCCGGCCAGCACCACCAGGCCCAGCACCAGGGTGAGCCCGAGCGCCTGGAGCCAGTGGGGATCGATCGCCTGGCGTCCGAGGCGGAATGCCCTCAGGGGGGCCGCTGGGCCGAGCACGCTGATCGGCAGACAGAGCAGCTGGTCGGTGACCAGATAGATCCCCACGGCCCATCCCGCCAGCAGAGGCAGCCACGCCAGTGCCGGCTGAATCAGGGCGATCAGCCAGGCACTGGCCTGGGCCAGCCGCGCGATCAGGCTGAGCACCAGCAGAACCAGGGCGAGGGTGCCCCCTCCCCGCAGCATCGCCCTGCCGTCGGGGCGCAGCATCCGGCGCAGACGGGGGCGGTGATGGCCGAGAGCCTGGTGGGCACCCTGCAGCAACCCCAGCGCCAGCCAGAGGTTGCTGAGTCCCCAGCCGATCCAGGCCAGGATCAGGGTCAGCTCGGCACGGCGATCGGGCTGTCCGAAGGGGGTGAGCAGCTGCTCCTGCTGAGCCTGAATGGTCAGCTGCCCCACCAGGTTGATGGCGCCGGTCACCAGGGTGAAGGCCACGAAGGGCACGGGCGCTCGGCTGAAGGCTCCCCAGCCCTCCTCCACGGCGCGCCGGATGGCGATGGCGGGCGGCGTTGCAACCCCGGGCTCCGGCATCAGCCCTCCAGGAGGTGCAGCAGAGTGCGGGCCGTGGCGTCAGGCACGGGCAGGATCGAGAGACGGTTCCCGCGCTTCACCACCCCCAGCTCTTCGGGCTCGAACGCCTGCCTGAGGGCCTCCAGGCTGAGCATCCTGGGAAACGTCCTGCGGTGGCGAAGCCGGGCACAGTCCCAGCGGGGGCTTTCCGGTTTGGAGGCGGCATCGAAATACTTGGAGGCGGGATCGAACTGGCTTGGATCGATCAGCAGGGTCTCGATCACCTCCATCAGACCGACAACGCCCGGTGGCTTGGTGTTGGAGTGATAGAAGAAAGCCAGGTCGCCCGGTTTCATGCTGCGCATGAAGTTGCGAGCCTGATAGTTGCGAATCCCATCCCAGAGGGTTGTGCCTTCGCGCTCGAGGTCCTGAATGCCGTACACCTCAGGTTCGCTTTTCATCAACCAGTAGGCCATGGCGTCTGCCTGCTTGGGGTCATGCTACGGAGCACCGCCTGGCAGCTGGACCCGGCCCCTTCCCCTTCGGCAGCTCAGCGGGCAAGCGTGAGCACCAGGGAGCGGAAATGCTCCCCGCGGGCTTCGAAGTCGGCGTACTGATCGAAGCTGGCGCACGCCGGCGAGAGCAGCACGGCGCGGCAGTGGAGCTCCAGGGCCAGCGCCCGCGCCCGGGGAACAGCCTCCTCCAGACCGCCGCAGAGGTGAATCGCGCCGTCGAAGCCAGCTCCCTCGAGCAGCGACTGGAATTCGGCCTGGGCCGCGCCGTACAGCACCACGGCGCGGGCGTTCTGCTTCAGGGCTTCCAGCCAGCCGCCGGCTTCCCCGATCTTGGCCTGCCCCCCGGCGAGCACCACCAGAGGCCCCGCCAGCGCCCGCACGGCCACCTCCGCGGCGTCGTAGTTGGTGGCCTTGCTGTCGTTGTAGTAGGTCACACCGCCGTGCTCGTGGATGCGCTCCAGGCGATGGGGTACCCCGGGGAAGCTCCGGAAGGCCCGCTCCATCTGCTCCCCGCTCAGGCCGGCTTCAAGGCCGGCGGCGATCGACAGCATCATGTTCTGTCGGTTGTGCTCCCCTGGCATGGCGAGGCAGTCGGCGGCCATCAGGTTCTGGCAGGTGCCGTGCCAGTCGTGCATGACCCGTCCTGCCTCGACCCAGAGGCGGGGTCGGATCTCCCCCGGCAGCCCCTGGCGGGGCCCGGCTGTCACCCAGCAGGCCTGCGGCCAGCTGGCGGCATGGTCCCGCAGATCAGGATCATCGCCGTTGAGCACCTGGACCATGCTGCGCTCCAGAAGGCTGCGCTTGATTGCCCGGTATGCCCTCAGCGTGCCGTGCCGCTCCAGGTGGTCCGGAGTCAGGGTGGTCCAGATGCCGATGCGGGGGGCCACCTCGGGCGCGGCCTCGATCTGATAGCTGCTCAGTTCCACCACCATCCAGGTGGGCAGTCCCGCCGTGCTGCTGCGGCGCTCGAGCACCAGTTCCGCTGCCGAAACGCCCACATTGCCCGCCATCGGGGCATCCAGGCCGCTGGCCTGCAGCAGATGGTGCACGAGGTGCGTCACGGTGGTCTTGCCGTTGGTCCCCGTGATGCCGATCCAGGGCACGGGACGGCTGGCCTCCCAGGCCGGAACGAGCTCGCCATGGATCCGGATGCCCCGGCTCCTGAGCTCGTTGAGCACCGGCAGGTCCCAGCGGATGCCCGGACTGAGGATCAACCGGTGCAGGCCACCCTCGAGCTGCCGATCCAGCTGGCTGAGGCTCGAGCTGTCCAGGGGGACGCCGAGCCTCACATCGATCCCCAGCTGCCGGAGGGTGTTCGCCCGAGCCTGCGCTTCGGGTGTGTCGACGGACTCGATCAGGCACACACGCTGCCCCAGGCTTTGCAGCAGCTTTGCGGCACCACAGCCTGAGCGACCGAGCCCAACGACAACCGAGGCATCCTGGGCCGGGGTGGACATCGGGGAAGGCGCTGGTGGGCGCTGATGTGGAAGTGGGCGATACTGGAATCGAACCAGTGACTCCTACCGTGTCAAGGTAGTGCTCTACCTCTGAGCTAATCGCCCGTGCTCCTGCAGTGAACATCGCTGGCGATGTTCATGGGATTCTGTTCTGATTCTGCATCCTGTTCAGATGCAGCGGGAACCGCATGGGATGCAGTGGGAACTGCATGGGCCGGTGTCGCAGACAGGTTCGCGGGGGCGATGACGTCGCAACTCCGGTGCGTCGAACATCCGAGGACTGTTCGCAGCACTCCGCTGAACAGAGCCAGTGAAACCTAGCAGCAGGCCTGTCGTCTCCCCCTCCGGACCGCTCCATTGCGGCGGGCGCTCTCACTGCCGCACCAGGGCGATGCGCCAGCGGTCCCGTTTCGTCGCCGTGATCGTGCCCACCTGCAGCTCGCCACGACCGCTCAACTGCACCCGATCCCCCGCCTGCAACTCCTGGCCCGGGCGGGTGGTCACGGCCCAGTTGAGCCGAACGGCTCCGTTGCGGATCAGGGTCACCATCCGGTTGCGGGAGATCCCGAAGCCGGCGGAGGCCACCGCATCGAGCCGGGTGGAGGCCTCCACGGTGTGGAGCTGCCTGGCCTGGCGCCGCGCCGGCGGCTGCAGCTGGGCCAGGGAAAGCCGTTCGCAGCTCACCGACACGCTGCGCATCTCGAGGGTGAGCCCTGAAGCAGGCCACGGAGCCTCCGCGGCGACGATGGCCTGAGCCCCCCGGTCACCGCGCAGCCACAGGTCTCCGATCGCATCCTCGGGCCAGCCGTGCCGCACCAGCGCGGCCCTGAAGTCGTCTGGATCGGCAGGATCGAAGAGGAAGTTACCGCTGAGGCTCAGCCCCTGCAGTGCGGCATCAGTTGCTGCCGGCTCCACCTCCGCATCACGCCGCCGCAGCAGCAGCCGGCAGCGCTCCGCGCCTGGATGGCCCCCCACGGCACGCAGCTCCAGCTCGGCCAGCGCCCCAAGCCGGGCCATGGCTTCCTCCAGCACCGCGCCTTCCAGAAAGCCCGTCCACTGGGGCTGCCAGGTGCGGAGCGCCCGTTCAGCCGTATCGATCACCATCCCCAGCCGCTCGGGGTGGTGGCTGCCGGCCAGCAGGTCGGTACGGGGGAGCATCAGCTTTCTGCCAGCCTCACCACAGCCTGGGGTCTGGCCTCCTGCAGCAGGCGCCACGGCATCTCCACGCCGTTCGGCGTTTCCGCCAGGAGCAGCCAGCTGCCCTCCTCCAGCCGGTTGCGCAGGCCGCGGATGCGGTCGTCCTCCTCGGAGGTCACACTGGCCGCGGCGGCGAAGCTGCCCATCCAGCCTGAGCCCAGGCCGAGCAGCCCGCCGATCAGGTGCTGACTCCAGGCGCCGGCGAAGGCGAAGGTGTCCAGGTCGGTGATGTAGGTGAAGGTGAGCCCGGCGAGGAAGCCGAAGGGGAGGAGCCAGCGGGCCATGCTGCGCTGCCGCTGTCGCCGCGCCGCCGCCGGATTGAGCCGGTCCACCGCCACCAGTGGCGTCTCCCCCTCGCCGATCGCCACGAGCTCCAGCATCGGTGGCTGCTGCTCCGAGAGACGCTGCTGCAGCTGGCGCAGCCGTTTGCGATCGTTCAGCACCACCACCACGCTCGTTCCCACGCCGCCTTGCCCCATGAATCCGATCGGGGTGATTCTGGCTGCTCACTACACTGCACCTCCGGCTTTCCTCCGACCCGCCGGGCATGACCAAGGTTCTCGTTTCTGATCCCATCGACCAGGCGGGGATCGACATCCTGTCGCAGGTGGCGCAGGTGGACCTGCGGCCCGGCCTCGCCCCCGAGGAGCTCGCCCGGATCATCGGCGACTACGACGCCCTGATGATCCGCTCCGGCACCACGGTGACCGCTGACATCATCGCCGCGGCCGACAGGCTGCGCATCATCGGCCGCGCCGGTGTGGGGGTGGACAACGTGGACGTGCCGGCGGCCACCAAGCGCGGCGTGCTGGTGGTGAACTCCCCGGAAGGCAACACGATCGCCGCCGCCGAGCATGCCCTGGCGCTGATGCTGTCGCTCTCGCGCCACGTGCCCCATGCCCATGGCAGCACCATGGCGGGCGGCTGGGACCGCAAGACCTACGTGGGCAATGAGCTCTACAAGAAGAAGCTGGGCGTGGTGGGCCTGGGCAAGATCGGCTCCCACGTGGCCCGTGTCGCCAAGGCGATGGGGATGGAGCTGCTGGCCTACGACCCCTTTGTGTCCCCGGAGCGGGCCCAGTCGATGCAGGTGAAGCTGCTGCCCCTGGCCGAGCTCTTCGCCGACGCGGACTACATCAGCCTGCATCTGCCGCGCACGCCCGACACCGAGAACCTGGTGAATGCGGCGCTGCTGCGCACCATGAAGCCCACGGCGCGCCTGGTGAACTGTGCCCGCGGGGGGATCGTGGATGAGGCGGCCCTGGCCGAGGCCGTCGAGGCCGGGGTGATCGCCGGAGCCGCCCTGGATGTGTACGCCAAGGAACCGCTGGCGGCCGAGTCCCCGCTGCGGAGCGTGAAGGAGCGGCTGGTGCTCACCCCCCACCTGGGGGCCAGCACGGCCGAGGCCCAGGAGAACGTGGCCATCGACGTGGCGGAGCAGATCCGGGACGTGCTGCTGGGTCTGCCGGCCCGCAGCGCCGTGAACATTCCCGGTCTGAATGCCGAGGTGATGGAGCAGCTCAAGCCCCATCTGCAGCTGGCCGAGACCCTGGGCCAGCTGCTCAGCCAGCTGGCCGGCGGTGCCATCAGCGAGCTGGAGGTGCGGCTGCAGGGCGAGTTCGCCGGCCATCCGGCCCAGCCCCTGGTGGTGGCGGCGCTCAAGGGCCTGCTCTCCACCGCCCTGGGGGATTCGATCAACTACGTGAACGCCAGCCTCGAGGCCAAGGACCGGGGCATCCACGTGCTGGAGGTGAAGGACGGTGCATCCCGGGATTACGCCGGGGGTTCGCTCCAGCTCAGCTCCCGCAGCAGCCTGGGCAACCACAGTGTCACCGGGGCCGTGTTCGCCGATGGCGAGCTGCGGGTCACCAGCATCGACGAATTCCCGGTGAACGTGACCCCCAGCCGCCACATGCTCTTCACCCGGCACCGCGACATGCCCGGGATCATCGGCCAGATCGGCTCGGTGCTGGGCGAGCACAACGTGAACATCGCCTCGATGCAGGTGGGGCGCCGCATCGTGCGGGGCGATGCGGTGATGGTGCTGAGCCTCGATGACCCCATCCCCCCCAGCCTGCTGGCCTGTGTGCATGCCATCAACGGCATCCAGGAGGCCCACCCCGTCACCCTCTGAGGCGCAAGCGCCGGACGCCGCCCTGCGGCGATCCCGCGCCGGTCGCCGTACGTCCCCCCGCCAGTTGATCGATGGCCTTGTCGTGGTGGCGCCTGGAGCTCGCCGTGCTTCCCGAGCTGGAGGAGTCGCTCCTGTGGAAGCTGCAGGAGCTCGGCATCGGGCGGGTGGCCATCCAGCACCGGCCCGAGCGACCGGAGCAGCGGCAGCTTCTGGCCTGGTTGCCGGCCAGTGAATGGCCCGAGGGCGAGCGGCAGACCCTGGAGGCGGCCCTGGCACGCCTGGCCGATCCCTTTGGCCTGACCCTCCCTCCGCTGCACTGGCAGCAGCAGGACGAGGAGGACTGGAGCCTCAGCTGGAAGCAGCACTGGCAGCCCGATCCGGTGGGCCAGCGCCTGCTGATCCTGCCGGCCTGGCTGGACCTGCCCCCCGAGCATGGGCACCGTCTGGTGATCCGGATGGATCCGGGCAGTGCCTTCGGCACCGGCAGCCATCCCACCACCAGGCTCTGCCTCGAGGCCATCGAGGCCCTCGCCGCGGGCCCTGATGCCGGCCCTGCGTCCTGGCGGGGTCTGGAGGGCTGCACCGTGGCCGACCTCGGCTGCGGCAGCGGCATCCTCGGCATTGCCGCGCTGCTGCAGGGAGCTGGTCGGGTGGTGGCGGCTGACACCGATGCGCTGGCGGTGCGTGCCACGCGCGAGAACGCGGCCGTGGGGGGGTGCCAGGACCGGCTGCAGGTGGTGCAGGGCTCGGTGGAAGCCCTGGCGGAACTGCTGGACGGCCGGCCGGCCGACCTGCTGCTCTGCAACATCCTGGCGCCGGTGATCGAGGCCCTCTGCCCGGCCTTCAGCGCGGTGCTGGCTCCCGGTGGCGTGGGCCTGCTCAGTGGGCTGCTGGTGGATCAGGTGCCCCGTCTCGAGGCGGTTCTGGCCGCCGAGGGATGGCGCAGCGAGCTGGCCAGCCGGCAGAGCGCCTGGGGGCTGCTGCGGATCTGGAAGGCCTGAGGCCACGGCCCGATGTCGCATAAGGCACGCTGATCTGTGCTTGCCCTTTGATTGGCCTTCCAGCCCCCGGGGCAGGAAATCGGCGGGAAGGGCCGGTGGAGGATGTAGGAAGGGCGGGTCCTACAGGCCCGGTCGCCCGGGTGCCTGTGAGCCCCATTCCCTTCCATGGCTTCCTACAAGGTCACCCTCATCAACGAGAGCGAAGGCCTCAACAAGACCATCGAGGTTCCTGACGACCAGTACATCCTCGACGCCGCTGAAGAGCAGGGCATCGACCTCCCCTATTCCTGCCGTGCCGGTGCCTGCAGCACCTGCGCCGGCAAGCTCACCTCCGGAACCGTTGATCAGTCGGATCAAAGCTTCCTCGACGACGACCAGATCGAAGCTGGTTTCGTGCTCACCTGCGTGGCCTACCCCACCAGCGACTGCACCATCAAGACCCACGCCGAGGAAGAGCTCTACTGAGCTCCGCCACGCTCCCAGCCTCCCCCCTCTGGCCTCTCCCGCTCGGGAACCCTCCCGCTCCGCCCCGGCTTCCGGCCGGACGCTGCGAAGCGGTCGTCAGAGCGATGGTTGGTCGGGATCCCGCCACGCTGATCGTTCGAGCCGGGCAGTCGTCCTGCCGAACTTGTCTCCAGCACTGCTCTCTGCCACCCTGCGGGGTGGTTTTTTCATGGCAATCCTGCATCCTCGTCCGTGACATCAGGTTCTGGTTGTGTCCCCTCCGCAGGCCTGCTTCCCCGGCCAGACCGGGAGCTGCTGGCACCGGGGAGTGAACACGCCAGTGTGGGGGGGCAGTACAGCTTCCGCGTGCTGGGGGCCTGCTGCCGCCTGTTCGATCGGGAGGAGCTGCCCTGGCCGTGCTGCAGGCTCGCCTGGCGCAGCAAGGAACCGAGCTGGCGCCGCATCGGTCGTCGCTTCGTGGCCGACCTTGCGGCCCGTCGCTGTCCCTCCTATGCCGTGGAGCTGCTGCAGCCCGGGGCGCGGCCCAGCCCCACCGTGATCACGCTCTTCCCCGTTCGGCTGAGTCCGGCCCTGCAGGAGTGGTGGTACAGCAGGCTGCCAGCCTCCCTGGATCCGCTGAACCATCAGCCCCCCCGCCCGGATGCTCCCTGAGGGACCCCCTGCGGGCACCCGGGGAGCGGTCGCAGGCCAGCAGCAGCGGCCGGGGTGGGGCTTCGCGCGAGCTTCTGGCCTCACCCCGGCACGGGCGGGACGGCAGCAAAAAGCCGGTGTCGATGACACCGGCTGGAACACGCTGAAAACACCGGCTGGCAGGCCTGGCCGGTGATCAGACGATCAGAAATAGATCTTGCCGCCACCCCACTGCACCCCCTGGGCCTTGGGTGCCACCAGGATGTAGCCGGCCATCAGCCGCAGGTCGTCGTCGTCGAGGTCGCGCATCTTCACGAAGATGTCGCTGCTGCGCATGCTGGGGTGGATGTCCGCAATGCTGTATTCGCCGTCGTAGCTGGTGGGATCCTTCATGTAGTCCACCAGAGCCTCCACGTTGTCCCGGGCCGGCGTGGCCAGGGCCAGGGTTTCGGGATCCAGACCCACGTTCTGGTTGGTCTTGGTGATGCCGCCGGCATGGCACTCGCCGCAACTGGAGTTGAACAGCTTGCGGCCGGCCTTGATCTCCGATTCGCTGAAGGTCACCGTGGTGCCGTCGGCGGAGGCGGGAACCGTGAGCTGCTCAGCCGTCCACTGGGCGGCCATGGCCTCGCTACCGAAGCCGAAGCAGAGCAGCAGGGCCAGGGGCAGGGCCAGCAGGGTGCGGGCGACGGCCCGTGACGCTCTGCGGAGAGCTGATGGGGAGAGGGTGGAGGCCATTGGGGGGAGCCGGCGGTGTGGCGAAGGGAGGTGTGGCGACGGAAACCGCATCGGAGACCTTGTATCACGGGCAACGGGGCCTCAGGCGTGGATTCGGGCGAACTGTTGCAGGGCCACGGGCCGGCCGCTCAGTGGGGGGAGGCCTCCTGGGCGGCGGCCGCGGCCTCCGGCACCACCTCAAGGGTGAGGAAATCCTTGGCCAGCAAGGTGTTGGGGAAGATCGCGCGGGCTTCCGCCAGCAGGTCATCGGGGCTGATCGCGCCGCCCGGCACGTAGCGCGGACTCAGGTGGGTCAGCGCCAGCTGGCGCACGCCGGCGCTGAGGGCCGTCTGCGCCGCCATCGTGCTGGTGGAGTGCTGGCGCTGAAAGGCCAGCTCGGCTTCTCCATGGGAGAAGGTGCTCTCGTGGATCAGGAGGTCCGCTCCCCGGGCCAGATCCACCGCCGCCTCACAGAACACGGTGTCGGTGCAGTACACCACGCTTGCGCCTGGCCGGGGGGGGCCGCACAGGCTGGCGCCCCGGATGATGCGGCCGTCGTCGAGGGTCACCGTCTTCCCCTGCTTGAGCGAGGCGTAGACCGGGCCGGGGGGGATGCCCAGGGCCTGGGCCTTCGTCACATCGAAGCGTCCCGCCCTGGGCTTCTGGTCGATCCGGTAGGCGTAGGCCGGCACCCGATGGGTCAGGGGAGTGCACCGCACCGTCAGCTCCCCGTCGTCCAGCAGCAGCGTGCCGGCCTCGGCGGCGGAGCGGACCCTGTGGTGCCGGATGGGATAGCCGATCCGTGTCGAGCTGGTGTGCAGAACGCCCTCGAGGAAGTCGCGCAGCCGGTCCGGGCCGTAGACGTCGACGCCGGGGCAGTTGCCCGCCAGTCCCAGGCTGGCCAGCAGACCCGGCAGGCCGAACACGTGGTCGCCATGCATGTGGGTCACGAAGATCCTGCGCAGCTGGCTCACCCGCAGGTCGCTGCGCAGGAACTGATGCTGGGTGCCCTCGCCGCAGTCGAACAGCCAGAGTTCGCTGCGCTGGGGCAGGCGCAGGGCCACCGCGGACACGTTGCGGCTGCGGGTGGGCACCCCTGAGCTGGTGCCGAGAAACGTGACCTGCACGGGGCATGTGCCTCCTGCGCATGCTGCCATGGCGGCTCTGGCATCCCTGGGAGGCGATCGCCACAATGAGGCGCCCTGAGTCGGCGAGCGTCGTGGCGTTCTCTTCCGTGATCCCGTGGCAGCCATCGGGGCTGATCCCGCTGGCCCTGGCCCTGCCGGTGGCGGCCCTGGCCAGCAGCGGCGGCGCGCTGCTGGCCCAGCAGGGGGACCCCGAGGTGCGGGTGCTGCTGGCCAGCGCCGCGGAGATCAGCCTGCGCTCGCTGGGGCGTCCGCTGGTGCTGCGGGCGGAAGGGGGCGACAGCCCCGTGCTGCTCGAGCTGCCTCCCTCCGCCTCCCTGCAGCTGCGGCTGGCGGGCGGCCGGGTGTGGCTCTCCAGCAGCGCCGGTGAACGGGTACTGCCGCCGGCGGCGTCCTACTGGCTGGAGAGCAAGCCGGGGCAGCCGCCCGCCGAAACCGGCACCTTCCAGCTGCAGCAACGTCACTACCGCGGCCGTCTGCAGGTGCGCTCCGAGGGGGCCAAGCTCCAGGCCATCAATCACATCGGCCTCGAGGCCTACCTCCCCAGCGTGGTGGGCAGTGAGATGCCGCCGCGCTGGCCCCTGGCAGCGCTGCAGGCCCAGGCGGTGGCGGCCCGCACCTACGCCCTGCGTCAGCGAAAACCGGCCAAGGCCTTCGATCTCACCGCCACGGTGAGCAGCCAGGTGTACAAGGGGGTCGAAGCGGAGACGGCCTCCACCCGCGAGGCGGTGGCCAGCACCCGCGGGCAGGTGCTGATGTACCGCAGCAGCCTGGCCAACACCGTGTTCCACAGCAGCAGCGGCGGGCGCACCGAGAACAGCGGGGATCTCTGGAGTCAGCAGCTGCCCTATCTGGTCAGCGTGCCCGACTTCGACCAGAGGAGTCCCGTGCACCAATGGGAGAAGCCGCTGCCCCCTGAGCTGCTGCGCCAGGCCTTCCGCGAGATCGGCGGGGTCCAGCGCATCGATGTCGTCGCCACCACGGCCACGGGGCGGGTGCGGCAGGCCCGGGTGATCGGCCCTGTCGGAACGCTGGTGGTGACCGGCCCCGAACTGCGCACCCGCCTGGGGCTGCGCAGCACCCAGGTGCGCTTCGAGGTGCTGGAGCCCCGACCATTCCGGCCCGGCCCGGAGGCGTCCAGGTTGCAGCAGCAGAAGGCCATGGCCTTCGGAGCGATCAGCCCGCCGCCTCCGGTGATGGGCGTGATCGACTCCGCCAGCGGAACCCCAGCCCAGGCTGGTCCGGGGGCAGCCGCGCCCTCGGGCCCAGCACCCCGCCAGCCATCGCCGCCGTCATCCCTTCCTTCCCTCGTCGCGATCGGCCGTGGCTTCGGCCATGGGGTCGGCATGAGTCAGTGGGGGGCCCTGGCCATGGCCGAGCAGGGCCAGAGCCATGAGCGGATCCTCAGCCACTATTTCCGAGGTACCGAACTGCGCCGCTACAGCGCCCCTTGATCCTCTCCGCCGCGATCCCACCCCCTCGGCCCACCCCCATCCAGCTCGCCGATGCCCCGGCCGTGGCCAGGGCTGTGGCGGACCTGCTCTGGGCGGAGCTGGCCCGGGGCAGGCTCCGCCGACCGCTGGGGCTCGCCACAGGGCGCACGATGGAGCCGGTCTATGCCGCCCTGGTGGAACGCTGTCGGGCTGCCTCCAGCGTTGAGCTGCAGGCCCTGCGGCAGCACTGGCTGAGTTTCAACCTGGATGAGTACGTGGGCCTGCCCAGCAGCGACCCCCGTTCCTTCGCCGCCTTCATGCGCACCCGGCTGGGGGAGCCGCTCGGGCTGGAGGACACCCAACTGCGCCTGCCGAATGCCCTGGCCCACGATCCGCGGGCCGAGGCCCGCCGCTATGCCGCCGCGGTGGCCCGCTGCGGTGGCATCGGACTGCAGCTCCTGGGGCTGGGGCTCAATGGCCATGTGGGCTTCAACGAGCCCCCGTGCGGACCGGAAGCTGCCTGCCGCTGCGTGCGGCTCAGCGCGATCACGCGGCGCCAGAACGCCGCGGCCTTCGGGGGCGATCCCCAGGCCGTGCCCCTGCGGGCGATCACCCTCGGCATGGCGGAGATCCTGGCCGCCCAGCGGATCGTGCTTGTGGTCACCGGTGCCGCCAAGGCGCCGGTGCTGCATCGCCTGCTGACGGAGCCCCCGAGCCCCGATCTGCCGGCCAGCTGGCTGAAGCGCCATGCCGCCGTGACGGTGGTGGCGGATCGGGCCGCTCTGCCGGATCCGCCGGACTAGGGCGGTGCGGCCATCACGGCCTCGAGCAGCTCCTCGGGGGCGTCCAGATTCGAGGTCACGCTGCGCACGTCGTCCAGATCGTCCAGGGCCTCGAGCATGCGCAGGCACTGGCGCAGCGGCTCCGGCTCCTGCATGGGGCAGGTGGTGTGGGGAATCCAGCGGTGCTCCCACTCCCGCACCGCAAAGCCCTGGCCGCGCAGGCTTTCCTGGAAGGCCTCCAGATCGGTGAAGCCGCACTGCACCTCGGCGGCGTCGGGCAGCAGCTCGTAGCCCAGGGCAGTGGGCCCACCCGCCGCTTCGATCGCCAGCAGGCCTTCCAGCAGGATCTCCTCGGCGCTGTCACCCGGGGAGCGGTCAGGGCTGCTGTCAGGACTGCCGTCCGGGCAGGGGTGCCAGGGCTGGTCGCCTGGCCCCTGCAGGCGCACCACCCCACGCTGGTCGAACAGGTAGCTCACGCAGCCGGTCTCGCCCAGGTTGCCGCCGTGCTTGCTGAAGGCCAGGCGCAGATCGGCGGCGGTGCGGTTGCGGTTGTCGGTGAAGGCCTCGATCAGCACCGCCACACCGCCGGGGCCATAGCCCTCGTAGCGCACCGCCTCGAACTGGTCGCCGTCGCTCCCCAGCTGGCCGGAGCCCTTGAGGATCGCCCGCTCGATGTTGAGGCTGGGCACGCCGGCCGCCTTGGCCTTCTCGATGGCCGTGCGCAGCTGGAAGTTGCCGGCCGGATCGCTGCCCGAGCGTGCCGCCACGGTGATCTCCCGGCCCAGGCGGGTGAACACCGCGCCGCGTTTGGCATCGACCACAGCCTTGGTGCGCTTGATCTGGGCCCATTTGCTGTGGCCGGCCATCGGAACGCGAAGAAGCTCAGGAACGGGAAGGACGGGGCTCAGCCGGCCGCATCGAAGACCAGCCGGGGTTGCAGCAGACCCCCTTCGGAGGCCCTGGCAACCCCAGCCAGATTGCCATCCGGGGCCAGCACCGCCACTGCAGCACCCCCCGGGTGGCTGCCGCTGGCCTCCAGGGCCCGGCCGCAGCGCCAGCCTGCCAGTTCCCCGGGATGCAGCAGGCGCCGGGGGAGGTGGGCCAGGGCCGAGAGGGGGGGCAGCAGTGGCGGAGGCGGCGCCTGATCGAGGGCCTGCAGGGGCACGGCCTGGGCCAGGCTGAAGCCCAGGGCCTCCGTGCGCCGCAGTTCCGCGAGACTGCCACCGCATCCCAGCGCCGCGCCCAGATCGCGGGCCAGGGAACGGATGTAGGTGCCGGCGGAGCAGCCCACCCTCAGCTTCAGCCGGCCCTGGGCGGGATCCCAGTGCAGCAGCTCCAGGGTTTCGATCGTCACGCTGCGGGCCTCCAGCTCCAGCTGCTCGCCGCGGCGGGCACGGGCGTAGGCCCGCTGACCCTCCACGTGAACGGCCGAGATCTGCGGCGGCACCTGGGCGAAGGTGCCGCGGAAGGGAGCCAGGGCCTCCTCCAGCCGGGCGCGGTCCAGCGCTGGCCAGGCCTGCCGCTCCAGCACCGTGCCGGTGAGGTCGTCGCTGTCGGTGCGCAGCCCCAGCTGCACCGTGCCCTCGTAGCGCTTGGCCCCCTCCAGGTAGGGCAGCAGCCGCGTGGCCGGCCCCAGGGCGAGGGGCAGCACCCCGGTGACCGCCGGGTCCAGGGTGCCGCCATGGCCCACCCGCCGCAGCCCGTAGGCCCGTCGCGCCCGCGCCACACAGCCATGGGAGGTGAGCCCGGCCGGCTTGTCCAGCACCAGAAACCCGCAGCACTGGTCAGCCATGCCCGCACCCATCAGCCTGGAAGCGTCCCATGCTCCGCCCCGATGGCCCTGCCGCCCCCCTTGGCCCTGCCGCCCCCGATGACCCTGCAGCAACGGCGTGATCTGGCGTTACTGGTGCTGGCGGGTCTGTTCCTCGGCAGCATGGCCATGCTCAACATCCTGGGGCTCACCCGCTTTCTGCAGCTCGGTGCGATCGGCTCCTGGCCGATCGTCGTGGCCGTGGGGGCCCTGCCCTACCCCGTCACCTTCCTGTGCACCGACCTGATCAGCGAGATCTGGGGGGAGCGCAAGGCCGGCCAGCTGGTCTGGGTGGGCCTGGCGCTGAATGGCTGGGTGGTGCTCGTGCTCTGGCTGGGCGGGGTGCTGCCGGGGTTGGCGGGCGCTCCGGAGGCCACGTTCTTCGAGGTCCAGCGGCTGGCCTTCGGGGCGGTGGGGGCGTCGATGCTGGCCTATCTCGCAGCCCAGTTCACCGATGTGCGCCTGTTCCATTTCTGGAAGCGCTTCAGCGGCGGCAAGGCCCTCTGGCTGCGCAACAACGGCTCCACCCTGGTGAGTCAGCTGGTGGACACCACCGCCGTGGTGCTGGTGAGCCACTACGCCAACCACCTGCTGCCGATCCGCCCGGGGGAGGCTGTGCTGCCCCAGCTGGCGAGTTACATCGCCAGCGGCTACCTGTTCAAGGCGCTGGCGGCCCTGGTGGACACCCTGCCCTTCTACGCCCTCACCGGCTGGCTGCGCCACTGGCTGGAGGTGCCGGGCGAGGGCAGTGAACTCGGCTGAGGCGCACCCGGATGGGATCTAGGTTTGGCCCTGTACGACTCGGACGGTCAGTGGTCACGGCAGCAGAACCCGGCCAGGGCACCCTCGGCGTGGAACGCTTCCTTGCGGATGGATTCGCCCTGCGGCAGCACCTGGCCGACTATCTCGCCATCGATGCCGCCGAGTTGGAGCGGCGCCTGCCCACCAGCACCGCGGAGCTGGCGGCCCTGCATCCCGGGGCGTTCGAGCTGGAGCAGGCCGGCCGCTTCTACGAAGACACCGTGGGCACGGCCCATCTGCTCGAGCTGGCCGCCTGGCACCTGGGCAGTGCCGACTACATCGCCGATACCCTCCGCCTGCAGCAGAGCTTCGCCCAGGGCCACGTGCTCGATTTCGGGGGGGGCATCGGCAGCCATGCCCTGGCGGCGGCGGCCCTGCCCCAGGTGGAGCGGGTGTGGTTCGTGGATCTCAATCCCCACAACCGCGCCTGCGTCGAAGCCCGGGCGGCCCGTCTCGGCCTGGCGGCCAAGCTCTCCTGCCATCGCGATCTGCAGGATGGGCGGCTGCCCCAGCGCTTCGACACCCTCGTGTGCCTGGACGTGCTCGAGCACCTGCCCGATCCGGCCGGCCAGCTCGAGCTGTTCGCCGAGCGACTCTCCCCGGCGGGAACCGCCCTGCTGAACTGGTATTTCTTCAAGGGGCACCGGGGGGAGTATCCCTTTCATCTGGATGACCCGGTGCTGGTGGAGCGCTTCTTCCGCACGCTCCAGAGCAGGTTCCTGGAGGTGTTTCACCCCTTCCTGATCACCACCCGCGCCTACCGCCTGGCCTGAGGGATCACCCCGGCCCCACCGTCACAGCGGCAGGGTCGGGGTGGCAGGCGCTGTGCAGCGCGCAGCCACTCAGCCCAGCGCCACGTTGATGCGCTTGCGGTTGCGCAGGCCGCGCTTGATCGAATCGAAGCTCACCACCCCGTCCACCAGGGCGAAGAGGGTGTCGTCGGAGCCGCGCCCCACGTTCACGCCCGGCAGCACCGAGGTGCCGCGCTGGCGGATCAGGATCGAGCCGGCGCTCACGGCCTCACCGCCGTAGGCCTTCACGCCGAGGCGCTTGGCGTTGGAGTCGCGGCCGTTGCGGGTGGAGCCTGTGCCTTTCTTGTGGGCCATGGTGAGGAAATGGAGAGGGGGGTGAAGGGGAGAATTCTGCCGGACTTGAACCGGTGGCGGTGGGTGGCTGCCGGCTGCTGCCCCGGGAACTGGGGCCGCCTCAGGCCAGAGGCTTGCCGCCCAGGGTGATGGCCTGCACCATCACGCGGGTGAGCTCCTGGCGGTGGCCGTTCTTGCGGCGCGTCTTCTTCTTGGGGCGCATCTTGTAGACGATCACCTTCGGCCCCCGCCGGTGGGCCATCACCTTGAGTTCCACGCTGGCGCCGCTCACGTAGGGCTGGCCGAGGGTGGTGGCCTCGCCGTCGTTGACGAGCAGCACGTTCTCGAGGGTCACGGTGTCATCCACCCCGGCGGCGATCCGGTCCAGGTCGTAGTAGCGGTTGGGCTGCAGCCAGAACTGCTGGCCGGAGGCCTCGACGATGGCGAAGGGACCAGTCGCCGCAGGGCTGGTGGTGCCGCTGGGAGAGGGGGAGCTCTGGGTCATGACAAGGGGGCGTGGACAGGCTGGCGGCCCGTTGACGGATCGCGGGGATCCGCCGGGCAGCCGATTACGCCTGGCTCACAATCGAAAGACAATGGCAAATCCTCCGATTTCAACCGGCCTTTCGTCAACATTGGGGCACGTCTCCGCCGGCCAGTCCACGCCGGCGGGGCTGTTCCATGCCCGAATCGGTCCTCACCGTTGCCTCCCTCGTCCATGACCCCGCGCTGCAGGCCGCCGTCGCCCGTTGGCTGGCAGGGGGGCGGTACGCCCTTGTCCCTGTCGATCCCAGCGACGAGCCTGGGGCAGCCCTTGAGCGGTTGCGGGAGGACTTCGACGCCCTGCTCATCGAGGAGGGCGCCGTCGATCCCAGCGTGTTCGCCGGCCTGAGTCAGCGGGGGCTTGTGCTCCCCGCCGTGGTGATCGGGGCGGTGACGGGCGAGGTGACCGTCCATGGGGCCGAGGTGCGCCTGCCCCGCGATCAGCTCGAGCAGCTGCCCTACAGCCTCGATGCGGCCGTGTCCCGTTTTCTGCGTCAGGGGGTGATGAGCGTGGGTGATGGACCCGGCACCCCCGGTGGGGTTGGTGCTGGGGAGGACGGTGGTGGGGCAACCGAGCCCAGCGCGGCCCCGTTACCGATCCCCTGGAGGTTGGATGATCGGCTCAAGGAACGGCTCGGCCTGCTTGGAGTTTTCTACAAGCGGGACCCCTCCCGCTTCCTGCGCAACCTGCCGCTGAAGGAGCAGAACGAACTCCGACGTTCGTTGGAGCGGAGTTATCGCGATCTTCTGCTCAATTACTTCCGTAACCCTTCGGCAGCCAACCAGGCCCTCGAGAGTTTTGTTAACACGGCCTTCTTCAGCGATCTTTCGATCACCACCGCTGTTCAGATTCACATGGATATGATCGAGTCCTTCTCCGATCGGCTGCGCTTGGAGGGGCGCAAGACGGACTTTCTTCAGGATTATCGCCTGGCCTTGTTGGATGTGATGGCCCATCTCTGTGAGATGTATCGGCGCTCCATACCTCCCGACGTGCCGCTCGTGCGCTTTTCTTCTTCCACTTGAACCCAGGCTTCCAACATCCATGTCCCCACGTAAAACCTACATTCTCAAGCTCTATGTGGCTGGAAATACGCCCAACTCGATGCGCGCGCTGAAAACTCTGCGTAACATCCTGGACACGGAGTTCAAAGGTGTTTATGCTCTCAAAGTGATTGATGTCCTGGTCAACCCCCAGCTTGCAGAAGAGGACAAGATTCTTGCCACCCCTACCCTCACCAAGATCCTGCCTCCGCCCGTGCGTCGCATCATCGGGGATCTGAGTGACCGTGAACGCGTTCTGATCGGCCTCGATCTTCTCTACGACGAGCTCACGGATGATGCCGACTTCGAGGACCAGCTCCAATCTGCCCAGGGCCAAGCGGCGGGGGGAGCTTCAGACTCCGATCCCGGCCTTCCTCCCATCCCCGCTGAAGGAGCCCGCCCTGCTGATGGCCTCAACCCTCCGGTCTGATCCCGGCGCCTGATCGTTCCCTGTTCTCTTCCTCTCGTTCCACGGCGATGCAGCAACCCAGTTCCCCATTGAATCCCTTGATGCAGGTCCAGAAGCTGCCCACGGGCATTGAGGGCTTTGATGATGTCTGCCATGGTGGCCTGCCGATCGGGCGTTCCACCCTGATCAGTGGCACCTCGGGAACAGGCAAGACGGTGCTCTCGTTGAACTTCCTCTACAACGGGATTCGCCAGTACAAAGAGCCTGGGATTTTCGTGACTTTTGAGGAGTCTCCCCTGGATATTCTCCGCAACGCTGCCAGTTTTGGCTGGAATCTCCAGGAGATGCTTGAACAGGATAAGCTGTTTATTCTCGATGCCTCTCCTGATCCGGATGGGCAGGATGTTGCCGGGAGCTTTGACCTGTCTGGCTTGATCGAACGGATCAACTATGCCATCCGTAAGTACAAAGCGCGCAGGGTGGCCATTGACTCGATCACGGCTGTATTTCAGCAGTACGACGCCGTTTCGGTTGTGCGCCGGGAAATCTTTCGTTTGATTGCCAGGCTCAAGGAAATCGGTGTCACCACGGTGATGACCACTGAGCGCATTGACGAGTATGGGCCGATCGCTCGGTATGGCGTTGAGGAATTTGTCTCTGACAACGTTGTGATCTTGCGCAATGTTCTGGAGGGAGAGCGCAGACGGCGCACTGTGGAGATTCTCAAGCTGCGGGGCACCACCCACATGAAAGGCGAATTCCCGTTCACGATGGGAAGCCATGGCATGAGTGTGTTCCCCTTGGGTGCCATGCGGCTGACCCAGCGATCGTCCAACGTCCGGATCAGTTCGGGTGTGCCCAAGCTCGATGAGATGTGCGGCGGTGGTTTCTTCAAGGACTCCATCATTCTGGCCACGGGTGCCACAGGCACAGGCAAGACCCTGCTGGTCTCCAAGTTCGTCGAAGATGCCTGCCGCAGCAAGCAGCGTGCCATCCTCTTCGCCTATGAGGAATCCCGGGCCCAGCTGCTGCGGAACGCCACCAGCTGGGGGATTGACTTCGAGCAGATGGAGCAGGATGGTCTGCTCAAGTTCATCTGCGCCTATCCAGAGTCCACCGGACTTGAGGATCACCTCCAGATCATCAAGACGGAGATCAGCCAGTTCAAGCCCTCCAGAATGGCCATCGACTCCCTCAGTGCTCTGGCGCGGGGGGTGAGCCACAATGCTTTCCGGCAGTTCGTGATCGGTGTCACCGGCTATGCCAAGCAGGAAGAGATTGCTGGTTTCTTCACGAATACATCAGAGGAGTTCATGGGGAGTCATTCAATCACCGACTCCCATATATCAACGATCACCGATACAATCCTGCTGCTTCAGTATGTGGAGATCCGTGGCGAAATGGCCCGTGCTCTCAATGTGTTCAAGATGCGGGGCTCCTGGCATGACAAGGGCATCCGTGAATTCGTGATCACAGGCAATGGCCCGGAGATCAAGGATTCCTTCTCCAATTTCGAGCGCATCATCAGTGGGGTGCCCCACCGGGTTACCACCGACGAGCGCAGTGAGCTCTCCCGGATCGTGCGTGGGGTGGCCGATGAGCGCTGATCGGCGCTGCACTCGCTTCACTCGTCAGTGGCTGTCGTCAGGGCTGTTGTCAGCGGCTGATCGAGCTGTCAGCTAACGCGCTGCTGGTGGCCATGGCGGCAGGCTCGGCCCGCCGTTCGGCCGTCAGCCGCAGCTCATCCTGGTCTGAATCTTCGAGGGGGAGATCGAACCAGAAACTTGTGCCGATCCCGGGTTCGCTGGCCATGCGGATCTGGGTGCCATGCTTGTCGAGGATGCCGCGCACGATCGAAAGGCCCAGGCCCGTGCCGGCTTCAAAGTGCACGGCGTTCTCCACCCGGAAGAAACGCTCGAAGATGCGGTCCTGATCGGCTTCCGAGATGCCGCAGCCGCTGTCGCTGATCTCGATCCTCAGGCGCGGCAGGGGTGAACTGAGGTCACAGCGCGGCAGGTCCTCACTGGGCAGGGCATCGGGATTGATCAGGCAGAGGTCGGGCCAGGGGTAGGCCCGCAACACGATCTGGCCCCCTTCCGGGGTGAACTTCAGGGCATTGCCCACCAGGTTGTCGAACACCTGCAGCAGCAGATCCCAGTTGCCCAGCACCACCGGCAGTGGTTCCTCGCACTCGAACACCAGCTTCACCCCCTTGTCCTCGGCATTGAGCCGGTAGGTCCGGAGGGTCTGTTCGATGGCGGGGCCCACCTCGAGGGGGTCAAAACTCCAGGCACGTTCCGATTCCAGGCGGGACAGGTCGAGCACATCGTTCACCAGCCGGGTGAGCCGGTCGGTTTCGGCATTGGCAATGCCCAGGAATTCCTTTTTTTCTTCCTCAGAGAGCTGATCGCCCAGATCGTGGAGGGTTTCCACGTAGCTCTTGATGTTGAACAGCGGCGTGCGCAGTTCGTGGGACACGTTGCTGATGAAACGGCTCTGGGCCGCGTTGAGCTCCACCTCCCGGGTGAGGTCCTGAACGGTCATGGCGATGCCCTTGAGGGATTCACCACTGGCATCGCGCACGGGTTGCAGCACGATGCGCAGGGTGCGGGGCGGTTCTCCCACGTTGCAGCGCACATCGGCGGCTTCCTGCTGGCCGCTCATCACGTTGTCCAGCGCGGAGTGGAGTTCAATCGCCAGCCTTTCCGGCAGCTCGCTGATCAGCTCCTGCCCTTCCAGCTTGCGGCCCTCCCAGCGGAACAGCCGGCGGGCCGTGGGGTTGGCCAGCACGATGGCTCCGCTCGCGTCGAGCAGAACGGCGCCATCGGCCATGGTGGCGATCAGGGATTCCTGCTTCACCTGGGCGGCGGTGAGCTCCTCGATGTTGGCCGCCTTGTACACCTCCAGTTCGGCGGTCATCGCGTTGAAGCCTTCCAGCAGTTCGCCCAGCTCCCCGCCCACCGGCAGGGCGATGCGGGCGCCGAAGTTGCCGCCGGCCACCTGCCGCACACCCCGCAGCAGTTCCTTCACCGGCTGGGTGATCGTGAGGGCATTGAAGACGGCCCCCAGAATCACCAGCACCCAGATCGAGATGAACACGGCCACGGTCACCTCCCGGGTGAGGGCGGCACTGGCGAGCAGGGTTTCGTTGGGGTTGATGCCGAGGGCCAGCACGCCGAAATAACGGCCCTCACTCACCATCGGCACGAACACGTCCGTCACCTGGCCGTCGGGCGTGAGGTGCTGCCGGATCAGGGGGTTGTCGGGCCGCTTCTGGATGTCCGGCGGCAGCTCCAGTCGCCGGCTGAGCAGCAGCTCGCTGCTGCCGGAGGTGCCGCCGATCGGAATGCCCAGGTAGATGACCCCGTCAGGGTCGGCGAAGAAGATGTAGCGGAGGCTGCGGCTGGAGCGCCAGAACCGTTCGGCCACCGAGGCCAGTTCCCTGTCATTCCCCTCCGCCACCAGGGGCGTGACGTTGGCGGAGAGCAGCAGGCCCAGATCCCGCGCGTAGCGGGTGTCGCTCATGCGGGCATCCCGCTGGATGCCATTGAGTGCAAAGAAGGTGATGCCCGTCATCAGCAGGCTCACCACCAGGGTGGCCACCGCCAGCAGCTTGGTCTGCAGGCTGAATTCCGCCCACCAGCGGCCCAGGGCCTGGCGCCAGGCTGCCAGGGTGCCGGTGCTGCCGGAGGGCTGGTTCATCCCATCGGCATTCATCGCGTTCGCACCTGGTGGCCGATGTCTCGCCGGTAGGTCATGCCGCGGAACCGCACCTGCTCCAATCCGGTATAGACCCGATCGAAGGCCGCATCGAAATCCTCGGCCTGGGCCACCACCGCCAGCACGCGGCCGCCGCTGCTGACGCAGCTGCCGTCCGCCTCGCGCCGGGTGCCGGCGTGGAACATCTGCAGATCCGGGCCAGGGGGCTGCACCCCCTGCAGAAGGTCGCCCTGACGGATCGTGCCGGGATAGCCCTCCGCGGCGAGGATCACACAGGCGCTGCAGCCCCGGCGGATGCTGAGCGCAGGAGCGGCGTCGAGCCGGCCCTGGGCACAGGCGAACAGCACGGCCGCCAGCTCCGGCCCGAGCAGCGGCATGAGGGTCTCGCACTCCGGGTCGCCGAAGCGGCAGTTGAACTCGATCACGCTCGGGCCGGAGTCCGTCAGCATCAGCCCGGCGTAGAGCACGCCGCGGTAATCGATGCCACGCGCCTGGAGGGCGTGCAGGGTGGGTTCCAGCACCTCGCGCCGCACCCGCTCCAGGCCGTCCTGGTCGAGCAGGGGTGCGGGTGCGTAGGCCCCCATCCCCCCCGTGTTCGGACCGGTGTCCCCCTCGCCGATCCGCTTGTGGTCCTGGGCCGGGGGCAGGAGCACCAGGCGCTGGCCATCGGTGAGGGCGAACACCGACACCTCAGGCCCGTGGGTGCGCTCCTCCAGCACCAGGGAGGCGCCGCTGCCGAAGCGGCCCGCGAAGATCTCCTCGATGGCATCGCGGGCCTCCGCCAGGGTCTCCGCCACGGTGACCCCCTTGCCGGCGGCCAGCCCGTCGGCCTTCACCACCAGCGGCCGGCCCTGCTCCTCGAGGATGGCGAGGGCCTGGCTGCGGCTGTCGGCCGGCCAGAAGCCCGCCGTCGGCACCCCGGCCTGCCGCATCAGGGCCTTGGCCCACTGTTTGCTGGCCTCCAGGCGGGCTCCATCGGCCCCCGGCCCGAACACCGCCACGCCGGCCTGGCGCAGCCGGTCCGCGAGCCCGGCGGCCAGAGGTCCCTCCGGACCCACCACCACCAGATCGATGGCCAGCTCGCGGCACACCTCCACCAGGGCATCCGCATCGCTGTCGCCCACCCCGAGCTGCCGGCAGCCGGGCAGCTCGGCGGTGCCACCGTTACCGGGGCTCACCCACACCTGCTCCACACCGGTGCTGCGGGCCAGGGCCCAGCCCAGGGCATTTTCCCTGCCCCCGAGCCCACCACGAGGATGTGGCGGGCTTGGGGTGAGACCTCTGGCTCCATCGGGACACGAAGGGTGGAAGGGGACGAGGGGGTGCGGCTGGGCCTGGGGCTGAAGTTGCGCGTCGCTTGAGCTTGGCGTTGAGCTTGAACCAAGATGATGCCGGCAGATGGTCGCCTCAGGCGATCGACCCTGCAGCGGCACGCCTCGCCAATCCTCCCCCATGTCAGCCCCGTCCATGCGGGCCCTCGCCTCGAACCCGGCGCGGGCAGCCGATGCCCTGCTGGCACCGCTGGCTGCCCTCGTGGCGGGCACGCTCGCCGTTGCGGCGGCCTGGGCGCTGGCGCTCGCCGCGCCGGCCCGCAGCCAGGAGGGGATGGGCGGCCCAGCCCAGACGGCCCCGATCCCCTCCCAGGAACCTCTGGAGACCGTGGTGCGGCGTTGCCGCGCGGCGCGGGCCTCCCGGGACATGGGGGAACTGCGGCGCCTGCAGGATGGGCTGATCAGCCAGCGCCGGGGCGAGCCCGACCTGGCCGCCGTGCTCGCCACGGCGGAGGCCCTGCTGGTGTGTGAGGCCCCGGATGATGCCCTGGCGGTGCTGGCGCGCCACAGCCCGGCCCCGGGCCCGGATCGCCAGGCCTGGCTCCTGCTGCAGTGGCGGGCGGCCGATGCCGGACAGGACCACGAACGGGCCGCCAGAGCCCTGCGCTGGATGGCGGCGGGCGACCTTGCCCGCCTGGAGTCCATCCGGCTGACGCGGCAGCCTGCCGTGGAGGGCGGCCCGGCCGTCACCCTGCCGGCCCTCGACCAGCTGGCCGACCATCTCACGAGCCTGGGCCGCAACGAGCAGGCCGCCGCGGTGCTGCTGGCCGCCTCCACGCCCGGGGCGCCGCAGGCCCGCCGCTGGGCCCGGGCGGTGGCGCTGGCCGATGGCCTGGATGCCCCCACCCGGGAGGCGCTGCTGGAGCGGGCGCTCGATCAGGCTGCCGCCAGTGGCGCCTGGGGCCTGGTGGCCGCCCTGCTGGATCAGCAGCTGGCTTTCGTGGAGAGCGGTGCGGGCTCCAGCCTGTCTCCCGCGGCGGCGCAGGCCCTGCGGCGCCGGCTGCGGCTCAGCGGTCGGATCGATGATGCCTACGGTGAGTGGCTGCTGCAGCGCCGCTTCGCCGTGGATCCTGCGCGGGCCGCTGAGCTCGAGAGCCAGCTCCGCTCGCCCCGTGACCCCGGTGGCCACGCCGCCCCTCCTGACCCCAGCACCCAGCCATGAGCGCCTACGCCCTCGGTCCCCTCCTGCATGAAGGCAAGGCCAAGCGGGTTCATGCCACCGACCGGCCCGATCTGGTGGCTGTGGAATACAAGGACGACGCCACGGCCTTCAATGCGCTCAAGAAGGCCCAGCTGGCCGGCAAGGGCTGGCTCAACTGCCAGATCTCCGCGCTGCTGTTCGAGCAGCTGGCCAGCCGGGGCATCCCCACCCACTACCGGGGACTGGGGCAAGGCGAGCACGCCGGGCACTGGATGCTGGTGCGGCCGGTGCGGATCATTCCCATCGAGGTGGTGATCCGCAATCGCGCGGCGGGATCCCTGTGCCGGCAGATGCCGATCAGCGCCGGGACCCCCCTCGACCCACCCCTGCTGGATCTCTATTACAAGGACGATGGCCTGGGGGATCCCCTGCTCACCGAGGCGAGGCTGGCGTACCTGGGCCTGCTGGATGGGGAGCAGCGCACGGCGGTGGAGCGGCTGGCCCGTGCCGTGAATGCGGCTCTGCAGGACATCTTCGAACGGGTGGGCCTGATCCTGGTGGATTTCAAGATCGAACTCGGCTACACGGAGGATCAGCAGTTGGTGGTGGCGGATGAAATCAGTCCGGACACGTGCCGTCTCTGGGATCGTGGCGTGCAGGATGCCAGCGAGAGGATTCTGGACAAGGATCGCTTCCGTCAGGATCTCGGCGGTGTTGTGGAGGCCTATGGGCAGGTTCTCAAACGGCTCCAAGGGGTGTGTCCCGAACCCTTGATCTACCGGTAAGGTCAGCCCACATTGGCGGGCCATCCGCCCCATTCGTCACAGGCATGGTGGGTTCGCTCGGCTTGAAGGGTGTATGGCCGCTGCTGGGCGTTGCTCTCCTGGCCGGCACGCCCGCGTTGGCTCAGGAGTCGCCCGCCCCCGACCCCAGCACGGAGTCGGCGCCCGCCGATCCCGCCGCCGACGCCCCGGCGGAGCAGCCCGCCGCCTCCGATGCGCCTGAGCCAGGGTCTGGCACGACGGGCCCCTCCCCGGGCAGGGCGCCGGCCAGCGAGACGTTCTCCTCTCCCGCGGAGTCCGCGGCGCCGGAGGAGCCCCGGGTGCAGATCGCCGAGATCGTGATCGAGGGCCTGGACGGCCATCCCGAGCGGGAGCGGCTCGAGCTGGCGGCCTACGGCGCCATGGCGGTCACCCCCGGCACGAAGGTGACCCGCAGCGAACTGCAGACCGATCTGTCGGCCATCTATGCCACCGGATGGTTCTCCGACGTGCGGATCCAGCCCGTGGATGGTCCGCTCGGGGTGCGGCTGATCGTGGCCGTGGTTCCCAATCCGGTGCTCCGGCAGGTGAGCCTGGAGCCGGCCGATCTCCAGGTGCCGGAGCAGGTGGTCACCGACACCTTCGCCGCCGATTACGAGAAGACGCTCAACCTCAACACCCTGCAGTCGCGCATGCAGGAGCTGCAGAAGTGGTACGCGGACCAGGGCTACTCCCTGGCCCGCGTCACCGGCCCGAGCCGGGTGAGTCCCGACGGCACCGTGGAACTGCTGGTGCGGGAGGGCATCGTCGAGGGCGTCGAGGTGCAGTTCCTCGACAAGGAAGGATCCGCCACCAACGACAAGGGGGAGCCGATCCGTGGCAAGAGCAAGCCGTGGGTGATCACCAGGGAGATCTCCATGAAGACCGGTGATGTCTTCAACCGGCGCCAGCTGGAAGAGGACATCCGCCGCCTGTACGGCACCGGTCTCTTCGGCGATGTCAAGGTCACCCTGAGGCCCGTGCCGGCCGAACCGGGCAAGGTGGTGATCGTGCTCGGCATGGTGGAGCAGTCCACCGGTTCGGTCTCCGGTGGCGTGGGCTACAGCCAGAACCAGGGGGTGTTCGGCCAGATCCAGCTGCAGGAGAGCAACCTGCTGGGCCGGGCCTGGAACCTGGGCACCAATTTCTCCTACGGCCAGTTCGGTGGCCTCGGGGATGTCACCTTCACGGATCCATGGATCAAGGGGGATCGGTTCCGGACCTCCTTCCGAACCCGCATCTTCTTCAGCCGGGAGGTGCCTCAGATCTTCCAGAGTGAGAACACCGACACCACATTCAACGGCAAAGATTTCGATGGGGCCGACTTCGATGTGGTCACCAACAGCCCGGTGAACACGTCGGGGCCTTTTGCTGAGGTGCGCACCAACTTCGACACGGTGGCCATCCAGCGCATCGGCGCCAACGTCCAGTTCGTGCGTCCGCTCAATGGAGGGAACCCCTACAAGAGAGCACCGTGGAATCTCATTCTGGCGTTTGGTGGCCAGGAGGTGACACCGATGAACTTCTCGGGCACCAAGTATTCCCAGGCTGTGGTGGGCGTGGACAATGACGACCGGCAGCCCGTCAGAGTGCCCAGCGACAACGTGATCTGCCTCGCCTTCAACTGCGCCTCGGAAAACCAGTTGCTCAGCTTCCGGGTGGGGGCCACCTACAGCAGCCTGGATGACCCCCGCAACCCCACCCGCGGCAACTTCTTCAGCATCGGCACCGAGCAATTCCTCTCGGTGGGCAACGACTCCCCCACCTTCAACCGGGTGCGCACCACCTTCACCCATTTCATCCCGGTGGACTGGCTGAAGATCTACAAGGGCTGCCGTCCCAAGCCGGGGGAAACCCGGGACTGCAAGCAGGCCCTGGCCTTCCAGGTGTCCGGCGGTGCCCTGATCGGGGATGAGATTCCTCCCTACGAGGCCTTCTGTCTGGGCGGGGGCAACTCCGTGCGTGGCTATGCCGACTGTGATCTGGGCGTGGGCAAGGTCTTCGGGGAGTTCACGGCCGAATACCGCTTCCCCCTGTTCAGCATCGTGAGCGGCTCGGTGTTCTTCGACGCCGGCACCACCTTCGGCACCCAGGGCGACATCCCCGGCAACCCCGGCGGTCTGCTGGGCAAGAAGGGGGAGGGGTTCTCCCCCGGCATCGGCCTGATCGTCACCACGCCGGTCGGTCCCCTGCGGCTGGAGGTGGCCACCGAGGACTTCACCGACAACTGGCGCTTCAATCTCGGTGTGGGCTGGAAGTTCTAGTGGGGCCCTGGCCAGCTGACTATTCCCAGGCCTGGACTCTGGCCTCGGCTGTCGACCGCTCCGGTGTGGGCCTCCACAGCGGGCAAGCGGGGCGGGTGCGGCTGGAGCCCTCTGCCCAGCCCGGCTACTGGCTCGGCTGGCTGGACCAACCCTCCCTTCCCCTGGTGCGCCTCACCCCCGCGGGCGTGCACAGCACCACCCTCTGCACGGCGTTGCAGCTGGGCGATCGCCGGGTCTCCACGGTGGAGCACCTGTTGGCGGCCCTGGCGGGTACGGGGGTGAGTCAGGCGGTTGTGCTGGTGGAGGGCGAGGAGATTCCCCTGCTCGATGGTTCCGCCCTGCCCTGGGTGGAGGCCATCGCCGAGGCCGGACTCGCGGCCCTGGGGGCACCGGCCCCTGCGCCAGCACCGCAGACCCCGCTGACGCTCCACCAGGGCGGGGGCTTCGTCACGGCCCTGCCCGCCAGCGGGCTGCGTCTGGGGGCCGCGATCGAGTTCAGCGATGCGGCGATCGGCCGGCAGATGCTGTCGCTGGAGCTCACCCCGGCCACCTTCGTGGCGGAAATCGCCCCGGCCCGCACCTTCGGCCTTCGCTCCCAGGTGGAACAGCTGCGGGCTGCCGGTCTGATCCGGGGCGGCGGCCTCGACAACGCCCTGGTCTGCGACGGTGACCACTGGCTGAATCCCCCCCTGCGGTTTGCCGATGAACCGGTGCGCCATAAAATCCTGGACCTGTTGGGCGACCTGGCGCTGGTCGGTCTGCCAAGGGCCCAGGTGTTTGCCTTCCGCGGCTCCCATGGTCTTCACACCGCCCTGGCTGCCGCCCTGGCGGAGCTGCCCTGCTCGTCGTCCCTCCCTGCCTGACCGTCTTGCCTCCCATCGCACCCTCCGGCCCCGATTCCTCTGCTCTCCCCTCCGTTGCTTCAGGGGGAGGAGATCCAGCACCCGCATCACTTCCATCCTCAGCGTGCGTGCTGCAGGCGGAGCAGATCCAGGGCCTCCTCCCCCATCGCTACCCTTTTGCGTTGGTGGACCGGGTGATCGCCCATGAGCCCGGCAAGCGCGCTGTGGCGATCAAGAACGTGACCTTCAACGAGCCCCACTTCCAGGGGCACTTCCCCGGGCGCCCGCTCATGCCCGGGGTGTTGATCGTCGAGGCGATGGCCCAGGTGGGCGGATTGATTGTCACCCAGATGCCCGATCTGCCCAAGGGGCTCTTCGTGTTCGCCGGCATCGATGGCGTGCGCTTCCGCCGGCCCGTGGTGCCGGGCGACCAGCTGCGCATCAGCTGCGAGCTGATCAGCCTCAAGCGCAAGCGATTCGGCAAGGTGGCGGCCGAAGCCCTGGTGGATGGCGAACTGGCCTGCTCGGGGGAACTGATGTTCTCGCTGGTGGACTGATGGCCACCACCGTCCATGCCACTGCGGTGGTCGATCCGCGGGCTGAGCTGGCCGCCGGCGTCCAGGTGGGGCCCTATGCCGTGGTGGGCCCCGAGGTGACGCTCGGGGAGGGCTGCCGGATCGGCCCCCATGTGGTGCTGGATGGCCGGGTGCGGATGGGGCGCGGCAACCGGATCTTTCCGGGCGCCTGCATCGGCCTCGAGCCCCAGGACCTCAAGTACACCGGCGATCCCACCGAAGTGGTGATCGGCAACGACAACACCATCCGCGAGTGCGTCACCATCAACCGCGCCACCACCGGCCGCCAGCAGACCAGGATCGGCGATGGCAATCTGCTGATGGCCTACAGCCATCTGGGCCACAACTGCCACCTGGGAGATCGGATCGTGATCGCCAACGGCGTGGCCGTGGCCGGCCATGTGGTGATCGGTGATCGGGCCGTGATCGGCGGCGTGCTGGGCATCCACCAGTTCGTGCAGATCGGCACCCTGGCGATGGTGGGCGGCATGAGCCGGATCGAGCGGGATGTGCCACCGTTCACCCTGGTGGAGGGCCATCCCTCCCGGGTGCGCGCCCTCAACACGATCGGCCTGCGGCGCAGCGGCCTCACCGAACGCGATGGGGGCCGCCAGTACGCCGACCTCAAGCAGGCCTGGACGGTGCTCTACCGCCAGCGCCGCACCCTGGCGCAGGCCCTGGCCCAGCTGCGCTCCGCTCCCCTCACGGAGGCGGCCGAGACGCTGGTGGCCTTCCTGGAGGCCTCGCTCGAGCCCTCGCGGCGGGGCCCGATTCCAGGAGCGCGCTGATGCTCCGGTTGCTGGTCAGCACCGGTGAGGTGTCCGGCGACCTGCAGGGGGCCCTGCTGGTGCAGGCCCTGCATGAGGAGGCCCGCCGGCGGGGGCTGGAGCTGCAGGTGGTGGCCCTCGGGGGTGAGCGGATGGAACGGGCCGGCGCCGAATTGCTGGCCAACACCACCCGGATGGGGGCGATCGGTCTGCTGGAGGCCATCCCGTTCGTGCTGCCCACCCTGCTGCTGCAGCGCCGCCTGAAACGGTGGTTCCAGGTGGCACCGCCCGATGGGGTCGTGCTGATCGACTACATGGGCCCCAACGTGAATCTGGGCCTGCGGCTCAAGCGCAGGTTCCCCCGCGTGCCTGTCACCTATTACATCGCGCCCCAGGAGTGGGCCTTCAAGTTCGGCTCCGAAGGGCGCACCAATCTGATCCGCTTCTCGAACCAGATCCTGGCCATCTTCCAGGAGGAAGCCCGCTTCTACGGTTCCCGGGGGGCCAACGTGATCTATGTGGGCCATCCCCTGGTGGACACGGTAGAGCATCTGCCTCAGCGTCAGCAGGCCCGCGCCGAGCTGGGCCTTGCCCAGGAGGCGCCGGTGCTGCTGCTGATGCCGGCATCCAGGCGGCAGGAGCTGCGCTACATGCTGCCCCACATCGTGGCGGCTGCCGCTGCCCTGCAGCGGGCCCAGCCCGACCTGCAGGTGGTGGTGCCGGCCGGCCTCTCCGGTTTTGAAACCCATCTCAGCCGCCAGCTGAGCCAGGCTGGTGTGAAGGCGCTGGTGATCCCCGCCGCCGAGGCGGATCGGCTGAAGCCGGCCCTGTGCGCCGCAGCCGACCTCGCCCTGGCCAAGTCCGGCACCGTGAACCTGGAGCTGGCGCTGCGGGGGGTGCCCCAGGTGGTGGTGTACCGCGTCAGCGGGCTGACGGCGTTCGTGGCCCGCCATCTCCTCCGGTTCAGCGTGCCCCACATCTCGCCGGTGAATCTGGTGCTGGGAGAGCGGCTGGTGCCGGAACTGCTGCAGGCTGACCTCACCGCCGAGGCGATCGTGCGGGAGGCGCTGCCGCTGCTCGAGCCGGGCAGTGCGGCCCAGACGGCCATGCTCATGGGCTATGCCCGCCTGCGGGAGGCCTTGGGCGAACCCGGCGTGACCCGGCGGGCCGCCGCTGCGATCCTCAACCAGGTGCTGGAGCCCGTTCCATGAAGCGACCCCTGACGCTGCTCCTCCAGCGCTGCTGGCCCTGGCTGCTCTGTCTGGCCCTGCTGCTGGGCGTGGTGTTCACCCCACGGCCGGCCCTGGCGCTTGCCGAGCAGGAGGCTGTGTTCGCCGGCGGCTGCTTCTGGTGCCTGGAGCACGATCTCGAGACGCTGCCGGGGGTGGTCGATGTGGAGAGCGGCTACAGCGGCGGCCACCTGGACCATCCGCGCTATGAGCAGGTTTCGGCCGGTGGCACGGGCCACCAGGAGGCGGTGAAGGTGCGCTTCGATCCTGCACGCATGCCCTACACCACCCTGCTGCGGGCCTACTGGCGCAACGTGGATCCCCTCGATGGCAGCGGCCAGTTCTGCGACCGGGGCTCGTCCTATCGGCCGGTGATCTTCCCGCAGGGTCAGGAGCAGCAGCGCCAGGCGCAGGAGAGCCTGGAGGCTGCGGCCCTGGCCCTGCAACGACCGCTCCAGGCGCTGCAGGTGGCGATCCAGCCGCTCGATCGGTTCTGGCCAGCCGAGGACCACCATCAGAACTACGCGGAGCGCAATCCCGTCAGCTACGCCTACTACCGCTGGGCCTGCGGCCGCGATCGTCGCCTGGATCAGGTGTGGGGCCCGCAGGCCCGCAGCTCGGCCCCCTGGTGAGCCTGGAAATCGAAGGACATTCCGCACGTCGCTTGGCTGGGCTCCAGCACGCACCACCGGCGGCGGACAAGCGGGTAGCTTCCCAGACCAACGGATCCGCCTTACCGTGAGACCCGCAGCCGAGCAGAACCCTGTATGTATCTGCTGACCATTCGCGAAGGCCTGCAGACTCGCCACATCGGTCCTTACGAGAGTCCGAAGCAGGCTGCCGACGACCTCGACCGCCTGTTGCCCCTCTGCAGTGAGCGGGCCCGCTGGCAGATCCATGCCCTGGAGCCGCCCCAGATGCTGCGCGGCGGGCAGGTGCACCCCGCCGTGGCCGCCCCGGGACCGATCGCGGCCTGAGCGCGGCTGCCGGGTAGGTGTGGGCAGGGCAATTGCTCTGGCCCGGCTTCAGGTGCTCTGGCCCGGCTTCAGGGTTGGCGCGGATAGCCCCTGAGCAGGCCGCTTTCCACCATCAGCCCCACGCCCGCATTGATCAGGATCAGGCCCAGGGTGCCGTACCAGAACCACGGTCCGGGGTCGGTCATGCCCTCCACCCGGCTGGTGGCCGCCAGCACCTGGATGCCCCGGCGGATCACCGCCTCGCCGAACAGGCAGAGGCCGGCGGGGAGCAGAAGCACCCCGAGCTGGGCCTTCACATACCAGCGAATCTTCTTCACGGCCATGCGGGGCAGCCTCCGGACAGGGATCCAAACCTAGGTGGCACCCAGCGGAGCTCCGTGGCACACCCAGGCCACCAGGGTGCGCACGCCGAAGCCGGTGGCACCGGACGGGTCCAGGCTGCGGCCCTTCTCCGTCCACACGGTTCCGGCAATGTCGAGGTGGGCCCACGGCAGGTCTCCGCTCACGAAGTCCTGCAGGAAGAGGGCAGCGGTGATCGATCCACCCGGGCGGGGGCCGGTGTTCTTGAGGTCGGCCACACCGCTCTTGAGCCCCTTCTTGTAGGAGGGCCGCAGCGGCATCCGCCACAGGCTCTCGCCGCTGGCCTCCCCCGCCTCCAGCAGGGCCGCCGCAAGGCCGTCATGGTTGCTCCAGAGGCCGGCCATCTCCTCGCCCAGGGCGATCACGCAGGCTCCGGTGAGGGTGGCCAGATCCACGATCGCGTCAGGCTCCAGTCGGCTGGCATAGACGAGGGCATCGGCCAGGGTGAGGCGACCCTCGGCGTCGGTGTTGTTGATCTCGATCGTTCTGCCGTTGGAGGCGGTGAGGATGTCCCCGGGATGGACGGCGCCACCGCTGATCATGTTCTCGCAGCTGGCCACGATCACGTGGACTTCCACGTCGGCAGGCTTCAGCTGCGCGATCGCCCGGGCCGCCCCCAGCACCGCGGCGCTGCCTCCCATGTCGTACTTCATCATCTCGATCTGGGAGCCGGCGGTCTTGAGGTTGTACCCGCCGGAATCGAAGGTGAGACCCTTGCCCACCAGCACCACCCGGCGGCTGGCGCCCGCCTCCGGGCGGTAGGTGAGGTGGATGAACTTGGGGGGCAGATCGGAGCCCTGCGCCACCCCCAGGTAGGCCCCCATGCCGAGGGCTTCGCAGTCCGCCCGCTCCAGCACCTGCAGGCTGAGGCCATGCTCTCTGGCGATGGCCGCGGCCGTGTCGGCCAGGTGCTGGGGTGTGGCCACATTGGGGGGAGCCGCCACCAGCTGGCGGGCCAGTTCCACCCCGGCACAGGTGGCGTCCATGGTCGCCAGTCCGGCGTCGGCGTCGGCCGGCAGTCCGATCAGGGCCACCCGTTCGGGCTGCCGGCCGGGCTTGGGCTCGCTCTTGAAGCGCTGGTCCTCGTAGAGGCTCAGACGCACGGCCTGGGCGATGGCCCGAGCGGCCTCAGCCGGGGTGAGGGGCCCTGGCGGGATGGCCAGCCCCACGCTGGTGGCCCGGTTGTCGGCGGCGGCGCGGGCGGCGGCGGCGGCCGCCTCCTGCAGGTTGATCAGGCCGTAGGCGGCTTCATCCCCCAGCCCCACCAGGATCAAGGTGGTGGGCGTCTCGCCGGGCCGGTGGACCGTGAGGCACTCCCCGGGCTTGGCCTTGAAGTGGCGCTGCTGCATCCAGGTGTCCAGATCCGCGCCCAGCAGCGCGCTCAGGGCGGGGGGGGCAGGGATGGAGGGCCCGGCCGCGGCGAACAGTCCCACCACCAGGGTGTCCAGGGGCTCCCCTTGCGGGGCGGAACCCCCACCCATCGCCGCCAGCAGGCTGCTCAGCGGGTCAGGGATGCAGCGAAACTCCATGGATCGGCCGTGGGGACGTCGATCGTAGCCAGCGTCAGGGGTTGGCCCCTGCGGTGAACGGGGTGGCCCAGCGGCTGCGGGTTTCCTTGTTGAACGGCGGTTGCCAGTGCCGGATCAGGGCCTGCTCCAGGGCCCGGCGGGGGCGGATCGCGCCGGGCACATCGAGGTCGAACCGGATGCTGAGGCAGCTGCTGAGTCCGGCCTTGGTGAGGGCTTCGCCGTAGGCCGCCAGATAGCTCTTGCAGTCGTGATCGCCCTTCCAGCGCCGGCCGGCCTGACCCGTCTCTCCCACGTAGAGCAGCAGCGGGCCCGGAAGATCCGGGGAGGTGTCGGTCACGAAGTAGAGGGCGGCGCCACGCTGGGGCGGTTCCGGCCAGCGCCAGAACTGCAGCGACTGGGGTTGCAACCGCATCGGGTCGGGCAAGGCTGGGGCGGACTCAGCCCCGAACAGCGAGGGCTGGGCGACGGCTGGCGCCGCCTCGTCCAGCAGCCCCGCCTGGAACGCCGCGATCTGCAGCCGCCAGGTCTGCAGCTGGTGCTGCTGCAGGGGGAGCGCCGCCCCGGGGGGGCCTCCCGCCACCATGGCCGACGCGGGGAACAGATCGCCCTGGCGCGCCATCGCTCAGCGCCGCCGCCCGGGGGGCAGCACGGGGCCGACCGGCCCGGGACTGAACCGAACCCGGCCGATCCACCCCTCCACCAGGGCCGATGGCAGTTGCAGGCGCTGCTGCAGCTCCGCCAGATCGCGGAATGGGCGGCGGGCCCGCTCGCGCTGCAGGAGCAGCCGCTGTCCGGGGCTCAGACCCAGGGCCTCGAGGGCATTGGCGGAGGCCCGGTTCACATCGGTCGGGGCGGCGCGCGCCGGCGTGGGGGAATCGCCGTACCAGCGGAACTCCAGCACCGGCAGCCAGGCGGCGATGCGTTCGGCCGGCCAGTCGAGGGCCAGGTGCAGGTCGTCCGGACCGCTCAGCTGAACCCCTCCGGCCTGCAGGCGCAGCAGCAGATCCACCTGCTCGGCCCGGATGCCGGGGAGACGCCTCCAGTCGGCCGCGCTGGCCCGGTTCACATCGAGGCGCCAGCCCAGGGCCGCCGCATGGCGGACTTCGGCGGCATCGAGGAGCTGGCGCTGGGGGTTCTGGCGCAACTTGATCGCCAGCAGCTCCCGCTCCACGGCCGCGCGCTCCTCAGCGTCCCGGTCCGGGGTTGGGGGCGTGCCGCCAGGGGCGGGCGGCGGGCTGGGGGGAATCTGCCCTGTGGCCACGAGCAGGTGCCGCGCCAGGGGGTCCAGCCAGTGGCGTGGGGCCATGGGTGGAAGCGCTCTGGGGTCGTGGGGCCGAACCTAGCGGCAGCTTCCGGGGTCGGGCCAGTGGATCAGCCCCCAGCACACCCCCAGGACGGCTGCGTGGGCCCGGTCCTTCGCCGGCAGCTTGCGCAGCACGTTCTGCAGATGGGTCTTCACCGTGTCCACGCTCAGGTAGAGGTCGCGGCCGATCTCCACGTTGCTGCAGCCTCGGGCCACCCGCGCCAGCACCTCCAGCTCCCGAGCTGTCAGGGGCTCCAGCGGCTGCTGCTCCCGGGGCAGGCCACGCACCACCGAGCGCAGGGTGTGATCGATGTAGACCCCGCCGCAGCACACGGCCTGCACGGCGGCCAGCCCCGAGCCCTGGCCGAAGCGTGGCTCGGCCACCAGACCCTCACAGCCTGCGGCGATGGCCTCCTGGAGTCGATGCCAGCGCTGTTCGCGGCTGACCAGCAGCACCACCGCCAGCTCCGGTCGTCGCGCTTTCAGGGTCACCAGCAGGTCGATGCCGTTGCCCTGCTCCAGCACGTCGCACACCACGAGCAGATCCGGCGCGAGACGTTCCACCAGCTCCAGGCCTTCGCTGGCCGTGGTGGCGGCCCCCACCACAGAGTCGCGGGCCAGGGAGCCGGCCAGGAACACACCCAGGCTCACCCGGTTGCCGTGGCAGAGCACCAGCCGGCGGTTCTGCAGCAGCGTGGCGGTCTGGCGACCTCGCTCCCGGAGGGCCTCAAGCAGGGGGGTGTAGTTCACGGTGGTGAAGGTGCTGACCTGGCGATGCGGTCAGGGCCGGTTCCCCCATCGTGGCCGGGATCGCCGGCATTGACAGCCGCCCCCGGAGCCGGGGCAGGGCTGGCCTCGATTACGCCAATCCGCACTCCCCACAGCCGTGTGCTCCCGCTCACAATTGAAGCCGTGCAGTCTTGTTCTGGTCGCCAGCTGATGGCCTTCTTCGATTCCGAGATCGTGCAGGACGAAGCCAAGCGGCTGTTCCTGGACTACCAGCAGCTGATGCAGCTCGGCGGCGACTACGGCAAGTTCGACCGGGAGGGCAAGAAGCTCTACATCGAGCGCATGGAGGAAATGATGGACCGCTACCGCGTGTTCATGAAGCGCTTCGAACTCTCCGAAGACTTCCAGGCCAAACTCACCGTGGAACAGCTGCGCACCCAGCTCGGCCAGTTCGGGCTCACTCCCGAAACCATGTTCGCCCAGATGGAGCAGACCCTCCAGCGCATGAGGGGGCAACTGGAGGCCCAGCCCTGAGGGGAGCGCGCCCTCCCCTGCCTACGATCCGCCGCTGAGCGGGGCAGGCCGATGGCAGAGAGCAGATGGAATCTTCCGGCCTGGCTGGACCGGGGCATCGCCGACCTGTTCCCCGCCGCCCCCGCTGCGGATCAGCAGCCGCCCGGTTCCGCCGGCCTTGCCGATGCGGCCCTGGCGGCCCGGCTGGAGGAGGCCGCCGGGGCGGGGCGCCCACTGCGGGTGAAGCTGGGCATCGATCCCACCGGGGCCGACATCCACCTGGGGCATTCCCTCCTGTTCCGCAAACTGCGGGCCTTCCAGGATGCCGGCCACACGGCGGTGCTGATCATCGGCGATTTCACGGCCCGCATCGGCGACCCCACCGGCAAGAGCACCACCCGGGTGCAGCTCAGCGCCGCCGAGGTGGAGGCCAACGCCGAAACCTATCTGCTGCAGCTGGGTTTTGGGCAGCCCAGGGAGCGGTCGCTGCTCGACTTCGAAACCCCCGGACGGCTGGAGGTGCGGCGCAACAGCGAATGGCTGGCCGGCCTGGCCCTGCCGGAGGTGATCGAGCTGCTGGGCACCTCCACGGTGGGGCAGATGCTGGCCAAGGACGACTTCTCGAAGCGCTACGGCTCCGGCACGCCGATCTCCCTGCATGAGTTCCTCTACCCGCTGCTGCAGGGCTACGACTCGGTGGCGATCCAGGCCGATGTGGAGCTGGGAGGCACCGACCAGAAATTCAACGTGGCCATGGGCCGTGACCTGCAGCGCCATTTCGGCCAGCGGCCCCAGTTCGGGCTGCTGCTGCCGATCCTGCCGGGTCTCGATGGGGTGCAGAAGATGAGCAAGAGCCTCGGCAACACCGTGGGGCTGGCCGAGGATCCGCTCTCGATGTACTCCAAGCTCGAGAAGGTGCCCGACGCGCTGGTGGACACCTACCTGACGCTGCTGACCGACCTCGCTCTCGACGCCCTGCCCACGCACCCGCGCGAGCGTCAGAAGGTGATGGCCCACGACATCACCCGCCAGCGCCATGGCCGGAGCGCGGCGGACCAGGCCCAGCGGGATGCAGCGGCGCTGGTGGCTGGCGCCGTGGGTGGCGATGCGGCTGCGGCGGAGGTGCCCGAGGCCTCCCTGGCCGGGGTGAACTTCCCGGCCCGGGCCTTCTACCTGCTCAGTGCCCTGGGCCTCTGTGCCAGCAGCAGCGAAGCCCGTCGCCAGATCCAGGGCGGCGGGGTGCGGCTGGATGGCGTGAAGCTGGCCGATCCGAATCAGACCTTCGCCGGCGCTCCCGAACTGGAGGGCAAGGTGCTTCAACTGGGGAAGAAGACGTTCCGTCGTCTGGTGCAGGGCTGACGCTTCGGTGCAGGGCTGACGCCTGGGTGCAGGGCTGACGCCTAGGGTGCGCTTCCACCTGTGCCGGTGCCGGGGGCCGTGGAATCCGCCGATCGCATCATCCTGGCTCTCGACGGCATGGAGCCCGACCGGGTGGCTCCTCTGGTGGCCGCCCTCCCCGACCTGCGCTGGGTCAAGGTGGGCCTGGAGTTGTTCGTGAGCGCCGGCCCCTCCGTGGTGCGCGAGCTGCGCCAGGCCGGCCTGCAGGTGTTCCTCGACCTGAAATTCCACGACATCCCGGCCACGATGGCCGGGGCCTGCCGCCGAGCGGCCGCCCTCGGTGCCCAGCTGATCACGGTGCATGCAGCAGCCGGCCGTGAGGCCCTCTCCGCCGCCCAGGCCGCCGCCTGCCAGGGCGCGGCGGAGACCGGCCAGTGCCCCCCGTGTCTGCTGGCCGTGACGGTGCTCACCAGCTGGGATCCCTCCCGGTTCCGGCTGGAGTTGGCCGTTCAGGAGCCCCTGCAGCACTACGTGCCCCGCCTGGCGGCTCTGGCCACCGAAGCCGGGATCGGCGGTGCCGTCTGCTCACCGCTGGAGGTGGCTGCCCTGCGCCAGAGCCATCCCGAGCCCTTCGTGCTGGTGACGCCCGGCATCCGCCCCGCCGGGGCTGCCCCAGGGGACCAGCGCAGAACCATGACCCCCGGCCAGGCGGTGGCCGCCGGGGCGAGCCGGCTGGTGGTGGGCCGGCCGATCACGGCGGCCCCTGATCCCGCGGCGGCCTTCGCGGCCTGTTGCGCCGAGCTCGGCTGAGGAGGTTTCCGGCCATGCCGCGCCTGCGCCTGGCGGGGGCCCAGCCCCCGCTCACCTTCATCCCTCCGGCCCGGCGTGCCTGGGTGCGCTGGCTGGTGCGCCTTCTGCTGCCGCTGCTGCTGCGGGGCCAGGGCGTGGGGCGGGTGCAGGCCGATGGCGTCGCCGAGCTGGCCGGCTGTTTCCGAGCCCAGCAGCAGGGGCGGGTGAGGCTCTTTCTGGCCTTCCGTCACCCCAGCACCCGCGATCCCCTGGTGCTGGCCTGGCTGTTCTGGTGCGCGGTGCCGAGGCTGGCCCGGCGCCTGGGCCGGCCCCTGAGGCCGCCGGTGCACGCCCAGTTCCTCTACGACCGGGGCATCCCCCTGTGGGCCGGCGCCCTGGTGGGGTGGGTGCTCTGCAGCCTTGGGGGCGTTCCGATTCAGCGCGGCAAGCTGGACCGCCAGGCCCTGCGCATGGCCAGGGAGTTGGCGGTGGATGGCCCCTTCCCGTTGGCCATCGCGCCTGAAGGGGCCACCAATGGCCATGGTGAGTTGATCAGTCCTCTGGAGCCGGGCCTGGCCCAGCTGGCCTTCTGGGCCTGTGAGGATCTGGCGGCTGCCGGGCGGCCCGAGCGGGTGGTGATCGTGCCGATCGGGCTGCGTTACCCGTTGCTGCGGCCCAGCTGGCCGCGGATTGAGCGGTTGCTGGCCCCGCTGGAGCGGCGGCTGGGCCTGGCGCCGCCGCCGCCCGGACCTCCGCGGCCGCGCAAGGACAGGGAAACCGACCAGGAGGCCCTGGCCGAGCACCGCTACGGCCGGTTGCTGGCGGTGGCGGAGGTGATGCTGCGGGAGCTTGAGGGCTTCTACCGACAGGCTCATGGCCTCCACTTCACAGGCGGCGCTCCCTTTGCCGAGCGCATGGCCCAGCTGCGCGACCGGGTGCTGGAGCTGGCGGAATCCCGCTTCGCCCTGCGATCGCAGGGAACGCTGCAGGAGCGCTGCCGTCGCATCGAACAGGCCGGCTGGGAGCGCATCTACCGGGCTGACCTGGACGCCCTCTCTCCGGTGGGCCGGGGCCTGGCGGACTGGACAGCGGCCGAGGCCAGCCTCTGCCTGGACCACATGCGGCTGGTGGAGCCGTTCACCGCCATGAGTGGGCGGTACGTGGTGGACCGACCCACCCCTGACCGCTACGCCGAGCTGCTGCTGATCCTGTGGCGGGCGGTGGCCTGGATCGAGGGCCGTCCCCAGCTCCGTCCTCCCTCGCTCGGTCCCACGCAGGCCGTGCTGCAGGTGGGCCCCGCCATCGATGTCACCGACCGCCATGGGGCTTACCGCCAGGATCGCCGTGCCGCGGTGGACTCCCTCACCGGCGCGGTCCGTACCGCCCTGCAGGACATCCTGGAACGGGGCCTGCGCTAGGGGCCTCACGCCGCCAGGGTGCGGCTGCCCACCAGCTCGGCATAGAGCTCCTCCAGGGCCTTGAGGTTGTTCTCCAGGGTGTAGCGCTCCAGAGCCCGCTCCCGGGCCCGACGGCCCAGCTCGGCGGTGAGCACCGGCTGGTCATGCAGAACCGGCAGCAGCGTGCGCAGCTGGGTGGTCACCCCCTGGGTGCTGATCACGATGCCGGCACCCCCTTCGAGCACCTCACCGTCGGCACCGGCATCGGTGGCCACGCAGGCGGTGCCGCTGGCCATCGCCTCCAGCAGGGCCAGGGACAGGCCCTCCACCAGGGAGGGCAGCAGAAACACCTCCGCCAGCTGCTGCAGGGCCACCCGTGTCGCCAGGTCGGGCTCATAGCCCCACCAGACCACGTCCCCCTCCTCGCCGTTGCCCTGGAGGGAAGAGCGCAGCGGGCCATCGCCCACGATCACCAGCACGCAGCCGGCCGGCCGCACCAGGCGCCAGGCCCTGAGGAGGGCTTCCACGTTCTTCTCCGTGGCGATCCGCCCCATGTAGAGAAACACCCGCCGCCCGCGGAACCGCTGCTGCAGGGCGGCCAGTTCGGCCGAGGGCGGCCCGGCGGCCGGCCGCCAGGTGGCCGTGTCCACGCCGTTGGGGATCACGGCGAGGCGGTCGGCCTGAACGCCCAGCCGCAGCAGCACGTCGGCCTGCAGCTCGGAGAACACGATCACGCGGTCGAAGCGGGCCAGCGAGGGGGCGTAGAGCTGGTAGGTGAGCTGCTGGGTGCCGGCCGTGAGGTTGCGCAGGCCTGCGTCGAAAGCGGGATGGAACGTGGCCACCAGCGGCAGCTTCAGCTGCTGGCAGAGATCCGGCAGGCGGAAATCGAGCGGGGAGAGCGTGAGGCTGGCGTGCACCAGATCCGGGCGCAGGCGCTCCAGCGATTCGCGCAACTCCCGCTGGGCCCCTGGGGAGGGGATGGTGTACACCTGCGACTTCACCAGGTAGGGCAGCGCCACCTCCCGATCGGCCAGGTCGAGCCCTGGCCCGTCCGTGGCGCCCCGCCACCGGGCAGCCCCGGCGGCGGGGCCGGGGCGTCCGCCCTGCCGCTTCCGTCGCGTGCGGTCGTCGCCTCCGCTGGCCGCCACCGCGATCGGCTGACGCCCCAGCTGGCCGGCGGGGGTGTCGAAATGGATGAAGCTGATGCGGTGGCCCCGCTCCTGCAGGGCATGCGTCGTGGTGAGGCCGTAGGTGACGTTGCCGCAGAAGGGAGATTTCTTGCCTAACCAGGCAATGTGAGCCACCCAGCCTCGTGCGACCGGTCTGACGCTAACAGCGCCGCCAGGGCCGCTCCGCCAGAGCCGCCAGCAGGGCGATCGAGGCCAGAACCCACAGCACCGGCAGCAGGCCCCAGCGGCTCACCACGGCACCCGCCAGCACCAGGGGGAGACTCAGGGCGATGTTGATCAGGTTGTTCTGCAGGCCGAACACCTTGCCGCGCATCGCTTCCGGGGTGTCTTCCTGGATGGTGGTCTGGGCCGGGATGGCCAGCATGGCGGCCCCCACCCCGAGCACCGCGCAGAGCAGCAGCGTGAAGGTGAGATTGCCGCGCAGCTGCCCCAGCAGCAGCAGGCTCCAGCCGATCGTGCCCAGCCCCGCTGCAGCCAGATGGCGCCGGTTGAGCTGCTGCCCCAGCTGCGCCACGGCCACGGCGCCGACGGCCAGGCCCAGTCCGCTCATGGCCAGAAGGGTGCCGAACCGGGTGGGACCCAGCCCCGCCACGGCTGAAGCCAGGCTGATCGCCAGCACATACAGGGCCGCCAGCAGGCTGTAGAGCAGCACCAGCTGCCCCATGGCGCTCGCCACCCTGGGGCGGTCGCGCAGCACCGCCAGCCCCTGCTGGATCTCTTCCCACACCGAAGTGCGGCTGGCCCGGCGGGGGGACTCCTGCCAGCGGATGCGCGAGATCGTGAGGGCCGCCAGGCCGTAGCAGGCGGGCAGCAGCAGGAACTCCCCGCCATCGATGCCGATCGCCGCCAGGGCGCTGCGCATCAGCCGCAGGATCGGATCCCCGAGGGCGAAACCCACGATGGTGGCGGCCATGCTGGTGGCCTGGTAGAGGGAATTGGCCGCCAGCAGATGCTGGGGTGGCACCAGCTTGGGAATGGCCGCCTGTTCCGCCGGCGCGAAGAACTGGGTGAGCACCGACTCCAGGAAGGTCATCAGCACGAGGCCCCAGTAGCCCACGCTCAGGCCCAGCCAGAGCGGGCTCTGCACCAGGCAGAGCGGCACGGCCAGCACCAGCGCGGCCCGCAGGCCGTTGGAGGCCACCATCACGGTGCGCTTGGGCCAGCGATCCGCCCAGACGCCCGCCAGGGTGCCGAGCACCATGGCGGGCACGGTGTTGGCCACGTAGATGCCGGTGGCCAGCAGGGTGATCATCTGGGCCCGGGTCTCGGGCAGATCCATGCGGATCGCCGAGGCGGCCTCCGCCAGCGCCGGGTTGGCGTCCGGCGTTCCCTGCACCCAGGTCTGGGCGATCAGGAACACCATCAGCACGATGTAGAACTTGTCCGCCAGCTGGGAGAAGATCTGCCCCAGCCAGAGCAGGCGGAAGTCCGGCAGGGCCAGAACGGCCTGGAGGCCGCTGGCCCCTGCGGGTGCGGAGCCCTGAGGACTGCCGGACAACCTGGACCTGCCACGGGAAGGGGTGCTCATGATGGCGCAGGGGCGGTCTGCAACCCCAGCCGCAGCAGCCGGAAGGCCCGCGGCCGCCGCTGCAGGTGCTCACCGCACCAGCACTCCACCAGCTCCAGCAGGTGGAGCCACACGGCCTGCGGGCCCATCAGGGCCCCGTCGCGCCGGCGGGGCAGGGCCGGCCGGGGCAGCCGTTGCAGCAGGGCCAGTTCCGAGGCGTTGAGCACCACCCGCGCTCCTGCCACGGCACCGAGCACGAAGCCTTCGCTGGGCACCAGGCTGCAGCGCCAGTCCCAGTCGCCCAGCGGAGGTTCGAGCCTCCGGCCCGAGCGGCTGCACTGCACGAGCGGCAGGGCATAGCCCCCCAGGGCAAGCAGGTGCACCGACCCCTGCACGGCCAGGGCCAGGGCCTCGAGGCTGTCGGAGCGCTCGCGCACCAGCTGCTCGAGCCTGCCGAGCTGCATCAGCATGGATCCCAGCATCCCCGGGGCCGGGGCTTCGCCGGGCACCAGCCCCAGGCAGAGTTCGGCGAGGGCCTGGGCGGCAGCCAGGGTCTCGAGCCGTTCGGCCAGCTGGCTGTAGTTGCGCACCACCCGCAGCTGGCGCACCCGCCGCAGCCCGGAGCGTCCCCCCACCTGGAGGCGCAGGTGGGCCAGGGGCACGGCCGCGGCGAGGCTACTGCGCGGCTTTCGGGCGCCTGGCACCGCCAGGCGGGTCAACCCTTCCCCCTCGCTCAGCAGGGTGAGCAGCCGGTCGCTCTCCCCGAGGGGCCTGCAGCTCAGCGCCAATCCTTCCAGCTGGGTCTCGGGCACGGGGGCGTCAGGTCCGCAGGGCCTGCATCAGGGCCACTCCCCGGCTGGTGCCGAGCCGGGTGGCCCCCGCCTCCACCAGCTCCAGGGCCTGCTCGAGGGTGGCGATGCCGCCGGAGGCCTTCACACCGGCCCGGCCCCGGGCCAGCTCCCGCAGGCGCACCACCTGGTCGGTGGTCACCGCCGGGCCGAAGCCGCTGCCGCTCTTGAGGAAGCGTGCCCCGGCATCGATGCAGATCTCCACCAGCAGGGCCAGCTGTTCAGGTTCCAGCCGTCCCGCCTCGAGGATCACCTTCACCGGTGGTCCCAGCTCGCAGATGGCGGCCAGCTCATCGAGCACTAACGAAGTCTTGCCGTCCACCAGGCCGCCGAAATCGGGAACCACATCCAGTTCGTCGGCTCCGGCGGCGGCGGCGGCCTCCGCCTCGGCCCGCTTCACGGCGCTGGGAACGGCACCGAAGGGAAACCCCACCACGGCGATCAGCCGTGGCGTGGTGCCTCGCCCCTGGGTCTCGACCGGCAGCCGCTGCCGCGCCTCCCCCACCCAGCGGGAGGCCACGCACACGCCGGCGAAGCCGTAGTGGCGGGCCTCATCACAACAGCGGTGGATGGCCTCGCTGCCCTGCAGGGGGTCCAGCAGGGCATGGTCGATCAGGGGCGCCAGGTCGGGGAGGTCGCGGGTCACGCATCCTTCGGTTGGATCACCCCGAATCCTCCATGGTTGCGGTGGTACACCACCTGGATCTGCCCGCTCTCGGCCTCCCGGAACACGTAGAAGTCGTGGTCGATCAGCTCGAGCTGGTGCACGGCCTCCTCCAGGCTCATCGGGGGCATGGCGAAGTACTTGCGCCGCACGCCCCGGCTGGGCAGCTCCGGTTCCTTGCCGTCGGTGAGGCTGCTGCCAGGCGGCGGCAGGCTGGCGGCACCGGCCTCCTCATCCCGTGCCGAGCGGTGCACGGGCCCCTGGTGCCGCGCGTGCACCCGTTCCTTGTAGCGGTTCAGCTGGCGGGTGAGCTTGCTCGCCACCAGATCGATGCTGGCGTAGAGGTTGTCGCTGTGCTCCTGGGCCCGGATCACCGTGCCGTTGGCGAACATGGTGACCTCGGCGATCTGCTGGGGCACCCGCGGGTTGCGGGCCACCGACAGGTGCACGTCAGCTTCCTTCACCATCCCCTCGAAGTGGTTGATGGCGCGGGTGAGTTTGGTTTCGGTGTACTCCCGGATGGCGGGAGTCACTTCCAGATTGCGGCCATGAATCAGCAGTTTCATCAGATGGCAGCTACCTCCGTTGCTGGCCTGGCCCAACGCTAGGAACGCCGGCCCGTGGACTCCCAGCTCGACGCAATCCTTTTCGAAGCGCAGCGGCCCGTGGCCTTCGAGCCCGCCTGGCAGGCCCAGCGCCAGCTGCAGCAGCGCCTGCTCGCCTGCCCGCAGGGTCCGGATGCCGTGCTGCTGCTGGAGCACCAGCCCTGCTACACCCTGGGCCGCGGCGCCTCCGAGGCCTTTCTCCGCTTTCCCGCGGAAGCTCCGCCCCTGCCGCTGCACCGCATCGACCGGGGCGGGGAGGTGACGCACCACGCGCCGGGCCAGCTGGTGCTGTACCCGGTGCTCAACCTGCAGCGCCATGGGGCGGATCTGCACCTCTACCTGCGGGCACTGGAACAGGTGGTGATCGATCTCCTGGCCCGGTTCGGTCTCCAGGGAGAGCGCCTCGAGGGGCTCACCGGCGTGTGGCTGCAGGGACGCAAGGTGGCGGCGATCGGCGTCGGCGCCCGCCGCTGGATCAGCCAGCACGGCCTCGCCCTCAACGTGGACGCCGACCTCACGGGCTTTCAGGCCGTGGTGCCCTGCGGCCTCGCCGACCGTCCCGTGGGCCGCCTGGCGGATGTCCTGCCTGGACTCAGGGCCGAGGAGTTGCGGCGACCCCTGCTGCAGGCCTTCGCCCGGCAGTTCCATCTCACGCTGCGGCCCCCCCTGGAGCACGAGCGGCTGGAAGGGTGGTAACCCTGGTGGCATTCTCCCCGTCCCTGTCGTGGCGTCTGACACCGCTGTGGCCGCTTCCGCTCCCAGGCGCCTGCCGGGCTCCGGCGGGGTGGCCGAAATCCGCTGGAGCGGCAGTGCCCGCGATCAGCAGGCCCTGGCCCTGCGCACCGACTGGCATGACCTCAGCGCCATCCATGGCCTCTGGGCTCCGCTGAGCCGGCTCTACGGCGACGCCCCGGCCCTGGAGGCTCCCCATGCCCCCACCCCCTCCACGCTGAGTTTCAATCAGCTGCACCGGGCCATCGAGCAGTGCGCGGCCGGCCTCGCTGCCCTGGGGGTCGGCCCCGGCACGGTGGTGGCCCTCTTCGCCGAGAACAGCCCCCGCTGGCTGCAGGTGGACCAGGGGGTGATGCGCTGCGGCGCCGCCGATGCCGTGCGGGGCAGTGCCGCGCCGGCGGAGGAGCTCCGCTACATCCTGGGCGACTCCGGGGCGATGGGGCTGGTGGTGGAGACCGCCGCCCTGCTGACGAAGCTCCAGCTCGATGGCGCCCAGCGTTCGGCCCTGGCGTTTGTGCTGGTGCTGGAGGGTGACCTCCCGTCAGCAGCTGCGCTCGAGGGCGCCGAGGGGTTGGTGCTGCTCCACTGGGAGGCGCTGATGGAGCGGGGGAAGGCGGCGCTGGCCGCGGGCCAGGCCGCTCCCGAGCCCCCGGCCGACCCCGGCCAGCTGGCCACGATCCTGTACACCTCGGGCACCACCGGCCAGCCCAAGGGGGTGCCGCTCACCCACGCCAACCTGCTGCACCAGCTGCGGCACCTCGGCGTGGCGGTGACCCCCCATCCCGGCGACCGGGTGGTGAGCGTGCTGCCGATCTGGCATTCCTACGAGCGCAGCGCCGAGTATTTCCTGCTGGCCTGCGGCTGTCACCAGAGCTACACCACCCTCAAGCACCTGCGGGCCGACCTGCAGCGGGTGCGGCCCCACTACCTGATCAGCGTGCCGCGGCTGTGGGAGGCGATCCTCTCCGGCTTCGAGGACGCTCTCGGCGGCCTGCCCCGTGCCCGCCAGCGGCTGCTGCGGGCTGCCCTGGCCAACAGCCGCGCCCAGGCGCTGGCCCGCCGGCGGGCCCGGGATCTCACCCTGACCCACGAGCCGCTCCCCACGCGGCTGCGGGCGGCGCTGGAGGCGGTGCTGCGCTGGCCCCTGCACCGCCTGGCCGAGGCCCTGCTCTGGCCGAAGGTGCGCAGCCAGCTGGTGGGCGGCCGCCTGCGCACGGCCATCAGTGGCGGCGGTGCCCTGGCCCTGCACGTGGATGCCTTCTTCGAGGCGATCGGCATCGAGCTGCTGGTGGGCTATGGCCTCACCGAGACCAGCCCGGTGCTCACTTGCCGCCGCCCCTGGGCCAACCGCCGCGGCAGCGCGGGCCAGCCCCTGCCCGGCACGGCGATCCGCATCGCCGATCCCGACACCCACCAGCCCCTGGCGAAGGGCCAGCGGGGCCTGGTGCTGGCCCGCGGCCCCCAGGTGATGGGCGGCTACTGGCGCAAGCCCGAGGCCAGCGCCAAGGTGATCGATGCCGAGGGCTGGTTCGACACCGGCGACCTCGGCCATCTGCTGCCGGACGGCACCCTGGTGCTCACCGGCCGGGCCAAGGACACGATCGTGCTCAGCAGTGGCGAGAACATCGAGCCGGGGCCCCTCGAGGATGCCCTGGTGGCCAGCCCTTTGATCGAGCAGGTGATGCTGGTGGGGCAGGACCGCAAGCAGCTCGGCGGCCTGCTGGTGGCCAGACCCGAGGCGCTGGAGGCCTTCGCCGCCGCGGCGGGCCTGGTCTGGGAGGCCTCCAGCCCGGCGGAACCGGCCCTGCTGCGGGCCCTGACCCGGGAGTGCAACCGGCTGCTGGCCGAACGGCCCGGATCGCGACCGGATGAGCGGCTGGGAGGGGTGGCCCTGGTGGAGCCCTTCAGCCTGGAGAACGGTCTGCTCACCCAGACCCTCAAGCAGCGCCGCGATCGCATCGCCAGCCGTGACGCCGCCGTGATCGACGCCCTCTACGGGGCGGGATGAGCGGTGCTGCCGGGGTGCGGGCAACCGCCGGTTGACCTGCGCCCGCGCGGCTGAGAGCCTGACCGTTGCATCCCTTCCCGCATGGCCAACGGCAGTCTGTCGATCAAGCGCTCCATCACCGTGCGGGCGGTGGTCACGCCCCGCTGGAAGGAGGACGCGGAGCGCGAGCTCAGCAACGCCCTGGCCGGCAGCGATGCCCAGCTGGCCCAGCTGGAGCAGGAGGGCCAGCAGCTGGTGGATGAGATCCGCCGCCAGAGCATCAACCCCCTCGATCCGCGGGTGCAGGACCAGGTGGCCTCGGTGCAGCAGCAGGTGGCCGCCAAGCGCGCCGAGCTCGAGGAGCAGAAGCGCCAGATCCTCGAGCAGCAGCGCCAGGTGCGCGAACTCGAGATGGAGCAGATCGTGGAGCAGGGGCAGCTGGAGAGTTTCTGCGAGGTGCAGGTGGGCGACAACCTGGTGGAGAAGCTCCAGGCCTCGGTGCTGGTGCGCGACGGGGTGATCGAGGCCATCGAAGGCGCCTCGTAAAATCCCCGCAACTGCGCGGCGCACTCCGTTGGCCACCCACGAAATCTTCATGCCCGCCCTCTCCTCCACGATGACGGAGGGCAAGATCGTGGAGTGGCTCAAGCAGCCCGGTGAGCGCGTCGAGCGCGGCGAGTCCGTGCTGGTGGTGGAGAGCGACAAGGCCGACATGGATGTGGAGGCCTTCCAGGAGGGTTTTCTCGCCGCGGTGCTGATGCCGGCTGGTGGCACCGCTCCTGTGGGTGAGACGATCGGCCTCATCGTGGAAACCGAGGAGGAGATCGCTGCCGCCGCTGCCGCGGCACCCGCAGCCCCTGCCGCGGCCACTCCGGCACCGGCCGCCGCAACCCCCGCCGCCGCCGCTGCGCCGGCGGCCCCCTCGCCGGTTCCGGCTCCCGCCCCGGCCCCTGTCGCTGCGGCCCCGGCACCCGCTCCAGCCGCCGCTCCAACCGTGACGGTCCCGGTGAGCGCCCCGGCGCCCAGTGCCGGGGGGCGGGTGGTGGCCACGCCCCGGGCGAAGAAGCTGGCCGGCCAGCTGGGCGTGGATCTGGGCGCCCTGCGCGGCAGCGGTCCCCATGGCCGCATCCAGGCCGAGGACGTGCTGGCCGCCACCGGCCAGCCCATCAGCGTGCCCCGGGTGGCCGAGGGATCGGCGCCGGCTGCCGCTGCCGGCGGCAACGGTGCCAGTGCGCCGGCGCCGGCCCCCGCCGGCCAGACCTTCGGCCGCCCCGGCGAGGCCGTGGCCTTCAACACCCTGCAGAACGCGGTCAACCGCAACATGCTGGCCAGCCTGGCGGTGCCCACCTTCCGGGTGGGTTACACGATCACCACCACCAAGCTCGACGCCTTCTACAAGCAGGTGAAGAGCAAGGGCGTCACCATGACGGCGCTGCTGGCCAAGGCCGTGGCCGTCACCCTGGCCCGCCATCCCCAGGTGAACGCCGCCACCTCCGCCGACGGCAGTGCCATGGCCTACCCCGCGGCCGTGAACGTGGCCGTGGCCGTGGCGATGGAGGACGGCGGCCTGATCACGCCCGTGCTGGCCAGCGCGGACAAGACCGACATCTACGCCCTGGCCCGCAGCTGGGCCGATCTGGTGGCCCGGGCCCGCAGCAAGCAGCTGCAACCGGAGGAGTACAGCACCGGCACCTTCACCCTCAGCAATCTGGGCATGTTCGGCGTGGATCGCTTCGATGCGATCCTGCCCCCCGGCACCGGCGCCATCCTGGCGGTGGCCGCCTCCCGCCCCTGCGTGGTGGCCGGCAAGGACGGATCGATCCGGGTGGCGAACCAGATGCAGGTGAACCTCACCTGCGACCACCGCACCATCTACGGGGCCCATGCCGCCGCCTTCCTCAAGGACCTGGCCCAGCTGATCGAGACCAACCCCGAGAGCCTGGCCCTCTGACCCCCCTGCTCACCGGTGTCCAGCGCGTGCGATCAGGTCCCTGCCGCGGTCCAGGGCGTCGACCCTGACGACCTCAGGCTGTCCAGCTACGACTTCCTGCTCCCCCAGGAGCGGATCGCCCAGCGGCCGGTGGAGCCCCGCCATGCTGCCCGGCTGCTGGCGGTGGGGGCCGAGCCCGGCACCGAGGCCGGCCCGCCAGGTCTGCGTCACCTGAGGGTGTGGGATCTGCAGCATCAGCTCCGCCCCGGCGATCTGCTGGTGGTCAACGACACCCGGGTGCTGCGGGCCCGCCTGGAGGCGCGCCGCGCCAGTGGTGGCCGCGTGGAGCTGCTGGTGCTGGAACCCTGGCAGCCCTCCGCCGCAGCGCTGACGGCTTCCCTGCCGGTGCCTGCTCCCGCTGCGGGGCCTGGCCGCTGGCTGTGCCTGGCCAAGCCGGCCAAGCGGCTGCACCCGGACGACACCCTGGAGGTGGTGGCCCCGGGCCAGGAGCCCCTGGCCGTGACGATCTGCGGCCGTGACCCCCAGACCGGGGGCTGCATCGTGCAGTTTCCTGCCGCCTGCACCGACGCCGCCTCCCTCGAACCCCTGCTGGTGCAGTACGGCGCCATTCCGCTGCCGCCCTACATCCACGAGCACGACGCTTCCGACAACGACCGCTACCAGACCCGCTACGCCGCCCGCCCCGGTGCGGTGGCCGCCCCCACCGCCGGCCTGCACCTGAGCGATGGGCTGCTCGCCGCGATCCGGGCCCGCGGCGTGGCGATCGCCACCACCACCCTGCACGTGGGGCTGGGCACCTTCCGGCCGGTGGAAACCGAAGACCTGCGCGGCCTCGAACTCCACAGCGAGTGGGTGGAGGTGAGCGAGGCGCTGGTGGCGGCCGTGCAGGCCTGCCGCGCCCGGGGCGGCCGGGTGATCGCCATCGGCACCACCAGTGTGCGCAGCCTTGAGGGGGTGGCGGCCCTGCACGGCGGCGTGTTGCGGCCCCACACCGGCCCGGTGAATCTGGTGATCCAGCCCGGGTTCCGCTTCGCGGTGGTGCAGGGCCTGCTCACCAACTTCCACCTGCCGAAGAGCTCGCTGCTGCTGCTGGTGAGTGCGCTGATCGGCCGACGGCGCCTGCTGGAGCTCTACGCCGAGGCCATCGCGCAGCACTACCGCTTCTTCTCCTACGGCGATGCCATGTGGATCGCGCCGGAGGCGGTGCTGCCCCAGGCCCTGGCATCCGGCGCCCCCGGACATCCGGGGGCGGCCGCCTGAACCCTCTCCATGAAAAAGCCCCCGTTGGAGCGGGGGCCTGCTGCCACGGGGGCAGGCGCCGGGTGGGGACGCCGCGGATCAGGCAGCGGCCAGGTTGGCGGCCACGAAGTCCCAGTTCACCAGCTTCTCGAGGTAGGTGGTGATGTAGTCGGGGCGGCGGTTCTGGTAGTCGAGGTAGTAGGCGTGCTCCCACACGTCCATGGTGAGCAGGGCCTTCTGGCCATGGGCCAGGGGCAGGTCGGCGTTGGCGGTCTTGGTCACCTTGAGGGTGCCGCCGTCCAGCACCAGCCAGGCCCAGCCGCTGCCGAACTGGGTGGCGCCGGCGGTCTTGAACTGTTCCACGAAGGCTTCGAAGCTGCCGAAGTCGGCATTGATCTTCTCGGCCAGGGCGCCGGTGGGTTGCCCACCACCACCGGGCTTCATGCACTGCCAGTAGAAGCTGTGGTTCCACACCTGGGCGGCGTTGTTGAACACGCCGGCCCTGCCCGCGTCACCTGCCACGGCCGTGATGGTGTCCTCGAGGCTCTTGCCGTCGAGGTCCGTGCCCTCCACCAGCTTGTTGAGGTTGGTGACGTAGGCGTTGTGGTGCTTGCCGTGATGGAACTCGAGGGTCTGACGGGAGATATGGGGCTCGAGCGCATCGAGGCCGTAGGGCAGCGTGGGCAGCGTATGGGCCATGGATGTGATTGACGTGCTGAATGTTTCCCGCCGGTGTGCCCGGTGGGTGGGGGGATCCTAACGATCGCTACAGATTCCCTGATGCGGGCCCGGCCGGCATCCCATGGATCAGCGGCCGATCTGGAGGAGTTCCACCTCGAAGATCAGGGTGGCGTTGGGCGGGATCACGCCGCCGGCGCCGCGCTCGCCGTAGGCGAGGTCCGGCGGGATCACCAGCTTCCGCTTGCCGCCCACCTGCATGCCGGCCACGCCTTCGTCCCAGCCCTTGATCACCCGGCCGGCACCGAGGGGGAAGGAGAAGGGGCCGCGGCCGTAGCTGCTGTCGAACTCCTTGCCGCTCTCGAGGGTGCCGCGGTAATTCACGCTCACGGTCTGGCCGGAGCTGGCCTCGGGGCCATCGCCGATCACCAGATCGGTGATGCGCAGGCCGCTGGGCGTCACCCGCTCCTTGGGAGCGACCATGTCGCCGCCAAGGGCACTGGCCTGGGCGATGTCGGGGCTGGAGTCGGGGGCCATGGCAAAGAGGGTGGGGTTGGGGTCGTCGGGGTCGAGTTCAAAGCTGGCCATCGCCGCCCGGGGCTGGGCGGCGATGGCGGCGGCTTCCATGGGGGCGGCGGGAGCGGCGGCCTCCACCGTGGTGGGATTCACCAGCTGACTCACCAGCGCCAGCAGCAGACAGGCCACACAGACGGTGGTGCTGATCAGGATGTCGCGCATGACGGACCCGCGGGGGGCATGATTCTGCCTACTCGCCCGCGGCCTCGCCGTTGCGCTGGCGCTGGGCCTGCTCCAGCCGGTCGATCCGCCCCCGCAGCTCGTCGAGTTCCCGCTGCAGGGGAATGCCGAGATCCTGCAGCAGCTGGTCGCGGTTGCGCTCCAGCTGCCGGCCGGCCTGTTCCTCCAGCCCCGGGGTGTCCCCCCGCAGGGCCCTGAGCACGTCCTCCACCAGGGCGGAGGCGTGGCTGGGGTCCAGCTTGCCGCTGCGCACCCACTCCTGGGTGACGTAGCGCAGCCGGTCGCTCACCAGGGAGGTGGTGCCCAGGCCCCGCAGCAGCAGCTGGTGCAGAGGGTTGGAGGAGTCCATCGCAGTGGTCGGGTCTGCTTCAACCTTGGCGCTTCCTAGGTTGGACTGCCATGGCGGTCGAGGGACGGTTGGCCTGGATCGTGGTGGGGGTTTCCGGCCTGCTGGCGGGGCTGGCTCTGCCTCCGCTGGGATGCCCGCCGCTGGCCTGGCTGGCGCTGGCGTTGCTGTGGAGCGCGAGTGGCCTGGGGCCGTCCCGGCAGCTGCTGCTCGGTTCCGGGCTGTGGGGCGGGCTGGCGGTGCTGCTGAGCCATCGCTGGCTGCTGGGGCTGCACCCCCTGGACTGGATTGGGGTGCCCCTGCCCCTCAGCCTGCCGCTCTGTGGGCTGCTGCTGCTGCTGTGTGCGGCACTGGGGGCCGTGCTGTTGGCCTGCTGGGCCTGGCTTGCGGCCGTGCTGGGGCCCCAGCGCCCCGGCACGGCGCTGCTGCTGAGTGGGGTGTGGGGCCTGGCGGAGGTGCTTCTGGCCCGCGGCCCGCTGTTCTGGCTGGGCCTCGGCGCTGCGCCCCTGCCCCACGACAGGCCGCTGGCCGGTCTGGCGGTGCTGGGCGGCAGCGGCCTGGTGGCGGCGGTGCAGGTTCTGCTCGGCTGGGGGCTGTGGCGCGTGGTCGCCGCCCCCGCCGGCCGCCTCCGCCGCCTGGCGACCTGGCTGCTGCTGGTGCTGCTGCTGCACGGGGCGGGGGCGGCGCTGCTCGCCGGCCAGCCTCCAGGGTCTGCGGCCAGCGAGCGCGTGCTGGTGCTGCAGCCCGCCATCCCCACCCGCGAGAAGCAGACAGGGGCGGCCCGCCAGCGCCTGGCGCTCCTGCTGGAGCAGGCCATGGCGGAGGCCCAGCGGCGGCGGGCGGCGGTGGTGGTGCTGCCGGAAGGCGCCCTCGGGCTGGAACCGCGGCTGGCCCAACCGGCGGCGGTGGAGCTGCTCAGTGGCGGCTTTCGCTGGCAGGACGGCGCCGGCGGGCCGGAACAGCGCAGCGCCCTGCTGCGGTTCGAGCCGGGGGCGCGGCAGGCCAGCGGCGCGGTGGACAAGCACCGGCTGGTGCCCCTGGGGGAATGGGTTCCCCTGGCGTCATGGTGGCGCTGGAGCGGCCTCTCGGCGGTCGGCGGGGTGGAGCCGGGGGCCCCGTCCCGCCTGCTGATCCGGCCTGCGGGGCCGGTGGCGGTGGCCATCTGCTACGAGATCTCCGATGGCGGCGCCCTCGCGGCGGCCAGCCGGAACGGTGCCACCTGGCTGCTGGCCAGCGCCAACCTCGATCCCTACCCCCTGATGCTGCAGCGCCAGTTCGCGGCGCTGGCGCAGCTGCGGGCCATCGAAACCGGGCGCTGGCTGGTGAGCTCCGCCAACACCGGCCCCAGCCTGCTGGTGACTCCCCAGGGGATCGTGCAGGCCGCCCTGGCGCCGGGGCGCGCCGCTGTGGCGCTGTTCGAGCCGGAGCTCCGTGCCGGCCTCACCCCCTATGGCCGTTGCGGGGAGGCCCTGCTGCTGGTCCTCGTGGGGGCGGGGGCCCTCACCCGCTGGAGGACCGGCAGCCCCGGCTGCAGAGCGGAGTCAGCCGGCGAAGCGGAGGGCCACCTCCACCAGGGTGAAGCCCAGAAGCCCGACCAGGGCAAGGAGTGATCCGAAGCTGCTCATCATGCTGCTCGTCATGCCGCTTGTCATTCAGAGGCGCCAGGTGGCGCGGTGACCCGTAGGCCATCCCACCAATTCTGACGAAATCCTTAAGGAGGCGCCCGTGGCGGTTGCTACGGGCGCGGCAATCGTTACGAGCCGTTGTGGTGCTCAGCCCTCGAACGCCAGGGCCGGTTCCCGCACCCCCTGGGGCGTCTGGCCGCGCAGGTAGGCCAGCATGGTGTCGGCATCGGAGACCTCGAAGGGGTCGATGGGGCAGTTGTCCCCGAAGTCGGGCTCGACGAAGATCTTCTCGATGCGGCCATCGTCCACCAGCATCGAGTAGCGCCAGGAGCGCAGCCCGAAGCCCAGGTTGGACTTGTCCACCAGCATCCCCATCTTGCGGGTGAACTCGCCGTTGCCGTCCGGCAGCAGGAAGACCTTGTCGGCGCCCACGTGCCGCCCCCACTGGAACATCACGAAGGCATCGTTCACCGAGAGGCAGATGATCTGGTCGATGCCCTCGGCGCGGAACTGCTCGTGGAGCTCCTCGTAGCGGGGCAGGTGGTTGGAGGAGCAGGTGGGGGTGAAGGCCCCCGGCAGGGAGAACAGCACCACCCGCTTGCCGGAGAAGATCTCCTCGGTGGTGAGGTCCTGCCAGCGGTAGGGGTTGGGCCCGGGGATGGATTCATCCCGCACGCGGGTCTTGAAGGTGACGGAGGGAACGCGTTCGATCACGGCCATGGAACGGGACAGAGTCAGGAGAGGTGGTCGGGGGCGGCGGCGCCGGCCTCCGCTTACAACTCATAATGACTCCGGTTTGCATTAGCTGCCAATAGGTGGTTCTGCTCATCGGCGCTGCCGCTGCGGCAGTGTGGGGGCATGGAGCGCGATGCCGCCGCCGTTGCCGAGGCCTGGGATGCCCGCTACCGCGAGCAGCGCGACGGCTGGGAGCTGGGCAGGCCCGCTCCCCCGCTCGAGGCCTTTCTGCGCCGCCATCCCCTGGCCCCCCGGCCCCCCGGGGTGGTGCTGGTGCCGGGCTGCGGCCGGGGCCATGAGGCGGCGCTGCTGGCGGACCTGGGCTTCTCGGCGGTGGGGGTGGATGTGAGCGGCGAGGCCGTGCGCCGGGCGCGGCAGCTGCACGGTGCGCGGCACCCCGGCATCCGCTGGCTGCAGCGGGATCTCTTCGATGGGGAGGGCCTGGCGCGCCAGGGCCTGGACAGCGGCAGCCTGGACGGGGTGCTGGAGCACACCTGTTTCTGCGCGATCGACCCCGCCCAGCGGCAGGCCTACATCGCCACCGCGGCCAGGCTGCTGCGCCCCGGGGGCTGGCTGCTGGGACTCTTCTGGTGCCATGGCCGGCCGGGGGGGCCTCCCTGGGGCAGTGACCCCGCGGCCATCGCCGGCCTCTGCCGTGCAGCGGGCCTGCGCCAGGAGCTGTGGCAGCCGGCGGAGGATTCGGTGCCGCAGCGGGAGCACGAGTGGATCGGCCTGTGGCGCCGCGAGGCCCTCAGCCCGGCCGTTCCTCAGCGCGCCTGACGCCACCACATCCAGCCCTCCAGGTTGATCGCCAGGCCGATGGCGGTGAGCACGGCCATCAGCACCACCTGATCCACCCGGGAATCCGGCACCAGGATGTCCGCCAGCAGGTGCGGCACGTTGGTGACCGAGTAGGCCACGCTGAACCAGAAGTGGAGGCGGCGCCAGGGCCGCCAGCTCCGCTGCGGGTCGGCGGCGCTGGCGGCATAGCCGATCAGCACCAGGGCCAGCAGCGGCAGCAGGAAATAGCCCAGCATCGCGCCGTAGAGCCAGGGCAGCAGCTCGGTGGGCACGTGGCCGTGGATCTCGGCCGACTGGCCGTGGAACAGGGGCATCAGGCCGAGATCCACGTGGAAGAGCATGGCCAGCAGCCAGGCCAGCCAGAGCACGATCAGCCGCTGGCCGTGGTTGATCCGTGGCGTCATGGTGCTGAGGCGTCTGCCTTCAGGGTGCCAACCGTTCGATCCGCCAGCTGCTCCCCTCCCGGCGATAGAGAAAGCGGTCATGCAGCCGGTTCTCGCGGCCCTGCCAGAACTCGATGCTCTCGGGCACGACCCGGAATCCCCCCCAGCTGGGCGGCAGGGGCACATCCCCATCGGCGAAGCGCCGCTTCATGTGCTCCCACTGCAGCTCCAGGATCTTGCGGGAGCTGATCACGCTGCTCTGCTGGGAGACCCAGGCCCCGAGGCGGCTGCCCCAGGGCCTGGAGCTGAAGTAAGCGAGGGATTCGGCCGCCGAGATCCTCTCGGCGCGGCCCTCGATCGCCACCTGGCGCTCCAGGGGATACCAGGGGAACAGCAGCCCCACCCACGGCCTGGAGGCGATCTGGCGGGCCTTGCGGCTGCCGTAGTTGGTGAAGAACACGAAGCCCCGCTGGTCGTAGGCCTTGAGCAGCACCGTGCGGGAACTGGTGCGCTCCCCTGCGGAGGTGCTCAGCACCATGGCGTTGGGCTCGGGCAGGGCGGCGCCGCGGGCCTGCTCGAACCACTGGCGGAACTGCTCCACGGGATCGTCGGCCAGCTCGGCGCGCCGCAGGCCGCCGCGGCTGTAGGAGCGGCGCAGGGCGGCCAGGTCGGCCTGGGTTTCGGAGGGATCCGGGCGGCCGGCGTCCCGGGAGTCCATCATGGCTGGGGGGTCCCGTGCGAAGGCATCGAGCCGCGCAACGCCCGGCCTGCTCCGATCCTGCCCGGGCCGGCCGCCCGCCGGTCGATGGCATGTCGATCCCATGCCCATGCCACTGCCGATGTCAACGCCGATGTCAACGCCGATGTCAATCAGGAGGCTGGTTCTGTGATGGTGCTGCTGCAGTCCTGGCTTCTGGCCCTCAGCTTCGGACTGTTTCACCTGGTCGGTCCGGTGCCGGCGGAGCTGGGGGTCCGCGAGGGGGCCCTGGCGGCGTGTCCGTCCCCCGCCCACTGTGCCCGGGCCGACTGGCCGGTGGCCGATCCCCAGGCTGCGCTGGCCGTGGTGCTGCCGGCGCTGATGGCCCAGCCCCGGGTGACGCTGGAGGTGCAGAGCCCCGGCTACGTGCACGCCACCGCCAGCAGTGCCCTCTTCGGCTTCGTCGACGACGTGGAGCTCTATGCCGATGCCGGCCGCGGTGTGTTGCAGGCCCGCTCGGTGTCACGGCTGGGTGAGTCCGATCTGGGCGTGAATGCCCGGCGGCTGGACACCCTGGCGTTGGCGCTCGAACAGGACGGTGCGAGCCTCAGAGGGAGTCGGCCGTCCCGAGCTGATCCTGAACCCGGCGCTTGAGATCCCGCAGCCGTGCCCCCAGCGACTGGAGCATCTCCAGGGCGAACATCGGCGTTTCCTGAACGGCGAACAGGAACTCCTGCTGGTTCATCACCAGCAGCTTGCCCTCGCTCATGGCACGGGCCGTGCCGAAGCGCCGGTGCTCCGGGTCGAGGAAGGCGCCGATGCCGAAGGTCTCGCCGGGGCCGATCCGTTCGGTCATCTCCCCTGCGTTCCACTCCAGCTCCACGGAGCCCTCGAGCACCCCGTAGAGGCAGTCACCGCGGTCGCCACTGCGGAAGATCACCTGGCCGGGCTCGATGGTCAGCACCGCCTGGTGTCTGGCCATGGCCCGGATCGTGTCCAGTGCGGTTTTGGAGGTGAGATGCATGGAAGGGGATGCAGGCAGGGCCCTGGGGCACCAGCTTGCCAAGCAAGGGTTAAGGACAAGGGTCTGAGGTGGTGGCGTTGCCGGAAACGGCTTGACAGGCCCGGCTCGACCTGGCTAGGTGTGCTTTCTCACCAGGTTATTCAGCGATCTGCAGCCGCTGGAGCGACTGAAGTGGCGTGATGCTTCCTAGGGCCATGTGGCACCTACGACCGTTGTAGATCCCGAGATATCGGCTTAGCCACTGGTTCCGCTCCTCGGAGGTCTGAAAGGACATGCCGTAGGCCCATTCCTCCAGCAGGGTGCGGATGAATCGCTCCGCCTTGCCATTGGTGCGGGGTGTGTACGGCCTGGTGCGGATCGGCTTGAGATCCAGGGCCTTGCAGGCTTTTCGCCACTCGCCGGATCGGTAGGCCGAACCGTTGTCCGAGAGGATCCGCTTGCAGGTGATGCCTTGATCTGAGAACCAGCCCACTGCCCGGGCCAGGAAGCCCACGGTGGTGGCCTTCTTCTCGTCAGGGAGCACCTCGACGTAGGCCAGCCGGGTGGCGTCATCAATGGCCACGTGGACCTTCTCATAGCCGGCACCACGGGAGGAGCCCAGCCGCCGATCGCCGGTGATTCGGTGCCCCACCTGGCGGAACCGCGCCAGCTGTTTGGTGTCGACGTGGATCATCTCGCCGGGCCGCTGCCACTGGTAGCGGCGCACCGGTGGCCTGGGCTCCAGGTTCCGGAGACGGCCCAGGCCGAGCGCCTTGAGCACCCTGCCCACGGTGGAGAGGGGCGCCTGCAGCGAATGGGCGATGCGGCGCAGGGTGCAGCGCTGGTGCCGTAAGTCCACAGCGTGCTGCAGTCGCTGCGGATCGAGCGTCCGCCGTTGGCTGCGGCGAACGCTCCGTCGATCCGCCAGAGCCGCTGGACCTCCTTCACGGAACCGGCCCAGCCACTTGTAGGCGGTGCGCAGGCTGATTCCCGCAGCGGCCGCAAGGGCCTTGAGCGGCACGCCCTCATCGAGGTGCCGACAAATCAGGCGTTGTCGACTGATCAGTGTCAGTCGCGCATTGGGGTGGCTATGCATGGGGGGTGAGGTCTTGGGACGGGCGGTGACACCCCGACCCTGGCGACCTCACACCCCCTTGTCAGCTGAACAACCTGGTGGGACTACACACCTAGGCCGTGGCTGACGACGGGGCGGCAGGGCCGGTGGGGATCGCCATCGAGGGCATCGTGGATCGGCGCTGGGCCCGTGCGCTGGACCGCTTCTCCGGTGGCGACGGGGTGGTGCACTACTGGATCAACCGCAGGGGATCTGGTGGCGCCGTGCCGATCTCGCGGGTCGAAGCCCGGTTCATCCGCAGGGTGTTCTCCCGGGTGGATCAGGTGACAGGCCTGCGGCTGGTGGAGAAGCGATCCCGGCGCGCGTCCGACATCGATGTGAGCAACGTGGTGGATCTCGGTGGCTCCACCATCGGGCTGGCCAGGATGCGCAGGGGCTGGTTCGAGCTGTTCTGGGAGGACAGGATCGGATCGGGTCTGAGCCGGGGCGAACGCCGCACGATCACCCACGAGATCGGCCACGCGTTCGGCCTGGATCATCCGTTCGGCAGCGGATTCAACCCGCTCTATGACACCTCCGACACGATCATGTCGTACAACACCACCCGCAACAGCACCTTCACCGCCTCGGATGTGCGTGCCCTTCAGTTTCTCTGGGGGGCCTGACTGTCAGAAGCGGGCCACGGCCTCAGAAGCGGGACATGGCCTTCACCTTGGCCAGCTTGTCGGCCTCCAGGCCCTCCAGCTCCTCGATCGCCAGCAGCTCATCCTTCACCAGGCCCGCCAGCACGAAGAGGATCCCGCCGAGGCGGAAATCGAAACGCCCCTCCATCGTGTGCCGCTCGATGCTCAGGAAGTCGTGCAGCTGCCACACCTCCTCGGCGGAGGCGAGCGCCTCGGTGCTGGTGCGCAGCCGGGCGATCAGGATGTCCACAGCGCGGATTCTGGCGTTCTCGAGGGCTGCCCGCGCAATCATCTGCTCGCGGTCGGTCCAGCTGTCAACCATCGTGTCCATGGGCTGCATACCCTTGCTTGTCGTCCCCTGTCGAAGCTAGGGGGAGGCCGCAGGCCGGCGAGAGCGGGCTGTTGCAAAGGTTGGCGGGGAGCCTGTCCCACCCGGGGGTGGCGGCCAGCCGGGGAAGTTCGTGCCAGGCCAGGCTCGGAGCCGCATGGTGCTCGTGGTGGTAGCCGAAGTGGTAGCAGGCCAGCAGCGACAGCCAGGGCGGCAAGCGAAGGCTGTGGACCTGGTGGGCGCCATCGCGGCCTCGGCCCCCGCGGTGGGGCAGATAGGTGCCGAAGGCAAACAGCTGGGCCGAGCTGAGCACCAGGGGCAGGGTGCAGAACACCAGCACGTTGAGCCACGCCGTTGGCGTGACCAGGCTCGCCACGAGACCCAGCAGGGCCCAGCCGCTGAGCAGTGCCCCCATCTGCCGCACGCTCAGATAGCCCGCCATGAAGCGGGCATACCAGGTGAGCACTCCGGCGTGGGGGTCTGGATGCACATCGGGATCAGCAGGGCTCGCCGGTGCCAGGTGATGCAACCGGTGGTTGCGGCGGCATTGCCGGTAGGGGAGGGCTGCATACAGGCCCAGGGCGAAGCAGCCGATCCGGTCGTTCAGGCGCCTGTGCTGGGGCAGCAGCACACCGTGGATGGCGTCATGCCCCACGATGAAGAGGCCCGTCTGCAGAAAGGTGCGGGCCAGAACGCTCAGTACCACAAGGGCAGGCGAGAGCTGCTGCAGGGGCTGAAGCAGCCCCGCCAGCAACGAGACCAGCCAGCCCAGGATGATCCAGGCGGCCAGGATGGGTCCGCACCAGGGGTTGGGCCTCAACGGCGAAACTTCAGCAGCTCCGCCGGGGAGGCCAGCAGGTCGATGGCCACGAAGTAGATCTTCCCTTCGGGGTCGAGCAGGAACCGCCAGGCCACGTTCATGCCCACCCCAGCACCGAACCAGGGGGTCTGCACCTTGCCGGTGACCTTGATCTGGGTGAAGTTGCCTTCGGTGGGCTCGGCATAGCCCCGCTCCGGCAGGAGCCTGAGATTCTGGCAATCCTGGCGGAAGAAGTTCAGGATCGCATCCCTGCCCACAATCGGTTTCTGGAAGGGAGGCTGCAGAGCACCATCGGGAAGGAAGAGCTCGATGAGGGCATCGAAATCGTTGGCATTGAGCAGATCCATGTAGTTGTTCACCGTGGGGTTGATCACCCCTTCGATGAACACCTTGGTGCGCTTCTCTTCTGGAGTCGCAGCCACCACGGGCTCCATCACCTGCTGACCCGTGCCTTTGGCGGGATCAAAGCCCATGTCCTCCACGAAGTTGCGCAGCAGGGTGATCTGCTGCCCCTGATCCACGGCCTTGAGGGAATCGAGCACGGCCAGGGCATTGGCGGAAAGCTGATAGCCCTCGGGAATCGGGGCCACGACGCCTTCGGCCATCCACTCGCCAAGCTGATACCAGAAGCCCAGCTTGATGTTCACTGACCAGCTGGCGTAGGTGCGGCAGATTTCGGAGTCGGTGCGGTTGGCCAGGTCGCACATCACCTGGCTCTGCTCTGGAAAGCTCATCCCCCGGATCTGCTGCAGCACGCCCTCGGCAAACTGCATCCTGGCTGCCCCCGGAGCGGCAATGGTGATGGTTTTGCCCATCTCCAGGTAGGCAAACCAGATCAGGGCGAGTTGATCTTCTGCGCTCAGAAGGCGGAACCGTGCCGTGATCGCCGGAACCACATCAGCCCGGAGAGTTTCCGGAAAGATCTGAGTAGCTTTCTGTAGCGTGAACATGCGATGCTCTCGCAAAACTAATCTTTTCTGGTCTAGCTACCTTGAGGGAAGGTTTGGTCTTTCGTTCTCAATTCTTCAAAGAGCATCCAGGTCTGAACTCTCCTGGCGCTGTCCTGCTGTAGCCTGGTACAGAACAGGAAGGCTGTTTGATCTTCTCGTTCTTTACTTCTTGATTGATCGTCTGTTTCGTTTTCCTGCTCTTTCCTGCCGCACTCTGCTGCTGCTCAGCTCGTTTCTCCGGTTCTTTTGTCCCAGTCGATCCTGCTTGTTGCCTGAATTGGCCCGTGCGCCAGAGTTCCGCTGTCGCCGCGATGAGTTCGTTGGCTTCCCCTGGATGGATGTGGGGATCTGAAGGCCGGCACCGGGAGGGTGCGTGGATCCCTCTCCTGTTGTGAATCGTGAGCTTGCTGGATCGCAGGTCTGGAGGTGATCGGGCCTTGGCGTGGGCCCGGCGGCGGAGGTGGCGCTGGGGGCCAGCGCAGCAGGGGCAGCAGGCTGTTCACCCCCAGCATCACAAAGGAGAGGGCCCCGAGCAGCGCCAGAATCCGCAACCCAAGCGGCAGCCCCTGCCGTTGCGGCATGGCGTCGGGATCGTGGCTCAGGCCCTCGGCCGGATCGTCTTGCCTGGGCGGGGGAGGTGTCATCCGGGCGGATCAGGCGGCTGCGGAAGAGGCCCACTCTGGGCCAGCACCCCGGCCAGGCTCCTGTGGATGGCTTTGGCCTCCACCGCCGTCAGGGCGTCAGCCCCGCGAACAGCACGGAGTCGGCAGGCCCCCGACCGACGGGCCTCACGGCAATGGCGAGGTTGCCGGTTGTCTTCCGACGGGCGCCTTGGCTGCAGCGCAGCTCCTGACTGCCGGCTTGCCAACCGGAGGTCCGCCTGTGCCATCGATGCGCTGGCGCGTGGCGGCTCATCCCGATGGATGGCCTGCGTCAGCCCCTCTCCCCGAAGCTCCTGCTGCCCGGATCCCCCACCGGAGCCTGAGGCCCCCTCACGGGCACCAAGCAGGACCTTCCACGTGAAGACGACTGAGCCCAGCGCGCCCATCCGAGTTGCCGTTCCTAGACTGGTATCACTCTGAGAAGGAGGCCCTATGGCCACCTGCGATCTCACGGCCCCCGAGGCCGTTCATCCCTCCGCTGAGGCGCTGCATCAGCTCAAGGAGCTGCTGCAGCACGACACCGCCTTTGCCCAGGCCTTGCGCACCACCGACACCACGGAGGCTGCAGCCCGGTTGGCTGCCGAGCATGGCATCCACGTGACGCCAGAAGCGCTCTGGCGCCATCGCGGCACGCTGGAAAGCGGCGGCTTGCCCACCTGGCGGGGCTGAGGCTCAGCGATCCTCCCCAGCCGGGGGGATCGCTCCCGATCCTCCGGACCTCCACCGTGAGGGTCACACCCGTGCCCACCCGTCCCCACCCAGGGGGCCGGTCGCCAATGGTTCACAGCAAGGGAGTGGGCGGGCGCGTCAGTGGTTCCGAGCTGCCCTTGGCCGCAGCAACAGCAGGCCGGATCCGATCGCCAGCAGCGTCAGCGCACCCAGCAGGGCGGAATAGTACGGCTGGAGATTGATCGGGCCGAACCGACCGGTGTGGATCTTGAGCAGCCAGAAGGCGTCCACGCCCCGTTCCAGCAGCAGGCTGTAGAGCGATCCGCTCAGCGCGGTGATCAGGAGGGGAGCGGCTGCGATCGGCACCACCCAGCGGTGCAGACGCCGCGAGGTGTGCTGCACAGGACGGGGGATCGGTGTCATTGCTGGCGCAGCTCCTGGTGAAGGTGGCGCTCACTGCTGCAGGGCATCCACAGGCCGTTGTTCCGGTGGGTGCCGCTGCAGCCCAGCTTGCGGGCCTGTTGTTCGGCCTCGGCCTGGGTCCGGTAGAGGCCCTTGCTGTGGGCCTGAACGGCAGGAGGGGCAGCCACGAGGCCCGCGAGCGTGGCGGCGGACAGCAGCAGGATCGCGGAGGAAGGCGCCATGGGGAGGATCAGAGGGAGAACAGCGGATCGAACCGGTAATACGCGGGTTTGTTGAGGCCGTCGTGCTGCAGCATGCGCCGCAGCTGGATGATCTCGAGGCGCTGGGTTACGATGATCTCCCTGGCCAGGCGGCGGATCGTGGGGGTGCTGGATTTCTCCAGGGCATCGTGGGCCATCTGAAGCGCTCCGCCATGGTGCTCAATCATGCTCTCGAGAAACCACACCACCCGGTTGGCCCTGGTGGGCTTGGTCGTCACCATCTGCATTGCCTCGATCTGCGCTGAACCCATGCGTTCCAGATCGGCCATGGCGTCGGGGTTGCCGCCCGGCCGGAGCGCCACGGGGTAGATGGGGGCCTCGGGGTACCAGGCCTTGCGCCACAGCCCCATGGCCCTGATCTCCCGGGCCTGCTCGCGCCAGATCGTGGTGGCCAGGGCGCCGACGCCCGGCTCGCCGATCCCGAAGACGAACTCGCTCATCCGCAGCGCTCCGGTGTGGTGCTGCACCATCGCGTCCAGGAAACGGAGGTCGTAGGTCTCCCCGGCAGGTCCCACGTCATGGGCATGGGAGCCATGGCCGGCCTCCTCTCCAGCGGCGGGGGCGGCCGTTGCATGGTGCCGGTGATCCATGCCGGGCATGGAGGGTGACGGCTGGGCCCTGGCCAGCCCGGGGGCCCCGAGAGCCATGGCGGCCAGGAGAGGGATCAGTCGGCGCACAGACGGGAGGGAACGGACGGAACTAGCATCAGCTCTCCAGCAGGTGGAGAGTCAAGGGGTGGTTGCCATGCGGGCTGCCGGTCAGCAGATCGGGGCGGTGGCGAAGCGTTCCGGCGTGTCGGTCAAGACCATTCGCTTCTATTGCGACCAGGGACTGCTGCACCCGGCCTCCCGCAGTGAAGGGCGGTACAGGCTCTTTGATGCATCGATCTACGAGGATCTGTCCCTGATCCGCACCCTGCGGGCCATCGAGATCCCCCTGGCCACGATCAGAACGGTGCTGGAGGCGCGGCGCTCCGGAATCTGCACCTGTGAAAACCTCCAGACCACGATCCGTGACAAGACCGGCGAGATCCACCAGCGGATTGAAGACCTGAAGGCCCTGGAGGCCGAGCTCGTGCGCATGCTCAGCAGTTGGGAGACCTGCGGTCGGCCGTCGCCCCAGGACCACCAGGACAAAGTGCGTGGTCCTGCTCGCACACGACCCATTCGCAGCCCTGGCGGCGCCTGAACCGGTGCGCTGTCGCCAGCGGATGCACCGGAACCTTGGTGGATCAGACCTCGTGGATCGGTGGGCCCTTGCGCAGCAACGACCCTTGAATGGAGCCAAGCGGATTCGAACCGCTGACCCCCTGCATGCCATGCAGGTGCTCTACCAGCTGAGCTATGGCCCCGTTGTGAACGCTCGGCGGAATGAACGCTGGTCGCTCATCCGGGTGGCCTGGTGGCCTTGCCTGGCGCTGGATGAGCTTACAACGTCATCGGTGCCCCCCTCGGGCTCTCACACCTGGCGCCACACGGCCACGAGCTTGCCCTGCACGGTCACCTGTTCGGCCGGCAGCACGATCGGTGCATAGGCGGGATTGGCGGCCTCCAGCGTCACCGTGGCGCCGTTGCGGTGGAAGTGCTTGAGGGTGGTGCCGCTGCCCGGCACCAGGGCACTCACGATCGTGCCGGCCCGCAGCCGCGCCGGATCCGTCACCGGTTCGAGCAGCACCACGTCGCCATCGGCGATGTGGGCATCCACCATCGAGTCGCCGTTCACGGTGAGGGCGAAGAGGCCCCTGGTTTCCAGCAGGGGCGCCAGGTCGAGCCGTTCCTGCACATCGTCGAAGGTTTCCACCAGACCCCCGGCCGCCACCGAGCCGAGCACGGGGATGCCGCTGCTGGCGGCCCCCAGCAGCTGCAGGGTGCGGGCCTGGCCCTCCTGCCAGGTGATCCAGCCCTTCTGCTGCAGGTGCCGCAGGCGGCTCTGGATCGGCGCCGGCGAGCGCAGGCCCATGGCCTGCATCATCTGGCGGATCGAGGGGCTGTGGCGGTGCTGGCCGATGTAGTCCACCAGCCAGTCGTAGAGCTCCTGCTGGGCGGAGGTGAGGGCCGAGGGCAGGGACTGGGGCACAGGAGGCGAGGCACTGATACACATGTACCGCCTTCCGGGGCGTTTGTCCAGGGTGGACGGCGGCTGCGCTGCGCCCGTCTGGCCTCAGGCCCCCCTAGATCTCCGCGCCCAGCAGGGCCGCCAGCAGCGCCTGCTGGGCGTGCAGCCGGTTCTCCGCCTGATCGAAGATGCGGCTGGCGCTGCCCTCCATGGCCCCGGCGCTGATCTCCTTGCCCCGGTAGGCCGGCAGGCAGTGCAGCACGATGGCGCGCGGGTCGGCCTCGGCGATCAGCTCCTCATCCAGGCACCAGCCGGCGAAGGCGGCATCACGGGATTCCTTCTCCTCCTCCTGCCCCATGGAGGCCCACACATCGGTGTAGAGGGCGTGGGCGCCGCGCACGGCCGCCACTGGCTCGTGGTGCACCTCCACCGTGCAGCCCTGCTCCGCCGCGATCGCCAAGGACCGTTCCAGCACATGGCCATCGGGCTCGAACCCCACCGGACAACCGATGCGCACGTTCACGCCCAGCAGGGCGCCGCAGAGCATCAGCGAGTGGGCCACGTTGTTGCCATCGCCCACATAGCTCAGGGTGAGGCCGGCCAGATCCCGGGGGCCGCTTCCGAAGGCCTCCTGCAGGGTGAGGTAGTCGGCCAGGGCCTGGCAGGGATGCTCCAGGTCGGTGAGGGCATTGATCACCGGCACCGAGGCCCAGTGGGCATACTCCTCGAGCTCCTCCTGGGCGAAGGTGCGGATCGCCAGGGCATCGACGTAACGGCTCAGCACCCGGGCGGTGTCGGCCACGGGCTCACCCCGGCCCACCTGGGTCACCTGGGGGTTGAGGTCGATGGTCTGGCCCCCCAGGCGGGCCATCGCCACCGTGAAGCTGGTGCGGGTGCGGGTGGAGGCCTTGGTGAAGATCAGCCCCAGCACCTTGCCGCCCAGATCGAAGCGGCGCTCCCCGTGCTTCAGGGCGCTGGCCAGCTCCAGCAGGGCCTTGGTCTGGGCTGGGTCGAGGTCGGCCGATGACAGCAGATCACTCCCCCGGAGGGAGCCGAGCGCTGCCAGCGGTGCCACGGGGTCGCTGACGCCAGCGGCAGCGTGGGCCTGGGACTGGGGCTGGCTGACCATCGGGCCCGTCTCAAAGAACCCTTATCGGAGATGGCCAGCCCCCCAGTCAAGGGGGCTGGCGTTTCGGAAAGCCGTCAGGGGGCCAGCCGCGATCAGACCAGGGCCTTGGCCTCTTCCGGCATCACGCTCTCGGCCAGCAGGTTGCGCAGGTTGTCACCCTCGATTACCTCCTTCTCGAGGATCTCCTGGGAGATGCTCTCGAGCAGGGAGCGGTTGTGGCGCAGGATCGCCAGGGCCCGGTCGTGGGCCCGGTCCACCAGGGAGCGCACCTCCTTGTCGATCGCCTGGGCCGTGGCGTCACTCACCACGCGGCGCGGGTTGCTGGGGCCGCCCAGGAAGCGGCTGCCGCCCTGCTTGTCGTAGGCCAGGGGGCCGAGGGTGTCGCTCATGCCGTAGGTGCCCACCATCTGTTCGGCGATGTCGGTGGCGCGCTGCAGGTCGTTGGCGGCGCCGGTGGTCACTTCGCCGAACACGATCTCCTCGGCGCTGCGGCCCCCGAGCAGGGTGGCGATCTGACCCTCGAGGTCTTCCTTGGAGTTGAGGAAGCGTTCCTCGGTGGGGAGCTGGAGGGTGTAGCCGAGGGCGCTCATGCCGCGGGGCACGATCGAGATCTTGGCCACCTTGGCCCCGCCGGGCATCAGGTGGCCCACGATGGCGTGGCCCACTTCGTGGTAGGCCACCACCTTCTTCTCATCGGGCTGGAGCACGCGGCTCTTCTTCTCCAGGCCGGCCACCACCCGCTCGATCGCCTCGTTCAGGTCGCCCTGCTCCACGGTGGTGCGGTAGGCGCGGGCGGCCAGCAGAGCCGCCTCGTTCACCAGGTTGGCCAGGTCGGCGCCGGCGAAGCCGCTGGTGGCCTGGGCGATCTTGTCGAGGTCCACCCCCTCGGCCAGCTTCACCTTGTGGGCATAGATGTCGAGGATCTTCTTGCGGCCGGAGAGGTCGGGGCGGTCCACCAGCACCTGGCGGTCGAAGCGGCCCGGACGCAGCAGGGCGGCATCGAGGGTTTCGGGCTGGTTGGTGGCCGCCAGCACGATCACCGGCTTGTCCTGGGCGGCGAAACCGTCCATTTCGGTGAGCAGCTGGTTGAGGGTCTGCTCCCGTTCGTCGTTGCCGCCCACCACGCCCATGGAGCCGGAACGGCTCTTGCCGATGGCGTCGAGTTCGTCGATGAAGATGATGCAGGGGGCCTTCTTCTTGGCCTCCTCGAACAGGTCGCGCACCCGGGCCGCACCGGCGCCCACGAACAGCTCCACGAATTCGGAGCCGGAGATGATGAAGAAGGGCACGCCGGCCTCACCGGCCACGGCCTTGGAGAGCAGGGTCTTGCCGGTGCCGGGGGGGCCCACCAGCAGCACCCCCTTGGGGATGCGGGCGCCGATGGCGGCGTAGCGCTCGGGGGTCTTGAGGAAGTCAACGATCTCGGTGAGTTCGGTCTTGGCCTCATCCACGCCGGCCACATCGGCGAAGGTGACCCGGGATTCCTCATCCGGCACATACACCTTGGCCTTGCTCTTGGTGAAGCTCAGGGCCCCCTGGGCACCGCCGCCCATGCCGCTGCGGCGGGCGAAGAACTGCAGCACCAGGATGAAGATCAGGGGCGGCACCACCCAGCTCAGCAGCGTGGTGAAGAAATTGGGTTTCTGGGGCGGTGCGGCGGCGAACTCCACGCCGTGCTGCTCCAGGCGCTGGGGCAGCTCCATGTCGAAGATCGGCGTGGTGGCCAGCACCGTGGGGGCCCCTTCCGCCGGAGGCTCCTTGAGCTCGTAGCGGATCTGCTCCTGGGTGATGTAGGCGCGCTTGACGCCGTCGTCGTTCACCTGGTCGATGAACAGGGAGTAGGGCACCCGCGGCACCTGGGAGTTGCCGTTGGGCAGGAAGTTGCTGAACAGGAGCAGAACGCCGAAGCCGATCAGAATCAGATTGATCAGGCCGAAGCGCCGCTGGGGCCGGTTGTCGTCCTGGCGGATCGGCATGGAGCGGCAGCCAAAGGTGTGCCCAAACTAGGCCTGGTCCGCTGCTGCCCGAACGCTGCGGGGGGTGGGAGAACCGATCCTCCACCGGCCAGTCCGCTATCCCCATGTGCGGCCGCTACTCCCTCACCAGCCGGCTCGATCGCCTGCTGCCCCGCCTCAAGGGGGCCCTGCCCGAGGGGCTGCTGGAGCACTACACGCCGCGGGCGCTGATCCGTCCGGGGGAACCGGTGCTGCTGCTGCGCCGGGAGCATGGCCGCAACCGGGTGGATCTGGCGCTGTGGGGCTTGCTGCCGGCCTGGGCGAAGGACCCGGCCAGCCATGGCCGGCCGATCAACGCCCGCGCCGAGACCCTGGCCCAGAAGGCCAGCTTCCGGGGACCCTGGCGCCATCACCGCTGCCTGATCCCGGCGGACGGCTTCTTCGAGAAGGGCCACCGCATCCGGCGCCGGGATGGGGCCCCCTTCTGGCTGGCGGGGCTGTGGGAGCGCTGGATCGCGGCCGATGGCACCGAGCTGGAGACCTGCTGCGTGATCACCACCGCCCCCAACGCCCTGATCGCCCCCCTGCACGACCGGATGCCCGCAGTGATCCCCGAGGGGCTGGAGCAGCCCTGGCTGGCCGCCGGCGATGGCGCCGAGCTGCGGGCGCTCGAACCGCTGCTGGAGCCCTGGGAGCCGGCGGAGTGGGTGGTGGAGCCGCTGCCGCGGGCTCCGGCCCGGTTAGACCAGAGCCAGTTGGAGCTGCCCTGGTGAGCCTCGAGCAACTGGATGCCTTCCTGGCCCTGGCCCGTGGCCGGGAGGATCTGGCCGCCCGGCTGGCGGAGCCCCTGGAGCTCGCCGACTTCCTGGCCCTGGCCCGAACCAGCGGCTATGCGGTGGAGGAGGCCGATGTGCTGGCGGCCCAGCAGCGGCAGGAGTCGTCGCTGAGCGATGCCGAACTGCAGCGCCGGGCGGGAGAGGAGGCCAGGCGGCTGCGCCACTTCATCCAGGTCTGAGCTTCGCCGCGCCATGGACACCATCAGCTCCCGGCGGCCTGATCGGGTGGCCGACTATCCCCGCCCTCCGGCCCTGGTGCGCTGCAGCCTGCCGGTGCGGGTGGAGGTGTTCGGACAGACGCTCGCCGCCACCGAAGAGAGCCTCTGGGTGCTGGAGACCTTCCATCCCCCCACGGTGTACCTGCCCCCTGAGGCCCTGAACCGGCAGCTGCTGCAGCCCGCGGACGGGCGGTCGTTCTGCGAGTGGAAGGGCCTGGCCAGCTACTGGGACCTGGTGTCGCCAGGCGATGGCCGCCGGCGGCGACGGGCCGCGTGGAGCTACCCCGCGCCCACAGCGGGCTTTGCGGCCCTGGCCGGCTGGCTCTCGCTCTACCCGTCCCAGACGGACGGCTGCTGGGTGGACGGAGCGCCGGTGGCGCCCCAGCCCGGCGGCTTCTACGGCGGCTGGATCCTGCCCTGGCTGCAGGGACCGTTCAAGGGAGATCCGGAGCACCCGGAGCTGGTATGAGCGTGCGGGTGGGGAAGGGCATGCTGGCCCCGTGCTCCGCCACCACCTCCCCGATCAGCAGCAGCAGCCGGTGCTGCAGGGCCCAGGCGGCCTTGATGTCGCCGCTGCTGGCGAAGCACATCAGGCGCAGATCCAGGCTCGAGGCCCCGTAGCCCATGAAGTGCACGAGGTGATCCTTGGCGGGATCGAGGCCCTCCACCTCCACCGCACGCCGCTCAATGGCCTCGCTGATGGCGGGGATGCGCTCGAGGTCGTCGTAGCTGACGCTGAAGGGGATCATCAGGCGGCGGTTGTCGATCTCGGCCACGTTCTGCACGGGCTGGCTTGTGAACACGCCGTTGGGCACGTAGAGGCGTTGTCGGTCGGGATCGCGCAGCTGGGTGTAGAACCAGCCGATCCGCTCCACCGAGCCCAGCAGGCTGAGGCCCGGCAGGCTGATGGTTTCCCCCACCGTGAACGGCCGGTTGATGTAGAGGCTGAGGCCACTGAGGCCGTTCTCCACGATCGTGCGGGCGCCGAAGCCCAGGGCCGCGGCCCCGAAGCCGCCGGCGGTGATCAGCACCGAGGCGGACACCCCCAGCAGCTGCAGCACCTGGAACACGATCAGCACGCCGATCAGCGTGCCGAGCAGCTTGTCGAGCACGTCGAACAGGAAGAGCCGGTCCTTGGCCGCCATGCGCGGCAGCAGCTGGGCCGCATAGCCCTCCGCCTTGGCGTGCAGTTCCCCCTTCCAGCGCAGCAGGGTCCAGAACAGGCCGATCACCAGGGCCACATCGCGCACTTCGGCGCCGTCGCGGGGCAGATCGAGCAGCCGGGGGTCGGCCAGCACCGCCAGCCACCAGGCGATCGAGCCCAGCGCCAGGGTGGCGGCGATGCTCAGGCGGCTCCGCAGCAGCAGGGCCCGCGTCAGCGAGCCGCTGCGGAACCGCCGCCCAGCCACTTCCAGCAGCAGCCACAGGGCGATGGCCAGGGCCAGGCCCAGCAGCGGAATGTTCAGGGCGAAGGGCAGCGCTGCGCCGGCAGCGGTGGGGAAGTCCATCGACGATCAAGCTCGGGGGCGTGCAGCTGCCAGAGCAGATCGTCCCCGAGCTGTTGGGGACAGGTGGTCTGCCAGGCAGGAACCTGCGGCATGCCAGTCAACCCCAGATCGCCCAGCGGTGTGCGGGCCAGGGTGCCGCCCATCAGTTTGGGTGCGATCACCGCGGCCACCTCCTGCACGCAGCCCTGGCGCAGGGCGGCGGTGGCCAGGGCGGCGCCGCACTCCCAGAGCACCAGGTTGCAGCCGCGCCGGGCCAGCTCCTGCATCAGGGCCCAGGGCTCGCAGGCCTGGAGCACGAGCCGTTCGATGCCGCGCCGATCCAGCTGGAAGCGCCGCCGGGCGGGGGCCTCGTAGCCGTGGGCCACCAGGGTGGGGGCCGTGGCCGTATCCCAGAGCCGCGCCTCTGCGGGCAGGTCCAGGCTGCGGCTGAGCACCACCCGCAGCGGCTCGGGCTGGCGCCGGCCCCGCGAGGTGAGCAGGGGGTCGTCGGCCCGCACGGTGCCCCCTCCCACGATCACGGCATCGCACCGGCCCCGCAGGCCATGCACCCAGCTCCTGGCCTCGGGGCCGCTGATCCACTGGCTGGCTCCATTGGGCAGGGCCGTGCGCCCATCCACCCCCATGGCCCACTTGAGGATGCCGAAGGGGCGCCGATGGGCGATCCGGTGCAGGAAGGCGCGGTTCAGGGCCCGGGCCTCCTCGGCCGCCACCCCCTCGATCACCTCCACCCCGGCGCTGCGCAGCTGGGCGAGGCCGCCGCCGGCCACCTGGGGGTCGGGATCGGCCATGGCCACCACCACCCGGCGGATGCCCGCCGCCAGCAGGGCCTCGCTGCAGGGCGGCGTGCGGCCGTGGTGACAGCAGGGCTCCAGCGTCACCACGGCGGTGCCGCCGCGGGCCCGCTCCCCCGCCTGGCGCAGGGCGCCCACCTCGGCATGGGCCTCGCCGGCCCGGCTGTGGTAGCCCTCCCCCACCAGCCGGCCCTCGGCATCCAGCACCACACAGCCCACCATCGGGTTGGGGCTGGTGCGGCCGCTGCCGAGGCTGGCCAGCTGCAGGGCCCGCAGCATCCACGGACGCCAGGGGCCCAGGGAAGCGGTGCTCATGGGGTGGCGGGAAGGCTGCGCCACTCGGCCACCACGAAGGGGGGCACCGGCAGTTCCACGAACACCCCGGGCAGCTGCAGCCGCAGGGGGCGGTCCTGGTGGAGATCGGCCAGCAGCGGTGCCAGGTCGAACTCGGCGGCGGCGGCACGGCCATCGGCCGCCAGTTTGGGATTGTCGAGGGTGCGGTCAGCCAGCTCCCAGCGGGCGCGCCCGCTCCGCACCTGCAGGGCGGTGGGATGGTCGAGCCGCACCTTGCCCGGATAGCCCACCACCCGCAGCCGCAGGGGGCCGCCCGGAGGACCCTCCCGGTAGGCCACCAGCTGCCAGCTCTGGTAGTCGAGGTCGCGCAGGCTCTCGAGGCTGCGCACCACGGGCGTGCCGTTCTCATCCGGGTGGGCATGGAGCTGGGCCAGGGCCGGAGCTGCCCCGGCCAGGGCCACCAGCAGGGCCAGCAGCACGGCGACCAGGCGGCTCATGCCAAGGCCTCCCGATCGGCGCCCGGGATCGGCTGCCAGCCGGTGTGGGTGGCCCAGAGGGCCCAGATCGCCATGGCGCGCAGGTAGTGGCAGGCGCGGAAGGTGTTCACGGCCGTGATCGCCTCCGGAGTGCGGAACTGCAGGCCGCCCCCATACACCTGCTGCACCACGGCGCCGGTGATCGCCAGGGCCGTGTCCGTCTCCCCCATCAGCCGGTAATAGGCGGCCAGGCCGAAGTTGATGCCGGTCCACACCTCCAACGGGTGGGTGCCGTTGGGATCCAGGGGGGTGCCGTCGCGGCGCAGGCCGTTGGCCACGCCCAGCGCCCCGCCCTGGAATCCCTCGAAGCAGGCCTGGCGGATCGCCCCCAGGGCACTGCGGGCCCGCTCCTCTTCCACCACCGGCGGCAGCCCCAGCAGCCGGGCATAGAAATCGCCGCAGAGCTGGTCGGCCATCACCACCGGCGTGCCGCTCTCGGCATCGATGTTGTAGTACTCCCCGTTCCAGAGCAGGCGGTCGAAGTTGGCGCGCGACTGCTCCAGCCAGCTGCTGAAGTCCCGCTGCTGGCTGGAGGTGTCCAGGCCCAGCTCCAGCTGCAGCCGCTGGCCCATGGCCAGCGCCGCCTCCAGGGCGGCGATCCAGAGGGCGCCGCAGTAGGCGCTCACCCCCTGCAGGGGCCAGTCGTCGAAGGTCTGGTCCGGTGCGCCGCCGTTGTCGGGCAGGCCATCGCCGTTGGCATCGAACGTCTTGAGGTGGCGCAGGGCCTCCACCGCCGCCGGCCAGCAGTCGGCCAGGAAGCGCAGGTCCTCGCCGGTGGGGGCCAGGCGGAAGGTGCGCCACACCTGCAGCACGAAGTCGCTGGCCAGGTCCTTCCAGAGGTTGCAGTCCTGGTAGGCGGTGTAGTTGGTGGCGTCCCAGGGGCGCTCGTTGGGGGCGCCCAGATCGTGGGGGGTGGCGCCGGCCACCTTGCGCGGGGCCTCCACCCGGCCCTTGCCCTGGGTGAAATACCAGCCGATCGGCCGCGGCGTGGGATCGGCGGCGGGGATGGCCCGGGCGAAGCTGCGCAGCACCGCCTTATCCAGCTCCGGCCAGAGCTGCAGCAGGGCGAAGGAGCCGTAGAGCCGCACATCGAGGCTCTCGTACCAGGCGTAGTCGAGGCACTCCAGCACACCGAAGCGGCCCACGGGGTCGTCGGGGCTGGCGGCGGTCCAGAGGGTGCCGCCGGAGGCCAGGTCGTAGAGCTCGTTGAACAGGGCCATCCGCACCGGCTCCGGCAGGTCGGCGCGCTCCAGCACCGGCTGCTGCCAGGCCGCGATCTGCTGCTGCCAGCGGGGCCAGTCGCGCAGGGCTTCCGCGGCGATGGCGGCGGCGTTGGTGCCGCTGGAGCCGAAGTGGTCGGTGTAGCGCCGCAGGGCCCGGGTGCCGCTGGCGAAGGCGGTCACCGGCAGGTCCCAGCTGATCACCAGGGGAATCTCGATCGAGGCGCCAGGCTCCAGCCGCAGCTGCACCGCCAGGGCGGCGCTGGCCGGGTCGTTGCTGCCGCTGTGGCGGTCGTTGTCGCTCTCAGGAATGGCGCCGTCGCGCTCGAAGGGCTCCCACAGCTCGGCGCCGTCGCCGGCGGGGTTCCAGCGGCTGCAGCGGCGGATGCGCAGCCCGGGGTGGCGTTCCTCCAGGCCCGCATCGGTGGCGATGCACCACTGGCCCTGGCCCTCGGCGATCGGCTGGGAGATCGGCCCCTCCAGCAGCACCCCCTTGAGCGGGCCCTCATCCACCCAGCGGTTGCGCTGGCCCTCGCTGCGGCCGATGGCCGGCACGTAGTTGTGCTCGGGGCTGCCGTCGTCGCGGAAGTGCACGGCGGCGGCGGGATCGGTGTTGGTGAACCAGCCGCAGGTGTTGCGCCAGCTCAGCAGCAGCGAGAGATCGAGGGGCTTGCGGGTGGGATTGCTGAGACTCCAGCGGAACACCGCCACCGGGTAGCTGCTGCGCTGGTAGTCGCCCGGCAGGATCGGGCTGAAGGCCTCGCAGCCCACCCGGGCGGCGAACACACCGCTGTAGCGGGTCCAGCTCAGGGGGTAGCGGGCCGCGTAGGTGCCGGTGCTCCGCTCGGCCGTGCTGGCCGGGTACCAGCTCCAGGCGCTCAGGGGTGGCCCGGCGTCGGGGCGGGAGGCGTCGGCAGCGGGTTGCACGGCGAGGGCATGGGCGCGGCTGCTGCTGCCGTCGCTCTCGAACAGGGCGAACTGGCAGTCCGGCAGGGTGCCGAACCAGTGCTCCCCCCCGTCGAGGTGCCAGAGGTTGAAGCTGCCGTCGGGGGCACGGCCGAAGCAGCCGGCCCCGAAGCCGCCCAGGGGCATGCCGTGGTTGGGGCCGTCATCGAGGTTGCTGGCGTAGCGCACCGTGTAGGGCTGCTCCCAGCCCAGGCCAAGGGGCCGCGACCAGCTCGCCGGCCGCGTGGCGGCGCCCCCCCGCTCCTGCAGCAGGCTCTTGAGGGCGGAGAGTCCGAGGGGAGCCATGGAGCCGTGGGAAGTGGCGCCAGCTTGTCAGAAATGGCCGGCGCTTCGGCTCAAGTGCAGCCCCGCACGGTGCGGATCGATGGCGGATGGATTCAGTCGACGTCCTGGGCCTGAAGCCCGCTGTTCACTTCCTGGTCGACCAGGGCATCGAGGGTGACGGCGGAGCGCACCAGGGCCTGGTAACGCTGCACCACGCGCCGATTGCGCTCGATCCAGTTGCCGGGGTCAGCGCTGGGTAGGGCAGTGCCCTCGCCGGCGAGGAGTTCGAGATCTTTCTGCTGGGCCAGCAGTGTGAGCACCAGCTCGTGAATGCGCTGGCGGCGGTTGCTCATCGCAGGGCCATGGTCATGCGAGGAGCCATCATGGCCTCCAGGGCCAGGGCTATCAGCTCGCGCCTGAGATCCAGGAGATGGCGGCATCGAGGCTCAACAGATCAAGGGGCAGGCCCCTTTGGTCCAGTGTGAGGCTGTTGCCGTTCGGCATAGAAATTGGCCATGCTGAAGAACGGCACCGCTCCGTCTGAGCCCTTCGGCACGGCTCAAGGGCAGGCCGCCACAGGTTGCTTGTGCTGCTGGGCTTGCTCTTCCAGCAGCGTCAGCGTCTGGCGCAGGGCCGAGGAGAGTTGGCGTTTGAATTTGACGCGGGGCAGGGGGAGTTCTTCCAGGGGTTGCTCGCTGCCGTAGAGGGCGAGGTAGGCGGGGTAGTTGTCCCAGCCGCTGCGCTCGAAGCTGTCGAAAAACGATTCCACCATCAGGCCCTCGGCGGTGATCAGCTCATGCTTTTCGAGCTCGATGTTGTAGTAGGTGATCGGCCGATGGGCATCCCAATCTTCTGGCTGGGTCTGGAGGATGGTGCTGCCATTCACCAGAGCCGAGGCATGGATGAGGTGACCATCGAGGAGCAGGGCATGGCCGCCGCTGACGTAGAGATCCCGGCGGGGGAGGCCATCTCCCAGGGCACCGGCCTTGATGCAGATGGGCAAGGCATCGAGGTTCCACAGGATCACCGGATGGTGCGTGGTGCGGCAGACGAACTTCACCGGCTGGGGCCCATCAGGAGTGCAGATGAGATCGCCAGGCTGCAGGGTTTCGATGGGCTGTTCACCGCCGGGTGTGGCGATGAGGGTGCCAGGGAGGAAGCAGGTCACCTCAATGTCTGCATTGGCGGCCAGGGAACCAGGAGCGCCCGGTTGGGCGAGGGTGAGGATGGCGTTGTTGCCGGCTGCATCCTGGATGGTGCCGCCATTGAGGGTGAGGGCATTGGCGGAGAGCTGATCGAGATCGGCGGAGATGTCTCCTGGTTGAACGGTGTAGGAGAAGGTGAGGGTGTCGGTGCCACTGCCTGAGGTGTAAGTCGCGAAGCGATCGATGGCACCGGTTTCCAGCTGCAGCAGTGGAGTTCCCGTAACGAGCACGGCCTCTGAAAACTGGACGGTGAGGGTGATGATGGAGCCAGGGCCATAGGTGCCGTCAGGGGTGGTGGAGTTGACGGGAGCTATGAGCGCAGTGGCGCCAGGGCTGGCGGTGTTGCGGAAAAAGAGAGTGTTGCCGTCTTTATTGCCAATGAAGAGATCCAGATCGCCGTCGCCGTCGGCATCCGCGAGGGCCGGGCTGGCTGCGGAACCCACAGCGGTTATCCCGAAGGGATTGGTAGAGGGTGCGTCAAAGGCGGGAGCGGTGGCGCCAGGGCTGGCGGTGTTACGGAAAAAGAGAGTGTTGCCGTAGGAATTGCGAATGAAGAGATCCAGATCGCCATCGCCGTCGGCATCCGCGAAGGCCGGGCTGGCTTGGTAGCCCACATCGGTGATCCCGAAGGGATTGGTGGAGGGTGCGTCAAAGGCTGGAGCGGTGGCTCCAGGGCTGGCGGTGTTGCGGAAAAAGAGAGTGTTGCCGTCTTTATTGCCAATGAAGAGATCCAGATCGCCATCGCCGTCGGCATCCGCGAAGGCCGGCTTGGCGAAGTAGCCCACATCGGTGATCCCGAAGGGATTGGTGGAGGCTGCGGCATAGGAGGGAGCGGTGGCTCCAGGGCTGGCGGTGTTGCGGAAAAAGAGTGTGTTGCCGTCTTTATTGCCAATGAAGAGATCCAGATCGCCATCGGCGTCGGCATCCGCGAAGGCCGGGGTTGCAGAAGCGCCCACATCGGTGATCCCGAAGGGATTGGTGGAGGGTGCGTCAAAGGCGGGAGCGGTGGCGCCAGGGTTGGCGGTGTTGCGGAAAAAGAGTGTGTTGCCGTCGCTATTGCCAATGAAGAGATCCAGATCGCCATCGCCGTCGGCATCCGCGAGGGCCGGGCTGGCGTAGGAGCCCACATCGGAAATCCCGAAGGGATTGGTGGAGGGTGCGGCATAGGCCGGATCCTGGAAGAAGCTTCCTGTAGGGGCCGTGGTGTCAATCACCAGATCAGCATTGGCCCCCAGGCTTCCGGCAGTGCCCGGTTGGGCGAGGGTGAGGATGGCGTTGTTGCCGGCCGCATCCTGGATGGTGCCGCCATTGAGGGAGAGGGCATTGGCGGAGAGCTGATCGAGATCGGCGGAGATGTCTCCTGGTTGAACGGTGTAGGAGAAGGTGAGGGTGTCGGTGCCACTGCCTGAGGTGTAAGTCGCGAAGCGATCGATGGCACCGGTTTCCAGCTGCAGCAGTGGAGTTCCCGTAACGAGCACGGCCTCGGAAAACTGGACGGTGAGGGTGATGATGGAGCCAGGGCCGTAGGTGCCGTTAGCGGTGGTAGAGCTGACGGGAGCTGTAGGGCTGGCGGTGTTGCTGAAAAAGAGTGTGTTGCCGGAGTTATTGTCAAGGATATTGCCGTTGCCAATGAAGAGATCCAGATCGCCATCGCCGTCGGCATCCGCGAAGGCCGGGGTCGCAGAAGCGCCCACACCGGTAATCCCGAAGGGATTGGTGGAGGGTGCGTCAAAGGCGGGAGCGGTGGCGCCAGGGCTGGCGGTGTTACGGAAAAAGAGAGTGTTGCCGTAGGAATTGCCAATGAAGAGATCCAGATCGCCATCGCCGTCGGCATCCGCGAAGGCCGGGCTGGCGAAGGAACCTACATCGGTGATCCCGAAGGGATTGGTGGAGGGTGCGTCAAAGGCTGGAGCGGTGGCGCCAAGGCTGGCGGTGTTGCGGAAAAAGAGAGTGTTGCCGTCTTTATTGCCAATGAAGAGATCCAGATCGCCATCGCCGTCGGCATCCGCGAAGGCCGGCTTGGCGAAGTAGCCTACATCGGTCATCCCGAAGGGATTGGTGGAGGCTGCGGCATAGGAGGGAGCGGTGGCTCCAGGGCTGGCGGTGTTGCGGAAAAAGAGTGTGTTGCCGTCTTTATTGCCAATGAAGAGATCCAGATCGCCATCGCCGTCGGCATCCGCGAAGGCAGGCTTGGCGTAGGAGCCCACATCGGATATCCCGAAGGGATTGGTGGAGGCTGCGGCATAGGAGGGAGCGGTGGCGCCAGGGCTGGCGGTGTTGCGGAAAAAGAGTGTGTTGCCGTCGCTATTGCCAATGAAGAGATCCAGATCGCCATCGCCGTCGGCATCCGCGAGGGCCGGGCTGGCGTAGCGGCCCACATCGGTAATCCCGAAGGGATTGGTGGAGGGTGCGGCAAAGGCCGCACCCTGGAAGAAGCTCCCTCTAGGCGGAGTGGTGTCCGCAGCAGCTTCCAGCATCAGGTTCTGGCCGTTGAGGTTGATCAGCTGCTGGTCGTCTTCTGTGAAGGCTGTGGTAGCGGGTGTGGTGCCGCGCAGGCGGGCGGAGAAGATTTCACCCTCGTCGCCGGGGGTGTCAGCGCCACTATTGAGGCGGCTGTCGATGGCATGGCCGAGCTCTTCCAGCAGCACCGCCTCGATCTGCACGGCTGTGGCGTTCTGCAGCCAGGTGGCATTGAGATAGATCCGTTCAGTGCCATCGGCTGCGGCGCTGGTGTAGGCCGCGTTGATGCCGCTGAGGGTAGAGCCATCGAGGATCTCCAGGCGGATCCCCAGCCCGGCGCCGCTGAGGCTGGCCTGGAGGGTGCTGGTGGCCTCGCTGCTCTGCGCCCCGAAAACGTCGAGCAGGTGGGCGTTGTAGGCGTGGGTATTGCTGGCCCAGGCCTGCAGGCGGTTGTTCACCCGTTGCAGTGCCATCTCCAGGTGGGAGGTGGCAGCAATGGAGGTGCCGGCGAGCAGGAGCTGGGTCACGGATGGAAGCCGATGGGAAAGAGTGGAGGGGCTGAACTCAGGTGCTCCGGGCTGGGCCTGGCCAGATCAGGAATCCCACTTGGGATTCGAGGTGGTGGCTGCACCTAGTGGCGCCTACCTCTAGCTCTTGCCGTCAAGAATCGCGCGGGAGCCTATCAGGTTGCGATGGCTTTTACTGCAGCAACATCGACTGGGTCACTCGGGAGCGGCCGACGCTGCTCAGGTGCAGACCGAGGTGTCGTTTGAGCAGGCGCAGCATCGCGGAGTTGCGGCGGTCGATGGCGGCACGGGCCGTGGGGATGGCGGCGGCGTGCTGACGGCGAAATGCTTCTGCCAGCAGGGCCAGGGCACGGGCACGGCCGCGATGGGCTGGGGTCACATAGAGGCTGGAGTAGCGCACGCTGGCAGCGCCGGTGCGATGGGCCAGCACCCAGCCCACCGGGCTGTCGTGGTGCAGCAGGGCCAGGCAGATCGATGGCTCGAGCCCCTCTGGATTGGCCGGTGGCTGTAATTCGGCCGGGGCGTCGAGCCTGGCGACCTGGGCCCGTTGAGGCTCGCTGAGCTGGTGCCAGGGAAGGAGGCTGTAGGGGGGGGTGATCGGATGGCGATCGGCCCAGTCGATCGCGGCGAGTTGATCGCTGCGGCCCTCCAGAAGCACGAAATCGGTGCGGGGTTGACTCCAGCCCAGGCGCGCCAGGATGGGCTCAAAGCAGGCGCTGATCTCCGGGCTGGCCTTGTAGCGGAGGTTCAGCGGTGTGATGCCCTCCTTGGCGAGAAACACCATCAGCCGCTGCAGCAGGCCGGTGCCGATGCCGCGGCGGCGCCAGGCGGGATCCACCTTGAGGGAGAGCAGCTGGGCACCGCCAGCGGCGAGCCGCTCGGCAATCGCGAAACCCACCATGGCGCCGGTGGCCATGGCGGAAAGGCCCAGCAGTTCGCCCTGGATGCGGGCGAGGGCGCTGCTTCCGGGGGCAAGGGAAGGGAAGGTGAGTTCGGCGTAGGGGGCGAGGTTGGCGGGGGTGAGATGGAACACCCGCTGATAGCGGATGGGGGTATCGGCCGTTGGCGCCGAGGGTTCGGGCAGGCCAAAGGGCCGCACCGCCGGCCCCTGGTGGGGCTTGCCGCTGGGGGCCAGGGGCCGCACGTGCAGGAGTTCGGGCAGATCGGGGATTTTCACCAGGCAGTCGATCTCCTCGCCCTGGAGGCCGAGGGCGCGGGGCTGGCGCACGCCGGGGAGGATGGCCACATCAAAGAGCTCATCGATGGGCTCGGGTAGATCGAGGCTGTGGAGAACCTGCCCACTGGCCAGATCGATCACCCGCAGGCCGCAACAGCCGCCCGGGATGGCCTCGGCATTCAGGCGTTCTTCCAGCGGCAGGCCAGTGAACTGGGGCGAGCGCAGCTTGGAGAGCCCCACCACGGCGCAGCCGCCCGCAAAGGCCAATCCCCGCACAAAGCCCGGCAGGGCGCAGAGGCTCTGGAACAAGCCGTTCTCGATCCAGCCCAATTCACCGGTGCCGGAGTTGAGCAGCCAGAGCTTGCCGCCATGCCAGCGGGGCGAATGGGGCATCGAGAGACCCGTGGCGGTGATGCTGTTGCTGGGGATGTGGAGCAGCACCCCGCCTTTGGTGCGGTTGTTGCGCCAGGAGGAGGGTTCACCGCTGCCGCCGCAGGCGGTGGCCCAGGTGGGGATACCGTCTTGGAGGGCCAGGCCGTTGAGATGGCAACGGTCGTCGCCGGCCAGTTTGCTGATGAACGGAGGGGCCCAGGTGGGCGCAAAGCTGCAGAGCGGCGCCAGGGTGGCCAGGCAGCTGAAGGCCGTGTTCACGAAGATCGGCTGGCCATCAGTGCCAAGCACCACTTCATGCGCGTTCACATCGCCGGTGGTGAAGGCGGCAGCAGGCACATAGAGCCGGTCGCCGCCTTCATGCAGGTGGCCTGGGCCGAGCAGGTTGTCGAGGCGCCAGATCTGGCAGCGGGCCGCCATCCATAGGCTCTCGCCGGCCACGAACAGCCCCATCGGCCGATCAAACAGGCGCTCGTGCAGGGCGCAACGGCCCTGGGGATCAACGCCAAGAAAGAGGACCCGATTGGCGCGGTAGGTGGAGAAGGCGAGGGAAACCTGCTGCTGGATCAGCCAAGCGGCAAGGGCTGGGGAACTCAGGAAGCGCAGCGAAGCCCGGTGCGGTCTGCCCAATCTGGGGCTTAATCCGGCGCCAAAGGATTATCCCCTGAACCCGGCTGATCTTCATGATGTCTACATCCTGCGGTGTCCTCGGCCGGCAGCCCGGCATTCACCAGCCTCAGCAGCAGCAGCTCGAACTCACGTACCCAGGCGCTGGTCTGAAACAGGGGCAGTGTTGCCTGCTGGCTGAGCAGGTGGCGGCTCAGCTGCCGCAAGCGCTGGGGGTTACGGCCCAGGGCAATGGCGCGCTCTCGGTAGGCCTCGGGCGTTGGGCAGATCAGCTCGTCCAGACCGGTGGCGGCGCAGAGGCTGGTGCCCATGCGTGAGGAGAAGCTCTCGCCAGGGCAGGTGAGCAACGGCAGGCCGGCGGCCAGGGCTGCCACGGCGGTGGCGCCGGAGCCGTAGCACGCGGTGTCGAGGAACAGATCGGCCAGGGAGCACAGGGCGCTGAACTCCCCGCTGCCCACCTGATCTCCAAACACGATCCGCGCCGGATCAACACCGGCGGCACTGGCGTACTGGCGCAAGCGCTGGCGCACCAGGGGGTGCTCCATCAGCAGCCACAGCACTGAACCGGGCACCTGCAGGAGGATGGCCAGCCAGAGCGAGAAGCGATCTGGATCGAGCTTCTCAGGCCGGTTGAAGCAGGCGAACACCACAGCCTTCGCGGGCAAGCCGGCTCGTTGCCGGGCGCGCTGCCGTTCCAGGCCATCAGCCACGTTGTCGCAGGGCTCAGGGGCTGGAGAGCTCACGAAGCCCCAGGGCAGCCGCAGGATCGGTTCGCTGTAGCCGTGCTCCAGCTCCACTGGGATGAGCTGGGCATCGGCGATCAGCCCATCGATCCAGCTGGCACCCAGCGATCCGGGGTAGCCCAGATAGTGCAGCTGCAGCGGAGCGGGCCGCTGGGCCAGCACCGCCGGGCGGCCGTGGTGGGTGTGGCCCATCAGATCGATCAGCACGTCGATGCGGTCAGCGCGGATGCGATCCGCGATCGCGCCGTTGCTCCATCCGCACACCACGGTGTATGTATCAACGCCCTGGCGCACCGAGGCGGTGTAGGCATCCTCAAGGTCGGCGAGGGAATAGGCGAACACCTCAAAGCGTTCCCGATCGTGATGCCGGAACAAGCCATGCAGGAGGGTGCCCATCGCGTGGTGGCGGAAATCGGCGGAGAGATAGCCGAGGCGGATCCGCCCCTGTCTCGGGGCAGCCGGGGGCGTTGACAGCGCCTTCGCTGCCCGTAGTGGTGGTGCCGGCGGTGGCGCAACGGTGGATGCGCTGTAGCGCTCAGCGAGGCGGCGCTGCAGCGCCAGCGGCAGCGGGAAACTGAGCAGTCGCAGCGGGGTGATCGGCGCGGCGGCCGGCCGGCTGGCGTGCTGCTCGAGCCGCTGGATCATCCGAGCCAGCCGCTCGTGGTGCCGGTGCCAGTCGCAGAGCCGCAGCCGCAGCACCTGCAGATGCACCAGCACGTCGGTGGCGGACGGATCGCACTGCAGGGCGCGGACGTGGGCGGCGATGGCGGCCTCCGGATCCCCCAGGGCCTCCAGCACCTGGCCGTACTGGAACAGCCCATCGCGGTGGCGGGGCTCCAGGCGCACCAGCCGCCCCAGACAGGCCCGTGCCGCCGGGAAGCGCGCCTGGCCCATCAGCAGTACGCCGGCCTCGAACAGGGCCGCCGGGTGCCGGGGTGCGGCGCGCAGCACGGCGCGCAGGGCGGCTTCCGCCGCTTCGGCCTGGTCGCCGTGCCGCAGTTGGCGGGCCAGCAGGGTGAGCTGGTCTGCCGCCTCGGCATTGGCCGGATCGCGCTGCAGGGCCTGCTGGTAGGCCTCGCTGGCCCCCTGGAGATCACCACGCTGCTGGAGCAGGGCGCCGAGGGCCTGGCTCATGGGGCGCTGCCGGAAGATTCGAACGGGTTGAGCCCATGGGCCACACGGCCGTAGTGCTCCGCGGCCTGGCGGTGAAGCCGGGCCAGGGCGCGCACCGGGCGCGACAGCAGGGGATCCAGCGCGACCGCCCCCTCGAAGGCTTCCCGCGCCGCCAGGAGCTCTCCCTGCCGCAGCTGGCAGTGCCCCAGGAAGGTGAGGGCATGGGGGTCTGACGGATCGAGGCGCACGGCAGCGCTGAATTCGCCCATCGCCCGCTCCAACGCCCCGATCTGCAGGGCGTCCATTCCCGCGGCCAGGTGGCGTTCCGCCGGAGTGCTCAGATCGAGGCGAAACAGGCGCTCCGCCAGCTGCCTGGCACCGCGCAGGCTGTGGAGAGGGCGGGTGCCGGCCCGCTGCAGCGCAGCCGGCAAGGGCTCCATGGCTGCTCGGCAACCACCCTGCAGCTCGCGGTAGAAGGCGATCCGCCGGGCGGCATGGTCGTCGCCGCGGCGCTGGCGGGCCACCTGCTTGTAGGCGGAATCGGCCACTTGCCGGCGCAGAGCTGGATCGGCGATCAGCTGATCCATGATCGACAGCAGTTGTTCCTGATCAGAGAACAGAAAGCCGGTGACGCCATCGCACACCCCGGCGTAGGGATCGAGCCGCTGCAGCACCGGGGTGACGCCAGCGGCGGCGTACTCCAGGAATTTCACATCCGAGCGGCAGCGGTTGAACTCCGTGGTCAGCAGTGGTGCCAGGCCGATGTCGAGGCTGCCCAGCCAGGCGAGGTAGTGCGGCAGTGGCCCGGCGCGATGGAAGCGGAACTGCTGGCGGGGCACGTCTGCAAAGAACGCTGCCAGGGCAGGGTCGCCCATGATCTCGAGCCTTGCCCGCGGCTGGCCCTGCAACCAGCGGCCCAGGGCCGGAGCGATGGCGCGCAGGTCTTCCATGTGGCCGATGGAGCCACCCCAACCCACCACCACCTGGCGGGCTTCATCGCTCAGCTCGCCGTTGCTGCTGCGTTGTCGGGGCGGTGGTAGCTGGGCGATCTGGTTGGGGAACACCGCCAGGCGCTGCGCCAGGGGCGCCAGCCGCTGGGCCAGGGCCGCCGTGGTCACCTGGGTGGCGTCGCAACGGCGGATCAGTTCTTCGAACAGCCGCCGTGCCCGTGGATCAGCCCAGGAGCGGTGGGCGGGGTTCCAGGGCTGCACGTCGGGCAGGTAGTCGTTCACCTCGCAGACGGTGGGCTTGCCCAGCTGCCGGCGCTGGTGGACCAGGCGGAACACCTCGACATCCATCGTCATGGTGAGCACCAGCACATCAGCGGCGAGGGCCGCTGCATCCCAATCGCGCGCCAGGGCGTGCACCTCGAACACCTCCACATTGGGCAGCCGGGCCATGGCGGCGGCTGGTTCGTGCATGCGGTAGACGTTGTCGCCGATCACCCCAAGGCTGCCCACCTGAACCACGGTGAAGGGTGTCGGTGTGGGTGCCATCCCGTTGAAGACGCTTGGCGCCATGCCGTTCAAGTCAGCAGTGGGTTTCCCCGGCGGCTGACGCTCGATCAAGGCTGGGATGAGCATCATGGCTGCCATGGCAGAAGGCACCCAGGGCAGCGAGCCGGCAGCGGCCGCCAGCAGCGAGCATGCGACGACCCCTCCCGGCGTGCTGGAGGTGATCGGCACCGATGCCGCCGGGGTGGCCGGCCTGGCGCCCCGCAGCCTGGCGCTGCTGCGGCAGGCTCGTCTGGTGCTGGCCCCGGCGCGGCTGCTGGCGGACCTGGCCCCCTGGTGGCAGGAGGAGCAGGCGGCCGGCCGGGTGCCGGCGGGATCGGAGGGTCCCGAACTGCTGGCCAGCGACAGGCCGGAGCTCATCCATGGCCCCCTGGAGCAGGCCTTCGCGGCCGGCCGGCCGGCGGTGTTGCTGGCCAGTGGCGATCCCCTCTGGTTCGGCATCGGCCGGCTGTTGCTGCAGCGCTTTCCCCGCGAGCGCCTGCGTTTTCACCCCGCCCCCTCCAGCCTGCAGCTCGCCTTCGCCCGCCTCGGCCGCCCCTGGCAGGACGCCAGCTGGGTGAGCCTGCACGGCCGCGACCCCGAACCCCTGGCGGCGGCGCTGCAGAAGCGCCCCGCCGCCCTGGCGGTGCTCACTGATCCCGGCCGCGGGGGGGTGGAGGAGGTGCGTCGGCTCCTGGCCGCCTCCGGCCTGGAGGCGGCCTATGCGTTGTGGCTGTGCGAGCGGCTCGGCCATCCCCGGGAGCGGGTGCAGCGGCTGGCGCCGGATGGCCCCCTGCCAGCCGATCTGGACCCCCTGCACCTGGTGCTGCTGATCGCCGAGCCGCCACCGCCGCCCGATCCGGCCTCCCTCCCCCTGTTCGGCCTGCCCGATGGTCTGTTCCTGCAGCACGCGGATCGGCCCGGGCTGATGACCAAGCGGGAGGTGCGCATCCAGCTGCTGGCCGATCTGGCCCTGCCCGCCAGCGGCGTGCTCTGGGATGTGGGGGCAGGGGTGGGCTCGGTGGGCCTGGAGGCCTTGCGGCTGCGGCCGGGCCTGCGGCTCTGGGCCGTGGAAGCCCGCGGCGGCTCCAGCGCCCTGATCCGGGCCAATGCCGCCCGGCTGGGCGTGCAGCCGGAGGCGGTGCTGGAGGGCCGGGCGCCGCAGGTGCTGGCAGAGCTGCCTGCGCCGGATCGGGTGCTGCTGGGCGGCGGCGGCCGGGACCGGCGGGCGATCCTCGAGGCCGTGCTGCCCCGGCTGCGGCCGGGTGGTGTGGTGGTGCTGCCCCTGGCCACAGTCGAGGCCCTGGCCGAGCTGCGCCCCTGCCTGGAGCAGGCCGGGCTCGCGGTGGCGGTGGGTCAGCACCAGAGCTGGCGCGGGGCGCCCCTGGCCGACGGCACCCGGCTGGCGCCGATGAATCCCGTGCTGCTGCTCAGGGGGGAGCGCCGCCGGGCGGGGTGACCAGCGCCGGTTCGATCACCACCCGGGTGCCCACCGCGATCCCCTGGGCCGCCGCCTGGCCGGCGGCCAGTTCCAGCACGCCCTCCACCAGCTGGTTCGGGCCGTAGCTGGGGCAGGGCAGCCGCGGGCAGGGCTGGGCCGCCGCCTCGATCGCCACCACGCGGCCGCCGGCCACGAACAGCATGTCGAGCGGCTCGGGGGTGCGGTGCATCCAGAAGCGGGCCGCGGTGGGCCTTGGAAAGGGGAACCACATGCCCCGCAGCGGTGGCAGGGCCGGCCGCAGCTGCAGCCCCTTGGCCTGTTCGTGGGGCTCATCCGCCACCTCCAGCGCGATGCAGCGCTCCGGTTCGAGGCACCAGCGCGCCTCCAGCGGCAGCCACTGGGGCGGCGGAGCCTGGCTCGCAGGAGCCTGGGCCTGCGGCAGGGCCGGTGGCTGGGGCTCGTCGGCCAGGACCACGGCGCCGCCGCTGAGCCCGAGGCCGAGCAGGGCACCCACCAGGCGACGCAGGGGCAGGCTTGGCAGCAGGCGTGGGGGCATCAACCGCGACCCTCCAGGGGAGGCAGGCGCTCGCTGAGGCAGTAGCCCTGGCCCCGCACGGTGTGGATCAGCCGCCGTTCGCCGCCCTCCTCCAGCTTCTGGCGCAGGTAGCGCACGTACACCTCGATCACGTTGCTGCTGGTGGCCTGGCGGTCGTCCCACACCTGCCGCAGGATCTGGTCGCGGCTCACCACGGTGCCGCGCCGCTCCAGCAGCAGCAGCAGCAGCTGGTACTCCCGGGCCGTGAGGGCCACCGCGCGGCTGCCGCGCCGCACCTGGCGGGTGGTGGGATTGAGGCTGAGATCCGCCAGCTGCAGGAGCTGCATCGGCACGGCCGCGCTCCTGCTGAGGCCCAGCTGCAGCCGCAGCCGCATCAGCAGATCGCTGGGGCCCAGGCTGGAGAGCCAGAAGTCGTCGGCACCGGAACTGAGGCAGTGGGCCCGCGCGTCCACGGTGTCGTCCCGCACGTCCAGCAGCAGCGGGGTGGCGCCGAGGCGGCGGCGCAGCTCCGGAATCCGCTGTTCCTGGCAGGCCGAAAGCAGCACCACATCCGGCGGGGCCGTCTCCTGCTCCCGTTCCTGCTCCGGCTCCTGCCAGAGGGCATAGCCGGAGGCCCGCAGTCGCGCGGCGAGGGCCTCGGCCTCCGGTCCGAGCAGCCACACCCACGCCGCGGGCGTCATGGCATCGCTCCGTTGCCGGGCTTGGCCACATGGGGCAGGCCCCAGCCCAGTTTGTTGCGCAGCACCTGGAAGAATTCGTGGTCGTTGAGCCGCACGAACCGCACCGGGTGGTCGCTGCGGCGGATCAGCACCCGGTCTTCCGGCCAGATGTAACAGCCGGCGCTGCCGTCCACCACCATCATCAGCCGCTCCGGCGTGGCGGGGAACACGGTCACCGGTTCGCGGTCGCTGAACACCAGGGCGCGCGAGGCCAGGGAGTGGGGGGCGATCGGCGTGAGCTGCAGCACCGGGCAGTCGGGCGTGATCACCGGTCCGCCGGCGCTGAGGGCATAGGCAGTGGAGCCGGTGGGGGTGGAGAGGATCACGCCGTCGGCGGCGATGTCCACCGGGGCATGGCGGCCGATGGCGATCTCGAAGTGGCACATCGAGGTGAGCGGCTCGCGGTGCAGGGCCATCTCGTTGAGACAGAGCACCTCCCAGCGCCGCTGCTCGCTGCGCAGCACGCTCACCACCAGCAGGGTGCGCTCCTCCACGCTCCACTCCCCGCGGATCACCTGCTCGAGGGCCTGATCCAGCTGGTGCAGGTAGGCCTCGGCCAGAAAGCCCAGGTGACCGGTGTTGATCGTGAGGATCGGCACGCCGATCGGTGCGGTCTGGCGGGCGGCGGAGAGCACGGTGCCGTCGCCGCCGAGCACGATCGCCAGCTCCAGCTCCTCGGTGAAGGTGCTGGGCACGCAGGCGGCGTAGCCCTTGGCCCGCAGGTGCTGGTCGGGGTTGGCGAAGCCCACCATGCCGCCGGAGCTGCTCACCCGCACCACGGCGCGGCCATGGGCCTCGAGGCGGCACTGGATGGCGTCGGCGGTGGAGACGGCCAGATCCTTGCCGTCGTTCACGATCAGTCCGACACAGGGCACCGATCGAGGGGCAGGGGGCCCTTGGAGTTTATGGGGCTCGCCCGGAACTCTCCTGGGCCGGCCCCGGCTCAGAACTGCTCGAGGAAGCGCAGATCACTCGTGTACAGCCGGCGGATGTCGTCGATGCCGTGGCGCACCATGCAGAACCGCTCCACCCCGAGCCCGGCTGCGAAGCCGCTCCAGCGCTCCGGATCCAGCCCCATCTCCGCCAGCACGGCCGGATCGACCATGCCGCAGCCCATCACCTCGAGCCAGCGGCCCCGCCACTGCACATCCACCTCGGCACTGGGCTCGGTGAAGGGGAAGTAGCTGGCCCGGAAGCGCACCGGCAGATCGCCGAAGAACCGTTGCAGGAAGGTGGTCACGGTGCCGCGCAGGTGGCTGAAGTCGAGTCCCTCGTCGATCGCCAGCACCTCCACCTGGTGGAACACCGGCGAGTGGGTGGCATCCACCGCGTCGCGGCGGTACACGCGGCCCGGGGCGATCACCCGCACCGGCGGCGGGTTGTTCTCGAGATGACGGATCTGCACCGGTGAGGTGTGGGTGCGCAGCAGCCGGCCATCCGCCAGGTAGAAGGTGTCCTGCATGTCCCGGGCCGGATGGTGCTCGGGGATGTTGAGGGCGGTGAAGTTGTAGTAGTCCGTCTCGATCTCCGGCCCCTCCGACACCCGGTAGCCGAGGCCGCAGAAGATGTCCACGATCTCCTCGGTGGTGCTGAGCAGGGGGTGGCGGTGGCCCGGCGGCACGTAGCTGCAGGGGGCTGTCACATCCAGGGTTTCGGCGGCGATGCGCGCGGCCATGGCGGCGCCCTTCACGGCCGCCAGCCGCTCGGCCAGCAGACCCTGCACCTGCTCCTTGAGCACGTTGGCCCGCTGCCCGATCACCGGCCGGTCTGGCCCCGGCAGCTTGCCCATGGCGCCGAGCACCGCCGAGAGGCGTCCCTTCTTGCCCAGCAGGCCCACCCGCAGCTCCTCCAGCTCGGCGGCGGTGGCGGCGGCGGCGATGGCCGCGGCGGCCTCGGCCTCGAGGGCCTCCAGCTGGCCGGTGAGCTGCTCCAGGGAGAGGGGGCTGGACCCTGTGGAGGAGGCGGCGCTCATCGCGTTCGCGGGGGCGGAGGGCAAGGGGGAGACTGTACGGAGCAGCCTCCAGCGTTCCGATGGCCCCCCTGAAGATCCTGATCAGCAACGACGACGGGGTCTTCGCCGCCGGCATCCGCACCCTGGCCAACGCCGCCCTCGCCCGGGGGCATGAGGTGACGGTGGTGTGCCCGGATCAGGAGCGCTCCGCCACCGGCCATGGCCTCACCCTGCAGACCCCGATCCGGGCCGAGCGGGCCGATGAGCTCTTCGACGATGGCGTGGTGGCCTGGGCCTGCAGCGGCACCCCCAGCGACTGCGTCAAGCTGGCGCTCTTCTCCCTGCTGGACACCTGGCCCGATCTGGTGCTCTCGGGCATCAACCACGGCCCCAACCTGGGCACCGACGTGCTCTACTCCGGCACCGTGAGCGCGGCCATGGAGGGCACGATCGAAGGGTTGCCGTCGCTGGCGGTGAGCAGCGCCGACTTCCAGTGGCGCCAGTTCGTGCCCGCCGCCGCCATCGCCCTGGATGTGGCCGAGCAGATGCTGGAGGCGGGCTGGCCCGCCGGGGTGCTGCTCAACCTCAATGTGCCGCCGCTGCCGGCCGAGAGCATCGGCCAGCTGCGCTGGTGCCGCACGGCGGTGCGCCGCTACACCGACCAGTTCGACCGGCGGGTGGATCCCCGGGGCCGCACCTACTACTGGCTGGCCGGGGAAGTGGCCAACGACCTGGAGGCCAAGGTGGCGGGCCCGGCCGACTGGCCCGTGGACGTGGCCCATGTGAACGGCGGCGGGGTGGCGCTCACGCCGCTGCAGCCGGAGCTGTTCTGGCGGGGCGCCTGCCGCGACCTGCCTCAGGTGGTTCGGTAGATCCGCTGCAGCAGCCACAGGCTGATGGCCAGTCCGATCAGGTGGGCGAACAGCACCTGGGTGTTGCCCAGCACCGAGAACATCTCGATCGAGGTGATCGGCAGGCCGATCACCCGCCCGCCGGTGCCCGGCTGCGACTGGATCTGGGCGCCGAAGAACCCCGGCACCTGCTGGGAGGCCTGCACGAACAGGCTGCCGGCCATGGCCTGGTAGCCCACGGCCGCCAGGCTGAGGCCCGCCAGATCGGCCAGCAGCCCCCGCTTCACCAGCCGGGCGGTTTCCCCCCGGCTCGGGCGCACCGGGCTGGCCAGGGCGCGGCCGCAGCGCACCACCAGCCAGCTCTGCCACAGGCACCAGAGCAGCAGCAGGAACGACAGCGTGGTGAGCGAAATGCCCGGGCCCAGCCCCAGGGCGCGGGAGGAGTTGGCCGCCAGCCGCCCGCCGATGTTGTTGAACACCAGCACCCCCACCACCACCACCGCCAGCACCAGCTGGATCCAGAAGCGCACCCAGCCCAGACGCCGCAGCGCCGCCGAGATCAACTGCAGATCGAGGCGGTCGGCCATGGCGGCGGCGGGAACGGCCACCCAAAGGTGCCATGGGAAGATCGGCCAGGCTCGCACCGGCGTTGGGATCTGTCGCGTTGATTCCCCTGCGAACACCCCAGGAGGCCCAGCGCCCCACCGCCATCGCCCTCGGCAGTTTCGATGGCCTGCACCGGGGCCATCGCCGCGTGATCGCGGCGGTGACCGGGCCGGCGGCGGCCAGCGAGCCGCAGCTGATCCCCACGGTGGTGAGCTTCTGGCCCCATCCGCGGGAGGTGCTGCACGGCGAACCGCGGCTGCGCCTCGATCTGCCCAGCGAAAAACTGGAATTGCTCGAACCGCTGGGGATTCGCCAGCTGGTGCTGGTGCCGTTCGACCGGCAGCTGGCGGCCCTCGATCCGGAGGCCTTCGTGGACCGGGTGCTGGTGAACCAGCTCGACAGCCGCCGGATCGCGGTGGGCACCAACTTCCGCTTCGGGGTGAACCGCCAGGGCGACACCGACACCCTGGCGGCGCTGGCGGCGGCCCGGGGCATCCAGGTGGAGGTGGTGCCGATGCTCACCGATGGGGAGGAGCGGCTCAGCAGCAGCCGCATCCGCCGTGCCCTGGCGGCAGGCGATCTGGTGGAAGCGGAACGGCTGCTGCAGCGGCCCTACCGCTTTCGCGGTGTGGTGGTGCGGGGGCGGGGTCTGGGCCGCCAGCTGGGCTGGCCCACCGCCAACCTGCAGGTGGACGGCCGCAAGTTCCTGCCGATGGAGGGGGTGTATGCGGCCTGGGCCCAGCTGGATGCGGCCGGACCGTGGCTGCCGGCGGTGATGAACCTCGGCCCCCAGCCCACGGTGGATCCCCTCGCTGCCTCGGCCGTGGAGGTGCATCTGCTCGACCGGCAGGTGGAGCTCACGGGCCGGCAGCTGCAGGTGGAGCCGGTGGCCCTGCTGCGCCGCCAGCAGCGCTTCGACGGCGTGGAGGCCCTCAGCGCCCAGATCGGCCGGGATGCGGCGCGGGCCCGCTCCCTAACCGCCGGGGTAGGCGTGGGTGAGCCCCCAGGCCATGAAGGTGGCGATGCCGCCCAGCAGCAGAATCCCTGACACCAGCACCAGCATCGGGTTGTCCGGACCGCCTTGTTCCATGGCCTTCGTGACGGGCCGCGGCCCCCGGGGTTGCCGCCCAACCTAGACAGTCCCGGCGGTGCCGTCCGTCCCTTTCCTCAACGTCCGGCCATGGTGCTCCCCCCCCTCTCCCCGCAGGCCGCCGCCGACACCCCGGCGGTGCGGCGGCTGCTGGACGCCAACCTCGACCGCGCCCGCGAGGGCCTGCGGGTGCTGGAGGACTGGGCCCGCTTCGGCCTGGAGCGGGCGGATCTGGTGGCCCGCTGCAAGGACCTGCGCCAGCGCCTGGGGCGCCTGCACGGGGAGGAGTACAAGCGGGCGCGTCACACCGCCACCGATTCGGGCGCGGGCCTGACCCATCCGGCCCAGGCCGAGCGGCAGCGGCCGGAGCAGGTGGTGGCCGCGAATGCCTCCCGGGTGCAGGAGGCCCTGCGGGTGCTGGAGGAATTCGGGCGCGGCATCGACCCGCCCCTGGCGGCCGAGGCGGCCACCATCCGCTACGCGCTCTACGACCTGGACGCCGATCTGCTGCGCGCCGGCCAGGACGGCGAGGCCCGCCGGCAGCGGCTGGCGGCCTGCCATCTCTACCTGGTCACCAGCCCCGTGCCCGATCTGGAGGGCGTGGTGGCCGGGGCTCTGGCGGGCGGGGTGCGGCTGGTGCAGTACCGCGCCAAGCCGGAGAGCGTGGGACCCGACGGTGCCCCCCTCCCCGACCAGCAGCGGCTGCAGCAGGCCCGGGCCCTGCGCGCGCTCTGCGGCGAGGCCGGCGCCCTGTTCATCGTCAACGACCGCATCGACCTGGCCCTGGCGGTGGATGCCGACGGCGTTCATCTCGGCCAGGGTGATCTGCCACCCGCCCTGGCCCGGCGGCTGCTCGGCCCGGATCGCCTGATCGGCCGCAGCACCCACGCCCTGCCGCAGCTGCGGCAGGCGATCCAGGACGGCTGTGACTACGTGGGGGTGGGGCCGGTGCAGGCCACCCCCACCAAGCCCGGCCGCCAGCCGGTGGGACTGGCCTACGTGAGCCAGGCGGCCCAGGCCTGTCCCCTTCCCTTTTTCGCCATCGGGGGGATCACGGCGGAGGGCATCGCGGCCGTGCGCCAGGCCGGGGCCGAGCGGGTGGCCGTGGTGCGGGCGATCACCGAGGCGGATGACCCGGCGGCCGCCAGCAGGGAGCTGCTCTCGGCCCTCGGCTGCAGCAGCTGAGCTCCACCCGCACTCCAGCGGCCCGTGCAACCCTGTGGCCAGCCCCCCGCCACCACCCGACCTCGCCACCATTCCCCCCCCCGATGTCTACCCCCCAGGAGCCACCATCTCCGGCCCCGGAGAGCGCGATCCTCATCCAGGTGAACGGGGAGTGCCGCTCCTGCCGTGCCGGGCTGACGCTTGAGCGGGTGCTTGAAGGACTGGGCTACCAGCCGCGTCTGGTGGTGGTGGAATTCAACGGGGCGATCCTGCCCCGCCAGAACTGGTCCACCCAGGCGGTGGTGGAATCCGACGTGCTGGAGGTGGTCACCATCGTGGGAGGTGGTTCCTAGATTTCTCCCACTCGCACCGGCCCCGTTGCCGCTTTCCGAAGCCCCCATCTCCCCCACCATTGCTCAGCAACCGGGCCGCCTCCGCTGGTGGCGCCGCAGCCTGACTTTCGTGATTCTTCCCGCCTTGATGCTCACGCTGCTGGTGTGGGCGCCTGAGCCCGCCCTGGCCGCCAGGGGCGGCAGGATCGGCGGCGGCAGTTTCCGTTCGGCCCCCTCGATGCCGCGCAGCTACGGCGGCGGCGGCTACCGCGGTGGCGGCGGCGGTTTCGGCGGCGGCGGGCTCGGCTTCCCCTTCCTGATCCCCATTTTCGGGTTCGGGGGTGGCGGCCTGTTCGGCTTCCTGATCCTGATGGCCGTGATCGGCCTGATCGGCAATGCCCTGCGCGGTGCCGGCGGCGCCCCGTCCCTGCCCGGTAACGGCGGCGGCTATGCGCCCCGGCCCGATGGTCCGGTCACCATCAGCCAGGTGCAGGTGGGCCTGCTCGCCGCCGCCCGCGATGTGCAGAGCGATCTGCGCACGCTGGCCTCCCGGGCCGACACCAGCAGCAGCAGCGGTCTGCAGATGGTGCTGCAGGAGACCACCCTGGCCCTGCTGCGTCACCCCGATCTCTGGGTGTACGCCAACGCCGAGGTGGGGCAGGTGCCCTTCGCCAGCGCCGAATCCACCTTCAACCGCCTGAGCATGGCCGAGCGCAGCAAGCTCGACGCGGAGCTCACCACCAACGTGGCCGGCCGGCGCTCCGCCGCCGCCGACTCCGCCGGTGACAGTGATGCCAGCAGCGACTACATCGCAGTGACCCTGCTGGTGGCCACCCGCCAGCGCCTCTCCCTGAAGGGGGCCGGCTCAGCCGATCAGCTGCGCGATTCCCTGCAGGTGCTGGGGGGGGTGTCCGCGTCGGACCTGCTCGCCATCGAAGTGATCTGGCAGCCGGATGGCGTCGGCGAGGTGTTCAGCACCGAGGAGCTGCTCACGACCTACCCCCAGCTCCAGCACCTCTGAGGATGCGCAGCGCCGCCATGGCGGCGCCGTAGCCGTTGTCCACATTCACCACCGTGAGCCCCGGGGCGCAGCTGGCCAGCATGCCGTGCAGGGCGGCCATGCCCCCGGCGCTCACGCCGTAGCCCACCGACACCGGCACGCCGATCACCGGCTGGGGCAGGAGTCCCGCCAGCACGGTGGGCAGGGCGCCTTCCATGCCAGCGCAGGCGATCAGCACCTCCACCTGCCGCAACTGCTCCAGCTGCCCCAGCAGGCGGTGCAGCCCGGCCACTCCCACATCCAGCAGCAGGCTCGTGCGGATGCCGTGGCAGCGCAGGGCCAGGCAGGCCTCGCTGGCCACCCCCAGATCGCTGGTGCCGCCGCCCAGCACCGCTACACCGCCGCCGGAGCACGGTGGTTCCGGCAGGCTTCCGCTGGTGAGGCAGCCTGCGGCTGGATGGTGCCGCAGGCCCAGCTCGGGCACCTGCGCCAGCACGGCCTGCGCCTTCTCCGCCGACACCCGGGTGGCCAGGAGCACCTCGCCCGCGGCCAGCAGACGCCGGGCGATGGCGGCGATCTGCTCGGCGGTCTTGTTCTGGCCCCAGACGGCCTCCACCATCCCCAGGCGCTGGCGGCGCTCCAGATCAAGCCTGTGCTCCGGTTCCTGGCCGGGAGCTGGGGTCGGGGAACTCAAGGTCGGATCCACACCATCTCCACCAGGGCGGGCGTGATCCACAGACTGTCCGCGCGGCGGCCCTGCTCCAGTTCCCGCCCCAGGGCCTCCTGCTCCGCGCTGCTCCAGAGGCCGGCGCCCATCAGCTGGGTGGGATAGGAGGCCAGGAAGTCCTGCAGCCACTGCGCCTTGGGCGCGGTGGCCGCTGAGCAGGCCATCAGGCTGCGGCAGTGGGCCAGGCGAAAGCCCCGTGCCCCCAGCAGGGCAGGCAGGCGGCTGGCCACGTCGGGGTCACCGCCGTGGTCCCGCCAGTGGCTGATGCAGCGGGCCACGAAGCGGCGCAGCATCGTGCCCTGCGGGTGCAGGGAGAAGGTGTCCCAGCGCACGTATTCGTGCAGCACCAGGGCGCCACCGGGCCGCAGGGCCCGCTGCACCAGCTCGAGCAGGGGATCCAGCTGGGGCAGGAACATGGCCAGCCAGCGGCACCAGGCCCCATCCCAGGTCCCGGGCGGCCCATGCCCGCTGTCCGTGAGGTCGTCAGGAGCACCTGGAGCGGCCAGGTCCCATTGCAGTGTCTGCAGCTGGGGCAGATCCCGGCGCCTGGCCTGCTCCCCAAGGTGGGCCAGGTAGGGGGCGGCGCTGTCGATTCCGAGCACCCGGCCGTCGCGCCCAACCAGCTCGGCCAGATCGAGGCTGGCGAAGCCCGGACCGCAGCCCAGGTCGAGCAGCTTCGCGCCGCTGCCGAAGCCCGCCTGGCGCCAGACCCGCAGGCAGTCGTCGCGCCAGATGGCGTGCTGGCGGCCCAGGCGCTCGAGCTCCAGGCGATCACAGCCGAGCACGTAGGTGCCGTCCGGGCCGGCTGCTGCGGGTTGGGACGGAGGCACGGTCAAGGGGAGCACAAGGGGCGCGGAGGGGCTGGGTTCAGAGCGGCTGCAGCTCGGCCTCGAAGACGAGCGGGAAGGGGTTGGTGCTGCTGCCCGTGAGCTCGCGGGCGCGCTGCTCGAACCGCTCCTGCACCTCGCTCACGGCCTCGGCGGGGATGGCTTTCCACTGGGCCCGGCTGGCCCAGCGGATCAGCAGCAGACCTTCCTCCCGTTCGGGATCCCAGAACAGCTGACGCCCCAGAAAGCCGTCCTGCCGGGAGAGCCAGGGTTCCCAGCTGTCCCGTTCCGCCGCCAGCCAGGCCTCGCGGGCCCCGGTCGGCACCTGCAGCCGCAGCACCTCCACCACCGCGGCTGGCGCTTCTCCTGCAGGCTGCTCCGCCGTGGGCTCTGCAGGCTGCTCTGCACGCGGCTCCGGCGGGGATTCGGCCATGGCGGATCGGGGGGGAGGAGAGCTGGTGGACCTGGCAGGAGCGCCCGGGCGGACCACGGCCGGGGGAGCGGCGGCAGCGGCGCGCACCCCAGGGCCAGCCTGCAGCCCAACGGCGCCCAGCAGCAGCGCCAGCAGCAGGCCCCTCAGGGCAGCGGTCGTCAGCCGATGGGCCGGGGTCATGGCCGCTGCAGCAGGGCCACCGCGTGGCAGGAGATGCCCTCCTCGCGGCCTTCGGCACCCAACCGTTCGTTGGTGGTGGCCTTCACCCCCACCTGGTCGGCCTCGAGGCCCAGCCGCTGGGCGATGGCCGCCTGCATGGCGGGAATGTGGGGCTTGAGCTTCGGGCGCTCCGCCACCACCACCGCGTCGAGGTTCACCACGCTCCAGCCCCGCTGCCGCACCAGCGCCATCACCTGCTCCAGCAGCACCAGGCTGTCGGCCCCCTTCCAGCGGGGATCCTCGGGGGGAAAGTACTTGCCGATGTCGCCGAGGGCGAGGGCACCGAGCAGGGCATCCATCAGGGCGTGCACCAGCACATCGGCATCGCTGTGGCCATCGAGCCCCAGCCCATCGGGATGCGGCAGGCACTGCCCCCCCAGGATCAGGGGCCGGCCGGGCACCAGCCGGTGGATGTCGTAGCCGTTGCCGATGCGCAGGACAGGGAGGACTGACGTTGCGTGATCAGTCGAATCAAAACGTTCGATTGTATCCCTCCAGAATATCAGTGGGTTCTGGATTTAAGAGTTAAGACGTGTTTGGATTGACTGTTGGAACTTGTCCTCGTTGAATGTAGGAACTTGTGTGATCCTTGCCAAGAGACTTGCGGTTCTTCGTGGGGTTTCAGGCTTCGTGGTTGTAGTGGATTCTGGCTCGGGATTGATGTGAATCATCCACGAAACAAAAGGAATGCCCGCACGAAGCTGTTTCAGAAGACCACTCAAGAATAGCTCGCAAACGAGTCTGACTTGTGTTTCGGTAAGGCCGGTTTGTTCGGCAATGCCCTTGCAGTAATCGGCAAGAGATTTTTGTTTGGAGGTGGCCATTGGAGGAGTGGGTTGGGAAATCGGTGCTGTCGTCTGCAACTGTGAGAGTGGGACCGGCTTGTCCCTTGCGGACTGCGGAGCCATGGGATTCATAGCAGTTAATTCATTGGTGTGGTTGTGCCTGGCCAACTCGTGGGGGGATGGGCTTTTAGTGTGATGACCCTGGGATGACCCTAAGAGTAGGCTGAAGATGGCTTTGATTTGGGCGAAGATTGGTATTTTATCGGGACTCATGTAGTCAAAATATTTGAACATTCATGATATCGAATCCCCGCGAGAAGGTCGCTATGGATGCGCCTGTTTCTGGACTGGTTCGAGGCCATGGACCAGTTCAGGTAGAGCCGCTCCTGCCTTCGGCAACAACCTGGAGTTGGTTGCCGTCGCGCCCCATCACCGTCACGGCGGCGCCGGGCGGCAGCGGGGCGCCCGTCTCCAGGCAGACGGCGGCCCAGCTCTGGCCCTGCCAGCGCACCCGCCCTTCCGGGCCGCCGTCGAAGCCCCCGATCACCTCGGCCCGCTGGCTGCGGCTGCTGGCGGGAATCGCCCGCTCCCGGCTGCGCTTCTCCCAGCCCCGCAGGGCCAGCAGACCCAGGCCGCTCAGCACCGCGAAGGCCGCCACCTGCAGCAGCGGCGGCCAGGGCAGCAGGGCACTCAGCACCGACGCCACCAGCGCCGCCACGGCCGCCTCCAACAGGCCGTCGAATTCCGCACCCAGCCATTCGATCGCCAGCAGGCCCAGGCCCACCAGCAGCCAGATCAGGGACGCCAGGGCCATGGGGTCGGGTGGTGGGCTCTCTCCATGCTGCCTAGCCTGGGACCGTGCTGCTGCTCCGGCGATGGAAACCCTGTTCGGGCTGCCGGCCCTGCTGGTGATGGCGTTCCTCGGGGTGAACAGCATCAAGGTGACCAGCGGCGGCCAGTCGCGCCTGGTGGAGCGCCTCGGCAAGTACGACCGCCAGCTCCAGCCGGGCCTCTCCTTCGTGCTGCCGGTGGTGGAGAAGGTGGTGAGCCACGAATCCCTCAAGGAGCGGGTGCTCGACATTCCGCCCCAGCAGTGCATCACCCGCGACAACGTGTCGATCGAGGTGGATGCGGTGGTGTACTGGCAACTGCTGGAGCACGCCCGCGCCTACTACGGCGTCGACAACCTGCAGGCGGCGATGGTGAACCTGGTGCTCACCCAGATCCGCGCCGAGATGGGCAAGCTCGACCTCGACCAGACCTTCACCACCCGCCAGGAGGTGAACGAGGCCCTGCTGCGGGAGCTGGATCAGGCCACCGACCCCTGGGGCGTGAAGGTGACCCGGGTGGAGCTGCGCGACATCCACCCCTCGGCCGGGGTGCAGCAGGCGATGGAGCAGCAGATGACCGCCGAGCGGGAGAAGCGGGCCGCCATCCTGCGCTCGGAGGGGGTGCGCGACAGCGAGCTCAACGCCGCCCGCGGCCGGGCCCAGGCCCTGCTGCTGCAGGCTGAGGCGGAGGCCAAGCAGCAGACGCTTCAGGCGGAGGCCAGGGCCGCGGCGGCCACCCGGCTGGCCGAGGCGATCGAGGCCAACCCCGCCGCGGCCGAAGCCCTGCGGCTGCTGCTGGCCAGCGACTGGATGGTGATGGGGCAGGAGATGGCCCAGGCGAAGGGGGGCAGTGTGCTGATGGTGGATCCCCAGAGCCCGGCGTCGCTGCTGGCGGCCCTGAAGGGTCTCCAGCAGGGGCAGATCTGAGCCGCTCCGCCGTCTCAGGCCTGGGGCGGCAGAGGCGGCGGCGGCAGGGGCAGGGCGCGGCCACGACCCGCCTCCTCCAGGCGCACCGCCGTGCCCACCGCGCACACCATCAGCATTCCGCCCGACTGGCCCAGCACCTCGGTGTCGAGCTGCAGGCCCACCACGGCGTCGGCGCCCAGCAGCTCGGCCCTGCGGGCCAGCTCCTCCATGGCCTCCTGGCGGGCCTGCTGCAGCGCCTTCTCGTAGGCCCGGGCCCTGCCGCCCACCACATCGCGCACCGAGGCCAGCAGGTCGCGAAAGATGTTGGCGCCCAGGATCGCCTCGCCGTGCACCGGACCCAGATAGTGCTGGATGGTCTGGCCCTCGAGGCTGGGGGTGGTGGTGATCAGCATGGGGGTGGGCCGGCCTGCTGCTGCGCCTGCCAGCGGGCGTAGAGATCGGGGCGGCGTTCGGCGGTGCGCTGTTGCTGCTGCTCCAGGCGCCAGCGGGCCACGGCGCCGTGGTCGCCGCTGCGCAGCACGGCCGGCACCTCCAGGCCCCGGAAGCTGGCCGGCCGGGTGTAGTGGGGATGCTCCAGCAGCAGGGTGCTGTGGCTCTCTTCCTGCAGGCAGGCTGCGGTGCCCACCGTGCCCGGCAGCAGCCGCACCACGCCATTGATGATCACGGCGGCTGGCAGCTCGCCGCCGGTGAGCACGAAATCGCCGATCGACACCTCCTCATCGGCGAGGCAGCGGATGCGCTCATCGAAGCCCTCGTAGTGGCCGCAGAGAAACACCAGCTGGTCGGCCTCGCCGGCCCAGCGGCGCAGGTCGGCCTGCCGCAGCGGCTGCCCCTGGGGGCTCATCAGCAGCACCCGCCGCCGGGGCAGCACGGGGATGGCCTCCACCGCGGCGAACACGGGCTCGGGCTTGAGCACCATGCCGGCGCCGCCGCCGTAGGGCTCGTCATCCACCTTGCGGTAGCGGTCGGTGGCGTGATCGCGGGGATTGTGCACATGCAGCTCGGCGATGCCGGCGGCGAAGGCGCGTCCGATCACCCCGAGGCTCAGCAGCGGGGCGAAGGCCTCGGGCGTGAGGCTCACCACGTCCAGCCGCATCGCCATCAGCTGCCGGCGGCGGGACGGCTCACCCGGCGGATCTCGGAGCTGAAGCTGGCCCGTTCCGGGCTGCCGTCCCCCTGCCGTTCCACCGTGCTGCGCAGCCGCAGGTTGGGCTTGGTGAACCAGATGCGCTCCCGCACCTCGCGGCCCTCCTGCTGGAGCCGGAGTTCGAGGCTGCCGTCGGGCCAGAGTTCCCACTCTCCCTCCAGCAGCGTGGCCTCAGCTGGGGTGCCTGCCGCCCCACTGGAGAAACGGCCATCGGAGCTGAAGTGCAGCTCCCGCTGCGGGCTGTTCCTGGGACCCACCCGCAAGCCGCCCGGGCCGTGGCCTGCTGCCGGCTCCAGGAAGGTCACCACCAGCTCGCCCCGCTCGCTGCTGTGCCATTCGTCGCCCTCGCCGGCCTCGTGCCCTGCCGCCTCCGCTTCCCCCAGGGCGAACTCGCTGCGCAGGCTCATCCACTCACCGGCGCAGAAGCGCAGGAAGGCGCCGATCTCCTCGGGCGGAAAGGCTGGGGTGTCGCTCATCGGGCCATTCTCTCAGTCGCCCTGCTCACTCTCCGCTCTCACCCTCCGCTCTCACCCGCCACTCCCACGCGCCGCTCCTACTCCCCCCTGTAGCCCAGCTCGGCCAGGCGGGCGGCGCTGCGGCGCCAGCCCGGCACCACCTTCACGAACAGCTCCAGGTACACCGGCCCGGAGAACACCTTCTCCATCTGCAGGCGGGCGCCCTGGCCGATGGTCTTCAGCATCCGCCCGCCCTTGCCGATCAGGATGCCCTTCTGGCTGGAGCGCTCCACCAGCACGGTGGCCAGCACGGCCGTGCGGGGGCCGTCGTCCACCACCCGGTCGATGCTCACGGCCACCGAGTGGGGCACTTCCTCGCGGGTGTGGCTGAGCACCTGCTCGCGGATCAGTTCCGCCATCAGCAGCTGCTCGGGCTGATCGCTCACCGCATCGGCCGGATAGAGGTGGGGGCCGGGTGGCAGGTCAGCGCTGAGGGCGTCCACCAGTTCGGCGGTGCCCTCGCCGGTGAGGGCGCTCACCGGGTGGAGGGGCCAACCCAGAGGTTCGCTCCTCTCCGGCATGGCGAAATCGCCCCGGCCGGCCAGCAGGCCGCGGTAACTCTCCGCCAGCGCCGCCGCCTGATCGGCAGACACCAGATCGTGCTTGTTCAGGGCCACATGCACGGGGGCGCGGCAGTGGCGCAGCAGCTCCACGATGAAGCCATCGCCGCGGCCGGCGCTCTGGCTGCCGTCCACCAGCAGCAGCACCACGTCCACCTCGCCGATGGCGCTGCGGGCCGTCTTCACCAGCCGCTCGCCGAGGAGGTGGTGGGGCTTGTGGATGCCGGGGGTGTCGAGCAGCACCAGCTGGGCCTTGGGCGTGGTGAGGATGGCCCGCAGCCGGTTTCGGGTGGTCTGGGCCACCGGGGAGGTGATGGCCACCTTCTGGCCCACCAGCTGGTTGAGCAGGGTGGACTTGCCCACGTTCGGCCGGCCGATCAGGGCCACGAAGCCGGAGCGGAACGCCGGAGCGCCCGGGCCACCGCCCAGCAGGCGGGCCGACTCGGCCGGATCGGGCACGGGCAGCAGCACGCCCGCCCCAGCCTCCTCCTCAGGTGCGGGCCGTTGTGGGCCGGAATTGGTGGGCGGCTCGGTTGGGTGCATGGGGTCCAGATTGTCAGCCCATGGCCGCCGGGGGACCACCACGGGGCCGCCACGGGGCCGCAAGGAGGCCACCACGGCGCCGCCGGGTCCATAACCTCTAGGGGAGCGTGTCCTTTCCCCCGCCCTGGCGCCATGACCACCACGCCCCTCGAACCCACCTTTCAGCAGGCGATGGAGATCACGGCCCAGTGGCTGGGCCTGTGGGAGAACGGCGAACTCAGCGACGAGGTGCTGGCCGATCGGGTGGCGGAGCTGGTGGCGGCCCGCGACGGGGCCCGGGGCTTCTTCGTGGTGAGCCTGGCCGGCGACTGTCCGCTGATGGACCGCCTCCCCGAGCCGCTGGTGCTGCAGCTGCGGGCGGCCGGGGAGGGGGTGGTGGATCTCTCGGCCCGCAACCTGGCCATGAGCACCGCCATGGCCCTGCACCACGCCCGGGCCGGCGATGGGGCCCAGCAGAGCGGCTCGGAACGGGTGGCCAGCCGCTGCACCGAGCTGCTGCGCCTGCTCGACCCCCATGCCGTGAAGCAGCGGCTGGAGATCCTGCTGGCCGCCGCCGGCTGCGGCGAAGGGGAGGATGTGGCGTTTCTCGATCGCTGGGGCTACGACGCCGAGCAGCGCCGTGCGATCGCCGGGGCCGTGGAGGCGGTGGCGGAAGGCTGAAGCCCCCTGGGTTGCCGGCCCGACCGCCGGGTTCACTCCCGCGTTCACCCATGAAAAAAGCGCCCCGTGGGGGGCGCCGATGCATGGCCTCTGGCTGGGGCAGGTCCTGCTGGCCAGGGCCAGGCTGCTGACAGGTCAGTCGCGGCGTCCACCGCCCTGCAGGGCGATGATCAGCCGCAGAATGAAGATGAACAGGTTGATGTAGGTGAGGTACATCCCCAGGGCGCCGGCCAGGTACTGCTCGTCGCTGTAGGTGCGGGGCATCGTGTAGAAGTCCACGAAGGCGGCACCGATGAACAGCACGGTGCCGAAGCCGGCGATCAGCAGCTCGAAGCCGTTGCCGCCGAACATGCCGGGCACGAAGATACTGCCCACGATCTGCACCACCATCGCGATCAGCAGGCCGATGATCCCGAGGCCCACCACACCGGTGAGGGCCTGGCCGACGCTGTCACTCATGCGACGGCCGGCGAAGGAGGCCACCACGAAGGTGATGCCCGTGGCCAGGGTGGCGGTGCCGATGGCCCCCACCCCCGCCACGCTGAGGGCGTAGGCCACGATGCCGCTGAGGGTGAAGCCGGTGATCAGGCTGTAGACGGCCAGGATCGGCAGCGCCGTGCTGTTGTTCCCCTTCATCGCCACGTTCTGGGCGACGAAGAAGAGGATGAAGTTGCCGATCAGGGCCACCCAGAACAGGGGCATGAACAACGGGCTGCCGATCATCGACAGGCCGCCGATCACCCCGCCGGCGGTGAGCACCATGCCGCCGCCCACATACGGCAGGGCCTTGTTGACCACATTGGGCCCCACGAGCGCGCTGGATTGCGCCTCGCGGATGGCCTCCTGAAAATTGCTGCTGGCCGGCATGGCGCACCAGGTTTCGAACTCCCACCATCCTGCCAGCGCCGCATCGGTGGTGGCAGAGCCCGGAGGCCTGCGGCAGGTGCGGATCTCCCCATGGGCAAAGGCGGAGCGCCCGCCCGCAGGCCTGTTGCGGTTGCTGAGGTTCAGGGGCGGCGTGGTGCTGGCCGCGTGGGCGCGGGCCGCCGGCCTCCAGGTTCGCGGCCCGCGTCGCGCTGTGCGTAGGCGGTGACAAGGCGCTGCACCAGGGGATGGCGCACCACATCGGCCGCACTCAGCCGGCAGATGGCCACCCCTTCCACCCCTTCGAGCACGTCGGCCGCCTCGCTGAGCCCGCTGGTGACCCCCGGCGGCAGATCCAGCTGGGTGGGATCGCCCGTGACCACCATCCGGGAGTTCTCGCCCAGCCGGGTGAGCACCATGCGCATCTGGGCGCTGGTGGTGTTCTGGGCCTCATCGAGGATCACGAAAGCGTCCGCGAGCGTGCGCCCGCGCATGTAGGCCAGCGGAGCCACCTCGATCACCCCCTTCTCGAGAAGGGCGGTGGTGCGTTCGGCGCCCAGCAGGGCGTGAAGGGCGTCGTAGAGGGGCCGTAGGTAGGGATCCACCTTCTGCTGCAGGTCGCCAGGGAGAAAACCCAGCCGCTCGCCCGCCTCCACGGCGGGCCGCGTCAGGATCAGACGCTGCACCCGGCGTTCATTCAGCATCCGCACAGCCAGCACCGTGGCCAGAAAGGTCTTGCCGGTGCCGGCCGGACCCAGGGCCAGGGTGAGGTCGTGGTGCTCCATGGCCTCCACGTAGGCCTTCTGCCGCAGGGTGCGGGGCCGCAGCAGCTGACCGCTCTGGCTGCGGGCCAGCACGTGCTGGCCGAGGGCGCGGTGTTCCTCGGTGCGGTCGGTGTCGAGGGCCTGGAGGGCCGTCTGCAGATCCACCGGGCTGATGGCCTGTCCCTGATCCCACAGCGGCCTCAGCATCTCCACCAGGGCGGTGGCGCGCTGCAGCTGGTTCGGACGGGCCGCGATCCAGAGATCAAGACCCCGCAGCACCAGGGAGGCGCCGGTGAGGGCCTCGAGCTGGCGCAGGGTGGCTTCGGCCGGACCCGCCAGGGCCAGGGCGGCGGCGGAGTTGGGCAGGGCGATGGAGGTGCTGCTGCGTCCTCCAGGTTCTGCGGTGGGGCTGGGGCTCAAGCCTCGGCAGCCGGTTCGGCGGCGGCTGCAGCCTCCTCAGCTGCCTTGGCCTCGGCTGCCGCCTTGGCTTCCGCGGCTTCCCTGGCCGCCTGCTTGGCAGCGGCTTCGCGGGCGGCCGCCTGCTTGGCCTGGCCTGCGGTCACCGATGGGCGCACCGTCTTCTCCACCAGCCCGCCCCGCTCGAGCAGGGTCAGCACCGTGTCGGTGGGCTGGGCGCCCTGAGCGAGACGGGCGCGGATGGCCTCGGTGTTGAGCCGGGTCTCCTTGGTGCGGGGGTTGTAGAAGCCCAGCTCCTCGAGCGGACGCCCATCCCGGCGGGAGGTGCTGTTGGTGGCCACGAGGCGGAAGCTCGCTTCCCGCTTCTTGCCGAACCGCTTCAGGCGGAGCTTGATCATCGTGGCTGTGCCGCTAGGTGTCCAAACAACCAATGTACCTGGTGGGGTTCAGAGCTGGCCGAAGCCCTTCCGCTTCTTCGGTGGCCGGTTCGCCTTGCGGCTTCCACCCCCTCTGCCGCCTGGACCCGCCGGGCCGCCCATCCCCGGCATGCCGGGAAAGCCCCCCATGCCGGGGAAGCCGCCGCCCATGCCAGGCATGCCCCCCATCCCGGGCATCCCGGGCATGCCGCCGCCCTTGGTCATCTGCTGCATGAAGCCCCGCATCCGCTGAAAATCGGCCAACACCTTGTCCACCTCGGCGGGGGTGTGGCCGCTGCCCTGGGCAATGCGGCGCCGGCGGGAGGGCATCGAGGCCAGCAGGTCGGGATTCTCCCGCTCGGCGGCGGTCATCGAGCTGATCATCGCCTCGATCTTCCCGAGCTGCTGCTCCCCCTGCTTGAGCATGCCGTCGTCGATCTTGTTCATCCCCGGGATCATCTTCATCAGGCCCCCCAGGGACCCCATCCGCTTGATCAGCCGCATCTGCTGCACGAAGTCGGAGAAGTCGAAGCTGGCCTCCTGCAGCTTCTGCTGCATCCGCGCCACATCGGCCAGCTCCACCTCCTTCTGGGCCTTCTCCACCAGGGTGAGCACATCGCCCATGCCCAGAATCCGGCTGGCCATCCGCTCGGGGTGGAACGGCTGGAGCGCCTCCACCTTCTCTCCGGTGCCGATGAACTTGATCGGGGCGCCGCTCACCTTGCGGATCGAGAGGGCGGCGCCGCCGCGGGAGTCGCCGTCGAGCTTGGTGAGCACGGCGCCGGTGATGCCCACCTGCGCGTGGAAGGCACGGGTGAGTTCGGCGGCCTCCTGGCCGATCATCGAATCCACCACCAGCAGCACCTCATCGGGCTGCACGGCCTCGCGGATCCGCACCATCTCCTCCATCATCGACGCGTCGATCTGGAGGCGGCCGGCGGTGTCCACCAGCACCGTGTCGTGCCCCTCCTCGCGGGCCTTGGCCACGCCGGCGGCGGCGATGTCCTCGGGCTTCGCCTCGGTGCCGAGGCTGAACACCTCCACCCCGATCTGCCCCCCCAGGGTCCTGAGCTGCTCGATGGCCGCCGGCCGATACACGTCGGCTCCCACCAGCAGGGCCCGCCGGCCCTGCTCCTTGAGATGGAGGCCCAGCTTGGCGGTGGCGGTGGTCTTGCCGGCACCCTGCAGACCGGCCATCAGCACCACCGAGGGTTCGCCGGGCTTGCCCCCCGCCGCCAGCGGTGCGTTCTCGCCCCCCATGGTGTCGACGAGCTGCTCGTGCACCACCTGGATGAACTTCTGATCCGGGCTGATGCCGCGCACCACCTCGGCGCCCACGGCCTTGCGGCGCACCTCGTCCACGAAGTCCTTCACCACCGGCAGGCTCACGTCCGCCTCCAGCAGCGCCCGGCGCACGTCCTTCAGGGCGCCCTCGATGTTGGTTTCGCTGATCGCCCCCTGGCCGCGCAGGTTCTTGACGGCGTCTTCAAACCGCTGGGAGAGCTCGTCGAACATCGCGGTGGGGGCGCAGGGGAGGGTCGGGCGGCGGTGGCCGCAGCCCAGGATCGTAAAAACCCGCGCCGCCGGGGGAGTGGCTCAGCGGGCGGCGCCGAAGCTCGCCAGGCGCCACACCCCCCCATCGCGGCCGAACACGTAGCGGTTGCGCAAGGTGGCGGCGGAGCTGGGGCCCGCCGGCTTGCCCTCGGCATCCAGCCTCTGGTCGCTGTAGTTGATGGTCGCCAGGATGGCGATCCGGCCGGCACTGCGCTCCTCGACCGTCACGTCGCCCACTCTGGCGTCGATCTTCTGGGTCTGCTGCCGGGCTGCGTCCTCCCGGCGTTCCTGCTGCAGACGCTCGATCTGGCCAGGCCGCGCCAGCTGGTCGAGGGGAACCGGGGCCTGCTGGCCCTCGAGCACGGCCGCCTTGGCGGCCAGCCAGGTTTCCAGCAAGCCCTTCAGCTCCGCCTCGGTGGGTGCCGCTGCGCTCAGGGGCAGCGCGGCCTGGTTCGGGGATGGGGTGCTGCCGCCTGGGGCCGGGGTGCTGGGCGGTGCATCGGGGCCTGGGGCTGCCTTGGGCTCCGGCACCGCGCTGGACGGGCTGGGCTCCACAGGGATCGGTGTGGCATCGGGCCGCGGCCGCAGCAGCAGTGCCGCTCCTGCGGCCAGCAGGAGGGCGGCCGCCGCGGCCGTGATGCGCCCCTGGCGCCGGGAGAGCGGCGGCGGCCATGGCAGCGGGGGGAGATCGGGCAGGCGCCAGCTTCGCGGCCACCAGCCACCGATCCACGGCCCGTCGTCAGGGAAACCATCGTCATCAGCGTCGTCAGTGTCGTCAGTGTCGAGCAGTTCCCCGGACGGGCTCCAGGCCTGGGGGGTCAGGGGGTCCCCGCTGCCGAAATCGCCGCTGTCGCTGGCCCAGTGGTCGGGCAGAACGGATGGTTCCGCCGCTGCCGGGGGAGGCGGTGTCGGCGCCAGCCGGTTGATGTAGGCCTGCACGTCGCGGTCGGCGAAGTAGGCCTCCAGGTCGGGATCGGCCTCCAGGTCGCGGTAGCCCGGCAGCACATCGCGGGCCAGCCAGTCGGTGCAGTAGGCGCAGAGCTGGGCCAGCGGATCGCTGCTCTGCTGCTCCGCCCACTCCCTGAGCTCAGGGCTCGCCCCCTGGCGGAAGGCGTGCTGGGCGGCCTCCACCTGGCCCAGGAGGAGATGCAGGCAGGCCAGCAGGGGCTGGATCCCTTCCTGGCCCGCGGCCTCCAGCCGCCGCAGGGCTGCGGCGATGCGATCCGGCTTGCGCTGGGCGAACCCGGAGGCGGTGAGGGCCGTGCTGGCCAGGAAATCGGCAGCCGGGGACCTCTCCGCCCAGCGGCTGAACAGGTCCACCTGCTCCTGCACCGTGAGGTAGGCGCGGATCTGCTTGAAGAAGGCCTGGAACTCCTCCGGCGTGAGGGTGGGGTCGTCGCTGCCCTCCAGCCCCCCCCGCTCGCGCACCTGGTCTTCGAGCAGGGCGATGCCTTCGGCGCGCTCCTCGGAGGCCGCCAGGTTGCGGCTGAGCAGATCCAGCACCCGGAAGGGCCGCAGCCGCTTGAGCTCGTCGCTGATCTGCTGGCGCAGGGCCGGATGCTGCCCCATCCGCTGGAGCAGCTGCAGGCCTTCCTGCAGGGTGTGTGCGGCGGCCTCGTAGCGGCGGTGACGTTGCAGTTCGGCCCCGCCCGCCAGGCAGGCCTGGCCGGCCAGCAGGCTGAGGTCGGTCTCGCGGCCACTGCCGAGGGTGGGGGCCTGGGGAGGCTGCAGGCAGCGCCGGGCCAGGCTGAAGCATTCGAGCGGCTGGTCGGCCTCCAGCAACAGCAGCAACCCGCCGAGTTCGCGGCTGGTGGGAATCTCCAGGCCGGCCTGGAGAGGCTGTTCGCTGCTGGCCAGGGCGGTGAGCTCCGACTCGTAGGCCGCGCGCCGCTCGCTGTTGGTGAGCAGGTCGGCGCTCAGGCGCAGCAGTGATTCCCGGGCCTGCAGGGTCTCGGGAGTGAAGCCGTGGTCCGGCGGCCGGTTGAGGCGCTGCTCCAGGGTGCGCAGAACAGTCTGGGCATCCGTGGTCGGACTGACACCGAGCAACCGGAAGTGATCGATCGGCAGTTCCAACCCGGGCTGGCCACTGAGGGCCGACTGTAGTCAGGGTCTTCGGTTTTGGCTGCCCTTCTCACAGTTCCTGCAGCCGGACCCCGTACAGTTCAGCCAGCTTCCTGCCTGACCAGGGGCCCATCGCGGGACTTTCTGAGGCACTTTCCGACATGACCCAGGCTGACACCAGTCGCGACATCACGGCGGCCTCCGGCCTTGCCGGCAGCGGCGCACCGGGCTGTTCCGCCGACGGGGGCTTCGGGGCCGGTCCCCATGCCGAGCGGCTCGAAAACCTCTATCCCGCCACACCGGCCACGGTGAACCGCGACGAGGGGCTGATGCTGTATCGCGACATGGTGCTGGGCCGCCGCTTCGAGGACAAGTGCGCGGAGATGTACTACCGCGGCAAGATGTTCGGGTTCGTGCACCTCTACAACGGTCAGGAGGCCGTGAGCACGGGGGTGATCAAGGCCATGCGGGCCCAGCACGACTGGTTCTGCAGCACCTACCGCGACCACGTGCATGCCCTCAGCTGCGGTGTGCCGGCCCGCCAGGTGATGAGCGAGCTGTTCGGCAAGGAAACCGGCTGCAGCAAGGGCCGCGGCGGCTCGATGCACCTGTTCTCCCGGGAGCATCACCTGCTGGGGGGCTATGCCTTCATCGGCGAGGGCATCCCGGTGGCTCTGGGCGCGGCCTTCACCAGCCGCTACAAGCGCGACGCCCTCGGTGATGCTTCCAGTGATGCCGTGACGGCGGCCTTCTTCGGCGACGGCACCTGCAACATCGGCCAGTTCTACGAGTGCCTGAACATGGCGGCCCTCTGGAAGCTGCCGATCCTGTTCGTGGTGGAGAACAACAAGTGGGCCATCGGCATGGACCACAACCGGGCCACCAGTGACCCCGAGATCTGGCGCAAGGCCGCGGCCTTCGGCATGGCCGGCGAGGAGGTGGACGGCATGGATGTGCTCGCGGTGCGCGCCGCGGCCCAGCGGGCCATCGAGCGGGCCAGGGCCGGGGAAGGTCCCACCCTGCTGGAGTGCCTCACCTACCGCTACCGCGGCCACTCCCTGGCCGATCCCGACGAGCTGCGGGCCGAGGCCGAGAAGGAGTTCTGGGCCAAGCGCGACCCGATCAACCGCCTGGCGGCCCACCTGGTGGAACAGGGCCTGGCCTCGGCCGATGAGCTCAAGGCCATCGACAGGGACATCGATGCCGAAGTGGCCGACTGCGTGAGCTTCGCCCTCGAAGCTCCAGAACCTGATGCCGCCGAGCTCACCCGCTACATCTGGGCGGAAGACTGACACCGGCCCCGCAGGCTGCCCGGTTCAGAGTCCGTGCAGCCTGGCCTGCTCGGCGGCAGCCCGGAACACCAGGGCGTGGCGCTCCACCAGCTCCTGGAGAGGTCCGTAGCCTCCGCCGATCACGGTGGCCACGGGGATCCTGCGCCGCAGGCAGGCATCGAGCACGAGCCGATCCCGGTTGATCAGTCCGGCGTGGCTGAGGCAGAGCCTGCCCAGCCGGTCGTCGCGGTGGGGGTCCACCCCGGCGTTGTACAGCACCAGATCGGGTTGCAGCTGATCCAGCAGATCCGGCAGGTGGTTGCCGATCGCCACCAGATACTCGTGGTCTTCCATCCCGTCGCTCAGGGGGATGTCGAGGTCGCTGGTCTGCTTGCGCAGGGGGAAGTTGCTGGCCCCATGGGCCGACAGGGTGAACACGCGGGGTTCTGCAGCGAAGATCGCTGCGGTGCCATCGCCCTGGTGCACATCCAGATCCACCACCATCAGGCGCCGCACGGCCCCTTCCCCCAGCAGCACCGTGCTGGCCACGGCCACATCGTTGAAGATGCAGAAGCCGCTGCCGTAGGCCGGGAAGGCGTGGTGGGTTCCCCCGGCCAGGTGGCAGGCGATGCCGTGCCGCAGCGCCAGCCGGGCCGTGAGCAGGGTGCCTCCCACCGACAGCCAGGTGCGCCGCACCAGGGGCTCGGTGGCCGGCAGACCGATCCGCCGCTGGTCGGCACGGCTGAGTTCACCCCGGGCAAAGGCCTGGTGATAGGTGCGCGGGTGCACGGCCTCCAGCCAGCGCCGGGGAACCGGCAGCGGTTGATGCAGCTCCCCGGGGCCCGCCAGCTCCAGCTGCTGCAACCGCTCCAGCAGCAGCCGGAACTTGGCCATCGGGAAGCGATGGCTGCTCGGCAGCGGCGCCGAGTAGGCGGGGTGGTAGACGAGCGGCGGACGCACCGGGCCGGAACGCCCCGGGGCCGGAGCGTCAGATGCCGCTGGGCAGGCGGCGGGTGAGGTTGCGCAGCTTACGCAGGGCCTTCAGCTCCACCTGCCGCACCCGCTCCCGCGACACGTCGAGCTGGCGGCCGATCTCGGCCAGGGTGTGACGCTCCCGGCCTGCCAGACCGAAGCGGAGCTGGAGCACGTGGCGCTCCTGCTCGCTCAGGTGATTCATCCAGTGATCCAGCTGCTCGTGATTGAGCCCCCGCTCCACCCGGTCGAGGGGCTCCTCCTCGCTGGAGTCGGCGATCAGGTCGCCGAGGAAGCTGCGGCCCTCGTCGCCATTCACCGGGGCATCCAGGCTCGAGGTGGTGAGGGCCTGGCGCAGCAGGCCATCGAGCTCATCGAGGGGGATCTCCATCGCCTCGGCGATCTCCTGGCGGCTGGGCATGGCCCCCAGCTTGTGGGCCAGTTCAAGGCTCACCTTGCGGATGGCGCTGAGCCGTTCGCTCAGATGCACCGGCAGGCGGATGGTGCGCGACTGGCAGGCGATGGCGCGGGTCATGCTCTGGCGGATCCACCAGAACGCGTAGGTGGAGAATTTGTAGCCGCGGGTGGGGTCGAATTTCTCCACGGCCCGCTCCAGCCCCAGCGAGCCTTCCTGGATGAGGTCGAGCAGCTCCAGGCCCTTGCCCTGGTACTTCTTCGCCACGCTCACAACGAGGCGGAGGTTCGCCTTCATCATCCGCTGCTTGGAGCGCCTGCCGATCCGCAGCAGTTTCTTCTCGTGGTCGCTGTAGGCGGGCTTGCCGGCCTCCACCAGCTGCATCATGGTCTGCACCTGGTTGCCGAGTTCGATCTCCTCGGCAGGAGTGAGCAGAGGTTCGCGGCCGATGCTGGCCAGGTACCAGCTGATCGGATCACTGCTGCGCCTGCGACTGCTCTCGCTGCTGCGTTCACTGGCGCGACTGCTCTCGCCGGTGCGACTGCTCTCGCCGGTGCGGGCGCCCAGGGACGGGGAATTCATGGGTCGGCAGTCGAGGACTAAGACTATCCGCGTGAAAAGGCTGCGTCCGTTGTTATTTCCATAACCCTTCAGCTTTTGCTTGCAAAAGCACATGGTTGATGTTTCTGAATACACACGTTCGGCCCGCGCCTTCAGCCAGGAGTTGCTTCGCCGCTCGCCAGCGGCTCCAGCCCCGCCAGGCCCGTGGCGACCGCCATGGGGGTGCAGCTGCCGGGGCCGCCGGCCCGCCGCACCCGCCGCGCGGTGATGGCGTGGGCCAGGCAGGCCGAGGCCAGCAGTTCGGCGCCGGCCTCGGCCGTGCTGGCCATGGCCATGGCTCCCAGGCCGGCCGCAAAGCCGGCCAGCACGTCGCCGAGGCCGCCGCGGGCTGCGCTGGGCTCGGCTTCACAGAGCTGCCAGCAGCGGCCATCCGCTCCCGCCACCACGCTGCGGGCCCCCTTCAGCACCAGGTTCACCCCCGCCGCCACGGCGGCACTGCAGGCGGCCTGGGGGGGCGGCGCCATGGCCCAGGCCGGAAACAGACGGCCGAATTCCCCCCCATGGGGCGTGAGCCATGTGGGCCCCGAGCGGGCGCGCAGCCAGGCTTCAGGGCTGGCCCCGGGCCCGCCGACCCCGGCCTCGGCGAGACGGTTGAGTCCATCGGCATCCAGCACCAGCAGGCCTGGAAACTGCAGCAGCAGCTCCCAGGCCCGGCGCTCTGCGGCGGCACCGGGTGCACCCAGCCCTGGATCCAGCCGGCCCAGGCCGGGGCCTACCAGCACGGCGTCGAGTCGCTGCAGCTCGAGGTCGGCCAGGCCTGCGAGCAACAGGGCTCCCGCCGCATCGCAGCCAAGGGGCGGGTCCAGCACCAGGTGGGGCGCCCTGGCGGTGAGAGCCCCGGCCAGAACCGTGGGGGCCGCCATGCGCAGGCTGCCGCAGCCCGTGGCGCTGGCCCCCTGCAGGGCCAGCTGGGCAGCTCCCGGATAGCGTCCGCTGCCGGCAACCAGCAGAACCCGGCCGCGTTCGTATTTCGAGGCCGCCACAGGCAGCCGGGGCCAGGGGGCGCTGGCCAGGTCGTCGCCGCGCAGGCCGAGGGGCTGGCCGGCCGGCAGGGCCTCCAGCACCGCGGCCGGCAGCCCCAGCGGCACCGTCTCCAGATCGCCCACCCAGTGCAGGGCGGGGTCCTGGATCAGGCCGATCTTCACCAGCCCCAGGCAGAGCGTGCGGCAGGCGCGGGCCGCCACGGCCCCGAGGCAGCGGCCGCTGTCGCTGCAGAGGCCCGTGGGCACGTCGATGGCCACCAGAGCGTTCGGCATCCCCCGCTCCCGCGCCTGGAGCAGCTCCTCCAGAGCTTCCCCGGGAGGGCGGTTCTGGTTCAGGCCGAACAGGGCGTCGAGCCAGAGCGCAGTTCCGGCCGGATCGGGCGGCTCGGCCTCGATCGGAATGCCCAGCCAGGCCGCATAGCGGCGGTGGGCTGCCGTGAGGGGCTTGCACCGCTCGAACGGACACCACACCCGCACGGCGATGCCGGCCAGGTGGAGCTCCCGGGCCACCACCAGGCCATCACCCCCGTTGTGGCCTGGTCCCACCAGCACCACGGCGCCCTGGCTGCGCAGCCGTGCACCGTGCTGCGCCAGCAGCCTCCGGCTCAGCGCCAGGCCCGCCTTCTCCATCAGGGCCTCCACCGGCATGCCCCGGTCGAAGAGCTCGGTTTCCAGGGCCGCCATCTGCTCGCCATGCACCAGCAGGTGGCCGGCATCGCGGGCGGGCCAGCTCGGCCCCGGCTGCCGGGCCGCCACTGGCGGCGGCACCGCCCGACCGGGCTGGGGGCTGCTGGAGGAGGGGGCAGGCACGGCAACCCGCGGGGACGTCCCTTCATGATGGAGGGGTACTGCCGTGCCGTCGTCCGTTGCCCAGCGCTGCCCCCGCGTCGAGCCGCGCCGGCACGTCCGCCGCCCCGCCTGCCGGCACTGCTGCCGCCACGCGCGCAGGGGCCGAAACCCTGGAGCGGCTGCGCAGCTGGCCGGGTGACCATCGGGTGGCGGTGGGTCTCTCGGGCGGTGTGGACAGCTCGCTCACGGCCGCCCTGCTGGTGGAGGCCGGCTGGCAGGTGGAGGGGCTCACCCTCTGGCTGATGAGCGGCAAGGGGGCCTGCTGCGCCGAGGGGCTGGTGGACGCCGCAGGCATCTGCGAGCAGCTGGGCGTGCCCCACCACGTGGTGGACTTCCGCGACCATTTCCGCGCCCAGATCGTGGACTTCCTCGTGGAGGGCTATGCGGCGGGGATCACGCCGCTGCCCTGCTCGCGCTGCAACCGGCAGGTGAAGTTCGCTCCGATGCTGGCCTGGGCGCGGGAGCAGCGGGGTCTGGAGCGGCTGGCCACCGGCCACTACGCCCGCGTGCGCCGCAGCGACGCCGCCGACCCGCTGCCCGTGCCCGGGGATGGGGGCGGGCGGCATCAGCTGCTGCGGGGACTCGACCCCCGCAAGGATCAGAGCTACTTCCTCTACGACCTGCCCCAGGAGGTGCTGGGGCGCCTCGTGTTCCCCCTCGGGGAGCTCACCAAGCCCGACACCCGCCTGGAGGCGGAGCGGCATGGGCTGCGCACCGCCCACAAGCCCGAGAGTCAGGACCTCTGCCTCGCCGATCATCACGGCTCCATGAAGGCCTTCCTGGATGCCTACCTGCCACCCCGGCAGGGCGAGATCGTGCTCCAGGACGGCCAGGTGGTGGGCCGGCACGACGGGATCGAGCACTTCACCATCGGCCAGCGCAAAGGGCTTGGTGTGGCCTGGAGCGAACCGCTCCACGTGGTGCGGCTCGATGGTGCCCTCAACCGGGTGGTGGTGGCCCCGCGCCGTGAGGCGGCCCGCGGCGATTGCGTGGTGGGCGCGGTGAACTGGGTGTCGATGGCCGCTCCGGACCAGCCGCTGGAGGTGATGGCCCAGGTGCGCTACCGCAGTGCGCCGGAGCCTGCCCTGCTCACGCCCCTGCCCCCCACCGACGCCGACCGCGCCGCTGAACGCCCCCATCGCGTGCGTCTGGAGTTCGCCGAGGAGCAGTTCTCGATCACGCCCGGCCAGGCGGCCGTGTTCTATGCAGGCGAGGTGCTGGTGGGCGGCGGCCTGATCCAGGCCTGAGCCCCTGGCGCTCCACGGTCCTGGCGGGTTCGGCAGCCGGCGTCACCAGAAGGGGTCAGCGGCGAGATCCACCGTGAGGGAGCCGCGGCGGCTGGAGGGCACCGTGGCGATGCAGGCCCGCACCGTGCGTCCGTTCACGTCGATCTCGCAGGCGCCGCAGCTGCCCCCCAGGCAGCCCGTGGGGATCATGAACCCGGCCTGGCGGGCCGCCTCCAGCCAGGGGCAACCGGGCTGAACCAGGGTGCTGGAGCCATCGGACCAGTGGATCGGGATCGGGCCGGTGGGCATCAGGAGCTCAGCAGGGGAGTGAGGTCGACGTGGGCCTCGAAGGCATCGGCGAGCCGATCGAGCAGGGCATCGCGCTGCTCGGCGTGGTTGGGGTGATGTTCGCTCAGGGGCGCCAGTCCGCGGCGATGCCGCAGCAGGTTCAACCAGCGGCGCCGCCAGGGGCCAGCGTCGAACACACCGTGCAGGTAGGTGCCGGCCACGGTCCCCCCCTGAAGGCCCACCGGCTGCCACCAGCCCAGCCCGGCCTCGTCCGCCAGGGGATGGGCGGCGGCCATGCAGGTGGTGTGGCCGCGGTGCAGCTCGAACCCCTGCAGCTCCAGCGGCGGACCGGGGGGCCACAGGGCCGGGCTCTGCCGCTGCCGCAGGGCCTTGCCATGGCCGTAGCTGGTGCGCAGGGGCAGCAGGCCCAGCCCGGCGCCAGGGCCGCTTCCCTCCAGAGCCTCGGGGTCGTGCAGCTCCTGGCCGAGCATCTGCAGGCCTCCGCACAGGCCGAACACCTGGCCTCCGCTGTGCACATAGGCCCGCAGCTGCTCCTGCCAGCCATGGCGTTGCATGGCAGCCAGGTCCCGCAGGGTCTGCTTGCTGCCGGGGAGGATCACCGCATCGGGCTGCCCGAGCGGTTCCTCAGGTTTCTGCCAGCGCAGCTGCACGCTGGGTTCCGCCTCGAGGGGGTCGAGGTCGGAGAAGTTGCTCAGGGAGGGCAGCTTCAGCACCGTGATCTGGAGATCGGCCTGGGGTTTGCGGCCGCGGCGCTCCAGCAGATCGAGGGAGTCTTCCGGTGGAAAGAGTTCCTCGAGCCAGGGCATGACGCCCAGCACGGGGATGCCGGTGTGCTGCGCGAGCCACTGGCGTCCGCTGTCGAACAGCTCCCGGCGGCCGCGGAAGCGGTTGATCAGCAGCCCCCGGATCAGGGGCCGCTGCACGGGAGACAGCAGGGCCAGGGTGCCCACCAGCTGGGCGAACACCCCGCCCCGCTCGATGTCGGCCACCAGCAGGCAGCGGGCCCGCAGAAACTGGGCCAGGCGCAGGTTGGTGAGGTCGCGGGCCTGCAGGTTCACCTCCACCGGGCTGCCGGCGCCCTCCAGCACCAGCCGCCCGTTCGGATGGCCGGCCTGCAGCTCCCGCAGACCCTGGCGGATCGCGGTCCAGCCCGGCCGGAACCAGTCGCGGTAGTAGTGCTCGGCCCGGGCGGTGCCCACGCTGCGGCCGAGGTGGATCACCTCGCTGGTGCTGTCCCCCTGGGGCTTGAGCAGCACGGGGTTCATCGCGCAGCGGGGCTCGAGCCCCGCTGCCCAGGCCTGCAGGGCCTGGGAGTAGGCCATCTCGCCGCCGCTGGCGTCCACCCAGGCGTTGTTGCTCATGTTCTGCCCCTTGAACGGCAGGGGTTGCTCCCCCCGCCGCCGCAGCACCCGGCAGAGGGCCGCGGTCATCAGCGACTTGCCGGCGCCGCTGCTGGTCCCGAGCACCATCAGCGCCCTCACAGGCGCGGGCGGCTGCGCCGCAGCTGGTGGTGGATCCGCTCCAGCAGGGGTGCCGCCGGAATCTCTCCGCGCCACTGGTGGAGCAGGTCGCGGCCCATCGGTGTGAGCCGCACCCGCTCGGTGAGGCCCTGGCCATCCACCTCCCGCCGCAGCACCCCCAGCCGGATCAGCCAGATCCAGTGCTGTTCCACCCGTTGGGCACCCATGGGGCGACGGCAGAGCTCACGGGCCTGGGGCAGCCGGCAGAAGGCGCTGCTGCTCAGGGGGCTGGTGGCCACCAGCTCGTAGAACCCGCGCCGGAACGGCAGGCAGCGCAGGGCCTGGGAGGCCCGCGCCCAGGAGCGGGCGTCGTGGGGCAGGGCAGCAGTGCCGGTGGGCGGCCGTCGTTTCATGGGGGAATTCTCCCTGACCCACCGCGGCCGATGTTGGTACTCGCTTCTGCCTCCCCGGCGCGGCGCCGTCTCCTGGAGCAGGCCGGCATCCGCCATCGCGTGCAGGTGAGCGGGGTGGATGAGCAGGCCATCCATCATCCCGATCCCCGCCAGCTGGTGCAGCGGCTGGCCCGGGCGAAGGCGGAGGCCGTGCTGGCAGCGCCGGCACCAGGGCCGGCCGCATCGGCGCTGCTGGGCTGTGATTCGGTGCTGGAGTTCGAGGGTGAGGCCTTCGGCAAGCCCCGGGACGTCGCCGAAGCCACGGCCCGCTGGCGCCGCATGGCCGGCCGCTGGGCAGACCTGCACACCGGGCACTGTCTGCTCCGGCCGGGGCAGGCCCCCCTCGTGGCCGTGGTCAGCACCCGGGTGGAGTTCGCCCCCGTGGGCGAGGCCGCCATTGCCGCCTATGTGGCCAGCGGTGAGCCCCTGCGCTGCGCCGGTGGCTTCGCCCTCGAGGGCCGCGGGGGGATGCTGATCGAGCGTCTGGAGGGCTGCGTCAGCAACGTGATCGGCCTCAGCCTGCCGCTGCTGCGCCGCTGGCTGCTCGATTGACCGGCGGCACGGCCCTCAACGCTCACCGAACAGGTCGCCGATGCCATCACTGGTCAGACGCCCGCGATTCAGCCCCTGGTTCTCGCGCGTGGCCACCAGGGTGAGGTTGCTCCAACGGAACACGCCGGTGTAGCCGTGGTCGATGAAGGTCACCGCCGAGGTGCCCGTGGCATCGGTCACTTCGAGGCGGCCCCGGCGGTCCGTGAAGTTGAAGCGGCGTCCGTCCGGTTGCATCACCACGTAGCGCGTCACGCCGTTGCTGCGCTCCACCAGCCGCAGGGAACAGTCGCCGTTGTGCAGCACCACGCTGGAGCCCTGCACGAGGGTGCAGCGACCCTCGTAGGTGGTCACCTCCCTGTCGTTGCGGGCCACCGAGCCGAACAGATCCCGGGTCATCTCCCGCTCCGTGCGCCGCCGGCCGTTGCTCTCGACCCAGCAGGTCGTGGCCTTCAGATTGCAGCGTGTGCCGTTGCTGAGGCTGAACTCCTGGCTGGGCCGGCGGCCGATCAGCTCGCCCCAGAGCTGGCGCTCGGCCTGGGGCCCGAAGTAGCGGCGGGTTTCCTGCAGTGAGGCACCGTCGCGGGTGTAGCAGCTCTGGGCCGCCGCATCACAGATCACCCCGGCCGCAGGGCTGGACACGCCCCGGGGGGCTGCATCGCCCGGTGCCGTGGTGCTGAGCAGACCGGCGATGGCGGCGGCGGCGCCGGCCATCGCCGTGAGCCCCCTGGTCAGTGGCTTCACCGGGCCGGATGACCCGTTCAGGGTGGAGGGTGTGGTCATGGGTATCGGATGGGTGGGAGTGGCTGCCGACAGGAACACCTGCAGCGCTCACCAGACCGTATGGAACCCGTCTGCCTGAGCCATGACCGGCACTCTCGGAGGTCTGACCAGATCTGACAGGCCCGCTCCGGGGCGGGGGGACAGGTCTTGGTACCCGGGGCTGAAGTGGCCCTTCCGCAAAAAAAAAGCCCCCCGCTGAAAGCGGAGGTCCCTGGGGCACGATCCGGATGTCGAACTCGAGATGTCGAACTCCGGGTGCTTTCGTCCGGGTCCTGAAACCGGAAGGCGGGATCAGTCGAGGTCCGGCATGGCCAGAGTGGGCTCGGCCTGACGGTCGATGCCCTTCTCGAAACCGGCGGCGGCGGCGCGGGCGCGGCCCGCATGCCAGAGGTGACCCACCAGGAAGAAGAAGGCCAGCACGAACTGGGTGGACGCCAGCCACTGGCGGATGTTCACGAAGTTCACCGAGTTGGGCTCGGTGATGATGCCGCCCACCGAGTTCAGAGACGCGTTGGGGGCGTGGGTCATGTATTCAGCCGCGCGGCGCACCTGCCAGGGCTGGATGTCGTTCTGGAGCTTGTCGAGGCTGAGGCCATTGGGGCCGCGTAGGGGCTCCAGCCAGGGGCCACGGAAATCCCAGAAGCGCATGGTTTCACCACCGAAGATGATCTCGCCGGTGGGGGAGCGCATCAGGTACTTGCCCAGACCGGTGGGACCCATGGCGGAGCCGATGTTGGCGCCGAGGCGCTGGTCACGCACCAGGAAGGTGAAGCTCTGGGCCTGGGAGGCTTCGGCGTTGGTGGGGCCGTAGAACTCCGAAGGGTAGGCGGTGTTGTTGAACCAGATGTAGGCCGAGGCGATGAAGCTCATCAGGCTCAGGGCGCCGAGGCTGTAGCTCAGGTAGGCCTCCCCGTTCCAGATGAAGGCGCGGCGCACCCAGCCGAAAGGCTTGGTGATCACGTGCCAGATGCCACCGAAGATGCAGATCAGGCCGATCCAGATGTGGCCGCCGATGATGTCCTCCATCGAGTCGACCCCGATGATCCAGCCCTCGCCGCCAAAGGGGGCACGGGTGAGGTAGCCGAAGATCACGCCCGGATTGAGGGTGGGGTTGGTGATCAGGCGCACGTCACCGCCGCCGGGGGCCCAGGTGTCGTAGACGCCACCGAAGAACATGGCCTTGAACACCAGCAGCAGGGCGCCGACGCCCAAAAGAATCAGGTGATAACCAATGATGTTGGTCATCTGATTCTTGTCACGCCAGTCCTGGGAGAAGAAGGAGGAGTAGTTCTCCAGGATCTCAGGGCCGCGCAGGGCGTGGTACAGCCCGCCGAGGCCGAGCACGGCGGAGCTGATCAGGTGGAGCACCCCCACCACGAAGAAGGGGTAGAGATTGGTGACCTCACCGCCGGGGCCCACGCCGTAGCCGAGGGTGGCCACGTGGGGCATGCAGATGAGGCCCTGCTCGTACATGGGCTTGTCGAAGGTGAAGTGACTCACCTCGAACAGCATCATGGCGCCGGCCCAGAAGACCATCAGGCCGGCATGGGCCACGTGGGCGCCGAGCAGGCGACCGGAGAGGTTGATCAGGCGGGCGTTGCCGGCCCACCAGGCATAGCCGGTGGAGTCGAGGTCCTTGCCCCCGACACTCACCAGGCCGGAATTAAAGGGCGTTTCCACGGGGCAGTACCTCTTCAGGGAAGACGAAGTTTTCGTGCGGCTGGTCAGCCGGTGCCATCCAGGCGCGGATGCCTTCATTCAGAAGAATGTTCTTCGTGTAGAAGGTCTCGAACTCGGGGTCCTCGGCGGCGCGGATCTCCTGCGACACGAAGTCGTAGGCGCGCAGGTTGAGGGCCAGGCCGATGATGCCGATGCTGCTGGTCCACAGACCCATCACCGGCACGAACAGCATGAAGAAGTGCAGCCAGCGCTTGTTGGAGAAGGCGATCCCGAAGATCTGGCTCCAGAAGCGGTTGGCCGTCACCATCGAGTAGGTCTCCTCCTCCTGGGTGGGCTCGAACGCCTTGAAGGTGTTCGACTGCTCCCCGTCCTCGAACAGGGTGTTCTCCACCGTGGCGCCGTGGATGGCGCACAGCAGCGCACCGCCCAGGATGCCGGCCACGCCCATCATGTGGAACGGGTTCAGCGTCCAGTTGTGGAAGCCCTGCAGGAACAGCAGGAAGCGGAAGATGGCGGCCACCCCGAAGCTGGGGGCGAAGAACCAGCTGCTCTGGCCCAGCGGGTACATCAGGAACACGCTGACGAACACCGCGATCGGCCCGGAGAAGGCGATGGCGTTGTACGGGCGGATGCCCACCAGGCGGGCGATCTCGAACTGGCGCAGCATGAAGCCGATCAGACCGAAGGCACCGTGCAGGGCCACGAACGGCCAGAGGCCGCCGAGCTGCACCCAGCGCACGAAGTCACCCTGGGCCTCGGGGCCCCAGAGCAGCAGCAGGCTGTGGCCCATGGCGTCGGCCGGGGTGCTCACCGCCGCGGTGAGGAAGTTGCAGCCCTCCAGGTAGGAGCTGGCAATGCCATGGGTGTACCAGGAGGTGGCGAAGGTGGTGCCGGTGAGCCAGCCGCCCAGCGCCAGGTAGGCGCAGGGGAACAGCAGCAGACCGGACCACCCCACAAATACGAAGCGGTCGCGCTTGAGCCAGTCATCGAGGACGTCGAACCATCCCCGTGCCGCTGGCGCGCGCCCTACAGCGATCGTCATGGAGGTAGCGGGATACCGGGCGATGGTAACAACGTTCCCCGGGATCGCGAGGCTGCTTGCAACGGGCTGAAATCCCTTGTCGCAGCTGGCTTTGCGAGACCTGCTCCCATCCCGGGTTCCCAGTCCGGCCTCCGGCCGGCCGCCCACGAGCCAGGATGGGCCCCATTGCCGACCCCCCCTGGATGCCTCCCTCCGATGTGCAGGGCTCTGACGTGAAGGCCCAGTCCTCCGTGCCTGGCTCCGTGCTTGAGCAGCCGGTGCTCGGTTCCCGCCGCCCCTCCAACCTGGCCATGGCCCTGGTGGTGAGCCTCGGCGGCGTGGGCTTCCTGCTCACCAGCCTCTCGAGCTACCTGGGCAGGGATCTGCTGCCGATCGGCCATCCGGCCGAGCTGGTGTACGTGCCCCAGGGCCTGGTGATGGGCCTCTACGGCGTGGCCGCCGTGCTGCTGGCCTCCTATCTCTGGACGGTGATCGGTCTGGATGTGGGCGCCGGCAGCAACCGCTTCGACCGCGCCACGGGATCGGCCCGGATCAGCCGCCGCGGCTTCCGCCAGACCATCGATGTGGAGATCCCCCTGCGGGAGATCCAGGCGGTGAAGGTGGAGGTGCGTGACGGCCTCAATCCGCGGCGGCGTCTGGCGCTCAAGCTGCAGGGGCGCAGGGATCTTCCCCTCACCCGCGTCGGGGAACCCATGCCCCTGGCCGATCTGGAGAGCTCCGGGGCCCAGCTGGCCCGCTTCCTGGGTGTGCCGCTGGAGGGCGTGTGAGCGATCAGGTTGCGATCAGCCTGCGGCGGCTGGTGCGCCGCTGCTCCCTCGGCATGGTGCTCATGCTGGCGCCACTGGCCCTGGCGGCCTGCAGCCCGAACCGGGTCAGCCAGGGGTCCCTGGGCTGTGCCACTGCCACCACCCCCTGCCTGAGCGGACCGGCCACGGTTGCCCTCCAGACCAGCCGGGGCGAGGTGCGGATCGAGCTGGATGGGGAGGCCGCCCCGCTCACGGCGGGGAATTTCGTGGATCTGGTGAAGCGTGGGGTCTACGACGGCACCGTGTTCCACCGGGTCGTGCGCGATCCCACGCCCTTCGTGGTGCAGGGGGGCGATCCGGCGAGTGCCAATCCGGTGGTGCCGCCCAGCCAGTACGGCAGCGGCAGTTACGTTGATCCCGCCAGCGGCGAGGCGAGGTTGATCCCGCTGGAGGTGAAGCTGAAGGATGAGGCATCGCCGCGCTACGGCCAGCCCCTCACCGACCCGGGGGTGAGCCGGGAGCTCAGCCTGGTTCATCAGCGCGGTGCCGTGGCGATGGCGCGCTCCGCCGATCCCAATTCCGCCAGTGCCCAGTTCTACGTGGCTCTCGAGGCGCTGCCCGAGCTGGATGGCCGCTATGCCGTGTTCGGCCGGGTGAGCGAGGGCATGGAGGTGATCGACACAATCCGCCAGGGGGACAAGATCACCAAGGCCAGCCTGGTGTCCGGCGGCAAGCTCGTCCGAGGCGGAGACTGAGCTGCGGAGACTGAGCGGGTGAGACTGAGCGGGTGAGGCTGAGCGGTTGCTGTGCGCTCAGGCCGGCACCCGCTTGCTGGAGGCGGTGACCCGCAGAAAGGCGGTGTTCACCCCGGAGGCCCTCTCCAGCGCCACCTTGCCGGTGCGGGCGATCTCCAGAATCCCGAAGGGCTCCATCACCTGCTCCAGCGCCACGAGCTTGCCGGGATCGCCCACCACTTCCAGGGTGAGGGCATCGTCGGCCACATCCACCACATTGGCGCGGAACACCTGAACGAGGTCGAGGATCGCGCTGCGGCTCTCCGCCGGTGCCGACACCTTCAACAGCATCAGCTCCCGTTCCACCGAGGGGATCTGGGAGAGATCGATCACACCGAGCACATTGATCAGCTTGTCCAGCTGCTTGGTCATCTGGGCGAGGGTGCGGTCATCTCCCTCCACCACCATGGTGAGCCTGGACATGCCCCCCCGCTCGGCCGGCCCCACGGCCAGGCTCTCGATGTTGAACCCCCGACGCGCGAACAGGCCGGAGATGCGGCTGAGGGCACCCGATTCGTCTTCCACCAGCACCGACAGGGTGTGCTTCATGGCTTGGGGATCGGGCCTGGCTGTTGCGCCCAAATTACCGCTCGGCCCCTGCCGGAGGCCGTGGGTGCCGCCGCAAGCCAGTCGAGCAGGGTGGCGTTGAACGGCTCGGAGGCTTCGTCGTGGGGGCAGTGGCCGCAGTGCTCGAGGTCCACCAGCGCCAGGTCCGGGCGGAGCCTCCGGATCTGCTCGGCCACCTGGATCGGCACGAGCTGATCGCCATGGCCCCAGATCAGCAGCAGGGGACGCTGCAACCGCCGCAGCAGGGTGGGGGCCGTGGCTCCGTGGGGGCGCAGGGCCATGGCGATGCTCATGGCCCGCAGGGAGCGCACCGCTCCGGGCCGTCGGGCGGGCTGGGCGATCAGCCGGTGCAGCTCCCGGTCGCCGATCACCGGGGTGGTGTAGGCCGACTGGATGCCCAGGGCCAGCAGGGGGGAGTGGGCCAGCAGCGGCACCAGCAGCTCGAGGGGCAGCAGGCGGCAGAGCACGATCACCCCCCAGCGCCTGAGGCGGCGGCGCCAGGGGCGTCGCCGCGGCGGCCAGGCACCCGGCCCCAGCAGCAGGGCGGGGTCCGGCAGGGGGGCCGCCACCACGGCGTCCACCCAGCCTGGGAAGAGGCTGGCGCAGGTGAGGGCCACCAGTCCCCCCAGGGAGTGGCCCACCAGCACCGCCGGATGTCCCACCACCTCCGCCACGAACGCCTGCACCTGGCGGGCCCAGAGCCGGTTGTCGAGCCGGCGGCGGCGGTGCGGCCCCGGTTGATCGGAGGCTCCGAAACCGATCAGATCCAGGGCGTACACACGCCATCCGGCGGCGGCCAGCGCCGCGGCGTTGCGCCGCCAGTGGCCACTGGCGGCACCGAAGCCGTGCAGGAGCACCACACTTCCGCGCTCACCGCTGCGGCAGCCCGGCCCTGCAGCCGCCGGAGGCAGATGGCGCCAGTGCACGGCCAGCCCCTGCCAGATCCAGGTGCTGTGCTCGCCCCAGTCGACCCCGGAATCGGGGGTTGGGCCCCTGCCATGGGGTGGGGTGGAAAGCATCGCGAGTTGCTCAGGACCGGAGGTCCCTGGCCCAGCGGGCCAGTTGGGTGCGTTGACCGTAGGTGTTCCGGAACCGCCGCTGGCGCGCGGGCCCAGCCTCTCCAACCGCCACAGGACTGGGGCGAACTCCACAAGCCCACCGGCCGGCCGAATACGCTCGAACCCCCTCTCTGCCCCGCAGGAGGGTGTGCCCGAGCTGGCCGCTGCCCCACGCCATGACGACGCCCCCGCACGCCATGGAGGAGGAGGCGCAGGCCCGGTTCTGCCCAGGTGCGGGTTTCTTCCGACAGGCGTCGCGTCCAGGCCGCGACCTCGGGGTGCTGCTGCTGCGCACCCTGGGGAGCGGCGGCAGGAGGCGGGTGCTCGATCTGATGGCCGGCTGCGGCGTGCGGGCCCTGCGCTACGGGCTCGAAGCGGGGGCCACGGCGGTGTGGGCCAACGACGCCGACCCGGCGCGCCTGCCCCTGCTTGAGCGCAATCTGGCCGCTCTGCCGGCCGCGCTGGCCCTCCGCCTCAGCGACCGCCAGGCCCATCTCCTGCTGGCCGACTGCCTGCTGCGGCAGGAGCGCTTCGAGCTGGTGGACCTCGATGCCTTCGGCTGTCCTGCGGCCCTGGTGCCCCTGGCCCTGGAGGTGCTCGCCTTCGACGGGGTGCTCTATCTGGCCAGCACCGACGGTCGCTCCCCCACGGGCCATGACCGCCCCGCGGCCATCCGCTCGCTGGGGGCCGCCGCCCGGGCCCATCCCGCCAGCTGGGAGCTTGCCCTGCGGCTGCAGATCGGGGTGGTGGCCCGCGCCGCCTGGACCCTGGGGCGGGGCATCACGCCGCTGTTCAGCTTCAGTGAGGGCCGCACCTTTCGCACGGCCATCCAGCTGCGGCGCAGGCCGGCCGTCCGGGAGGAGGAGCAGCTGGGGCTGCTGGCCCACTGCCATGGCTGCGGCGAGCAGTGGACCCAGAGCCTGCTGCAGCTGCGCCGCTGGCCAGCCTGTGGCTGCGGGGAGTCTCCAGCGGGCGGGGCGCCATCCGCAGCCCATGGTTCGCCGCTGGCGGTGTCCGGCCCCCTCTGGCTCGGTCCGCTCCAGGATCCCTCCCGCCTGGCGGCCATGGCGGCGGAGGAGTCGGCGGCGGTGGCCGCCGGTGCCCTGCCCAGCCTCGGCCGCGGTGGTGCCCGCCTCTGGCAGGCCCTCAGCCGGGATGCGGGGGTGCCGGCCCGCTGCTGGCCCTGCGCCGAACTGGGCCGCCGCCTCGGGGGCGGTCCCCCCCGCCTGGACGCCCTGGTGGCCGCCCTGCGCCAGGACGGCTGGACGGCCGGGCCGGGTGGGGTGATGGCCGGCAGCTTCCGCAGCGATGCCCCCTGGCGACGGATCCTGGAACTGGCCGCCAGCCCCGCGGTGGCCCAACCTGCGCCGCGCTAAAACGGTGCGCGTCACGGCATCGGTTCATGGCCTCTGAGATCTTCGGCATCGCCGCCCTGTTCTGGGTGCTGATCCCCGTCGGCCTGGCCGGCGGGGCCCTGCTGCTGCGTTTCGCCGACAAGGACTGACTCCCGCGGCTGCGCGGCCGCTGCGGCCCCCTGCCTCGCCCGATCTCGGCGCGACGGGCGCGCCCCTAGGCTCATCGCCGGTTGAACCATGGGCATGCAGGTACTGGTCGTCGGCGCAACGGGCACCCTCGGTCGCCAGATTGCCCGCCGTGCCCTCGACGCCGGTCATCAGGTTCGCTGCGTGGTGCGCTCGCCCCGCAAGGCCGCCTTCCTGCAGGAGTGGGGCTGTGAGCTCACCCGGGGTGATCTGCTCGAGCCCGACAGCCTCGATTACGCGCTGGAGGGTCAGGAGGCCGTGATCGATGCGGCCACGGCCCGGGCCACCGATCCCGGCAGCGCCTATGAGATCGACTGGACGGGCAAGCAGAACCTCTTCGCCGCCTGCAGCCGCGCCGGTGTCCGCCGGGTGGTGTTCGTGTCGCTGCTGGATGCGGCGAAGCACCGGGATGTGCCGCTGATGGACATCAAGGCCTGCACGGAGGAGTGGCTGCAGGCCTCCGACCTCGACTACACGATCCTGCGGGGTGTGGCCTTCATGCAGGGCCTGATCAGCCAGTTCGCCATCCCCGTGCTGGAGGGGCAGACGGTGTGGGTGAGCGGCTCGCCCACGCCGATTGCCTACATGAACACCCAGGACATGGCCCGCTTCGCGGTGGCCGCCCTGGAGTGCCCGCAGACCGTGCGCCGCGCCTTCCCGGTGGTGGGCCCCCGGGCCTGGACCACCGGTGAGATCACCCAGCTGTGCGAACGCTGCACCGGCAAGGATGCCCGGGTGTTCCGGGTGCCGCCGTTCCTGCTGCAGCTCATGCGCGGGCTCACGAGCTTCTTCGAGGCCAGCCTCAACGTGGCGGAGCGGCTGGCCTTCGAGGCGGTCACCGGCGGCGGCGTGCGGCTCGATGCCCCGATGGAGGAGAGCTACGAGGCCTTCGGGCTCGATCCGGCCGAGACCACCACCCTGGAGAGCTATCTCAAGGAGTATTACGACACCATCCTCAAGCGCCTGCGCGAAATGGAGGCCGACCTGGACAAGGACGCCAAGAAGAAGCTGCCCTTCTGATCCGCCGCCGGCAAGCCACCGCCGCCGGCAAGCCACCGCCGCCGGCAGGCCACCAGGGCCGGTGGTTCGTCCGTACTATGGCGTGTTGATGCCTCTCGCCGATGTCGGTTGCCCAGATCAAGAACCTGCAGCGCCGGCTGGCCAACCTGGAGGCGGAGGCGGTGGAGGCTCTGAACAGCACCTGCGGCCACGAGCTCTGGCAGAGCCTGGGCTTCGATGCCTTCGACAGCCTGGAGGATCCTGAGCGGCGGGCCCGCGCCAACTACTACTACGGCCAGCTGCAGACGGTGCGTGAACTCAGGGATGTGCTGGGCTGAGCCGGCCTTGCGGCAGGCCAGACCCCCCTACCCGCCGCCGCCGGCCTGGCCGGATTTCCCGCCGCCGGCACGACCGCCCCGGCCGGGTGAGTGACGCAGCAGCCGTTGCAGCCGCTGCTCCTCCTGGCTGTGGAGCGGCCGCCACTGGCCGGGGTCCAGGCCTGCCAGCTGCAGCGGCGGTTCGCCATCCATCAGATCGATCGCCACCCGGATCAGCCGCAGGGTGGGCAGCCCCACGCTGGCCGTCATGCGCCGCACCTGGCGGTTGCGGCCCTCCTGCAACTGCAGTTCCAGCCAGCTCACGGGGATGCTGGCGCGCTCCCGGATCGGCGGCTGCCGGGCGGGCAGACCCGGATCGGGCAGGGGCCGCACCCGGGCGGGCCGGCTGAGCCTCCCCTGCACAGGGACGCCGCGACGCAGCTGGGCCAGCGCCTCGGGCCGCTGGTCCACGTCCCCTTCCACCTGCACCCAGTAGGTGCGCCAGTGGCCGAAGGCCGGATCGGTGAGCCGCTGCTGCAACCGGCCGTGGGCCGTGAGCAGCATCAGGCCTTCGCTGTCGGCATCCAGACGTCCTGCCGCATAGACCCCTGGCACCGGGATGAAATCCGCCAGGCAGCGCCAGCGGCTGCCCGGTTCGGGGCTGAACTGGCTCAGCACCCCGTAGGGCTTGTGGAACAGCAGCGTGCGGGGTTGGGCCTCAGGACCGGCGGGCATTCCAGAGGTTGACCACGCCGATCGAAATCAACAGCAGGCCCAGATTCAGACTGAGTGGGGGAAGGACCATGGCGGTGAACGGCGCGATTGGAGTCGCGCCGACCCTAGGCCTGGGCTGCCGGCCGCCGACCACCCTGCGCTGCAGGCAGTGCTGCCAGCAGTGGTGCGGGCGGCACCTAAGCTGAAGGCTGCTGTTCCATGGATTGAGCGCCTCGCCGCATGATTGAGACCTCCGGTGTGATTGAGAAGGAACAGGGCAACGGGTTCTACCTGGTGACCCTGGAGCAGCCGGCCGGTCACCAGTGCCTGTGCCGGGCGGCCGGCAAGCTCACCAAGTTCCGCATCAAGCTGCTCGCCGGCGACAAGGTGCTCGTCGAGATCAGCCCCTACGACCTCACCCGCGGCCGCATCACCTACCGGGAGCGCAATGCCGGAGCCACCGGCCCCCGGGCCGGCGGCAACCGTCCCGGAGGGCCACGCCGGCGCTGAGCACTGGCTGCTCGGCACCGGGCTCAGAGCACCGTCTGCCGGGTCGCTCCTGCTGCTCTCAGACGGGAACCGCCAGCAGCGTCTCGATGGCCTCCTTGAACGCGCTGCGCTGCTTCACCCCCTTGAACTGCTGCTTCAGTTCCTTGCGGAAGAACAGCTGCACCGTGGGGGTTCCGGTGACCCCGGCCTGCACGGCGATCTCCTGATCGGCCTCGATGTCGATCTCCACCCCCTGGGCGGCGCCGCCGAGTTCATCCAGCACCCGCTTGAGCTGGGGCTTCAGCACATGGCACGGGCCGCAGGTGGGTGAGGTGTACACCACCAGCAGGGGCCTGTCGCTGTCGTGGTAGAGCTTGCGCAGGGCGAAGCTGCCCTTCTGCCAGAGGGCGTCGGGGTCGTAGTTGGCCTCGTCGCTCTCGGCGGTGCGCTTCGGTTCACCCACCTCCTGGGGATCCACCGCCTCGCGCTTCACCTCCACCGCGAGGTTGTGATGGCTGAGCCAGCGCTCGGCCGCCAGGGCCGCCTGGCAGCCGCTGCCGGCTGCGGTGATGCCCTGGCGCCACTCGGCATCGGCCACGTCGCCGGCGGCGAACACACCCTCCACGCTGGTTTCGGGTCGCCCCGGCCGGGTGACCAGGTAGCCATGGCCATCCACCTCCAGCTGGTCCCGCACCAGGCGGGTGTTGGGGGTGTGGCCGATCGCGTAGAAGAGGCCCTTCACGGCGAGCTCCTCGGTGGCGCCGCTGATGGCGTCACGCAGGGTGATCGCCTCGAGCCAGTCCGTGCCGCTGCAGTCCACCACCTGGCGATGCCAATGCACGGTGATGGAGGGGTTGGCCAGCACCCGGTCGGCCATCGCCTTGCTGGCCCGCAGCTTGTCGGAGCGCACGATCAGGTGCACGTGGTCGCCGTACTTGGTGAGATACACCGCCTCCTCGCAGGCGGAGTCACCGCCGCCCACCACCGCCACTGCCTGATCGCGGAACTGGGGCGTGGCGCCATCGCAGATGGCGCAGGCGCTGATGCCGCTGCTCCAGAACCGCTCCTCCTGGGGCAGGCCCAGCCGGTTGGCGCTGGCGCCGGTGGCCAGAATCAGGCTCTGGGCCTGGTAGGTGGTGCCATCGGCCGTGATCCGGAAGGGCCGCTGGGACAGATCGATCGCCGTGGCGTCGGCGAGCACGAGCGTGGTGCCCCAGCGCTCGGCCTGGGCCTTCATCCGGTCCATCAGGTCGGGCCCCAGGATGCCGTCGGGAAACCCCGGGTAGTTCTCCACGTGGGTGGTGGTCATCAACTGGCCACCGGGGATGCCGCCATCCTGAAAGCCCGTGATCATGAGCGGGTTGAGGTTGGCGCGGGCGGCGTAGATGGCGGCCGTGTAGCCGGCCGGGCCGGAGCCCACGATCACCAGGTTTTCAACGGCGGGCCTGGGGGCGGCGGCAGCGGCGGATCGCGCGTCGGACACGGCTTAGGCGGATTGACTATGAGTTAACCCTAGGAGATCGGCCTGGGGGATCGGCGGGCGGGGCCAGGCACGCCGGAGGACTGCTGCTGCCTTAAGCTTTTGTTCAGATTTCAAGAATGCCGTCAATCTCGGGGTTGGCGCCCTTGGTCATGTCCTTCGGCACCATCAGCATCCCCAGCTCGAGGAGCTGCGGGTGGTCTTCAACGCCGAGCAGCCACTCCCTGAATTCCTCGGTGAGGGCGTAGCTCTCCTCGTAGTGCTCCAGGGCGTCGAGGGTGGCCCTGCGGGCCAGGGCCCAGCTCACGGCAACGGTGAGTCGGCGGTTCAGTGGGGCTTCCATGATCCCGATCCCAGTCCGTTGGTGGCACCACGTTGGCGGGCCGGGCTCCCTCCTGACGTAGTGGTTGACACAACGTCTCAAAGCCCATCGCCGATGCGGCGGCATTTGGCAAGGGTGTGTGTTGAAAACGTACCGATCCCCCTGCGGCTCCCCGACCCCTCAGCGCCCCTCAGGCCGATCGACGCAGGAATCCGGGCAACTGGGGCCCGCGCATGCGGAGCATGGCGCCGGCTTCCTCATCGATCGCCTCCAGGGGCTGGAGGCTGCCGGGGCTGCCGCCCTGGCCGGCGGCGGCAGCCAGGGGCGGCCGGGTGCGCAGCAGGTAGGGCTCACTCAGCGACCAGCTGCGGGCATAGGAGATGAGCAGGGGATCGGCGGGGGCGAACACGTAGGAGGGATGACGCGGGATCGCCTCCTGGGCGGCGCGCTTCGCATCCATGCGCACGGCCCGCGTGATCGCCTGCACGAAGCGGCTGCGGGTGACCACGGTGGTGAGGTAGGCCACCACCCGGAGCCGGGGTGCATCGAAGCCCTCAGCGCACATGTCGATGCTCACCAGCCAGTCGGCATCCCCCTCCTTGAAGGCGCGCAGGTGGTCGGCGGCCGCGCAGTCCTGGGAATGCACCAGATGCACCCGGTCGCCCTGCTCGATCAGCAGATCGCTCACCTCACGGGCGTGGGCGATGTCACGGGCGATCACCAGACCTCCGGCCTCCGGGTGCTCCCGGCGCACCCGTTCCAGCCGTGTGCGGGCGCTCAGCAGCAGCCGCAGGGCGATGCTGCTGGAATCGCCCAGCCGGATCGCCCGCCGCAGGTTGCGGGCCCGCCAGCTTTCGCGGCTCTCGGCGGAGAGCGGTGAGGTTTCCGTGTCGCCGTGCTGCAGGCCCTCCGGGCTGGCAGCCCGTCCGTGCTCCACCCAGCCGTCCTGAAACCGGAACTCCAGGGGACGCACGTCCCCGGCGGCGATCAGCCGGCGCGGCTCCACGCTCAGGTCCGGCGTGATCCGCTCCACCACCTCATCACCCTGGCGCAGGCGCTCGCGCCGGGCCGCGCAGAAGGCCAGGTTGTCGGCGCGGAACGGCGTGCCCGTGAGCCCCAGCCGCAGGGCCGCCGTTTCGGTGAAGCGGCTGAAGGCATGGCCCCAGGCCGCCGCCTCCGGCTCCTCCGGATCGATGCCGAGGTGGTGCACCTCATCGGCGATCGCCAGCCAGCGGCCGCCGCAGCTCCCCTCTGCCGGGCTCGCCCCCGGGGTGAGCCAGGGATCGTTCCAGGCCGCCTCCAGGCGGGGGCGGTGGCGGGCAGCGGACTGGTAACTGAGCACGAGGCCCTGCCAGCCCTGGCCGGCCGCCAGGGGGTTGAGCCCCAGCTCCGGATCCCAGCGCTCCAGGCGCAGACCGAGGCGGCTGGCGGCGTCCTGCCACTGGAGCGCGATCGAGGAGCGGTGGCAGAACACCAGGAACCGCTCCAGACGTCCTTCCTGATGCAGCCGCTGGAAACCGAGCAGGGCGCCCAGGGTCTTGCCGGCGCCGGGGCCGGCATGGATGAGCACGTCCTGGCCGCCGGGGCGGGCCTTCACCAGCCGCGCCCGCATCAGCTGCACCAGCTGGCTCTGCCACTGGCGTGGCTGGATGCCGCTGCCGGTATTGCCGGCGCTCAGGGGGGGCTGGCCTCCGGCCAGCGCGAATGACAGATTGGCCATGACCCTCCAGGCGCTGACCATTGTCCGTGGTGCTGTCCAGCCCCGCTCTGGGCAGGGTCCGGCCCCGAAGACCAGACGCAGCCGGCCTGAATAGGTGTTCTCGCTGATGGGCCCCATCCCCGCTCTGCCTAGGTTCCGGGCACCCGCACCCCTCCCCATCGGTCATGCCCTCCCCCCCCGAGACCCGCCGCCCCTGGGCGTCGTGGCAGCGCCGCCATCTCGAGCTCTGCTGGCGGCAGGACTGCGACATCGACCCGCTGATCCTGCGGGCACGGCTGCTGCACCGGCAGCAGGCCCGCGGCCTGGCGGTCAGCATCGAGCAGGAGCTTCTTCCCCTGGTCTGAGGCGCCCGGTTCAGACCGGCTCTGCGTCGGCAACCCCGCACATTCGTGGCGGAGTCGTTGCCGGTTGCGCCGCACCGCTTCCTAATGGAGACAGGACCATGCGAAGCAACGGTGTCCCTTTCTCCCCCCCAGCTCCTGATTCCCCGGGAATACCGGCCCGGCGAGGCGCGGGTGGCCGCCACGCCGGAAACCGTGCAGAGGCTCACGGCCAAGGGCCTGCGCCTGGCCGTGGAAGCCGGTGCCGGTGAGCCCTCGGGCTTTCACGACCGCGCCTACGCCGAGGCCGGCGCCGAACTGTTGTCCCCCGAGGCTGCGTGCTGGGAGCAGGTGGACGGCGTGCTCTGCGTCCAGCCCCCCGCCCAGGAACGCCTGGAGCAATTGCGGCCCGGCGCTCTGCTGGTGGGTCTGCTCGCTCCCTACGGCGCCGATGCGCTGGTGGGAGCCCTGAACCGGCGCCAGGTGTCGGCCATGGCTCTGGAGCTGCTGCCCCGCACCAGCCGGGCCCAGACCATGGACGTGCTCTCCTCCCAGGCCAACATCGCCGGCTACAAGGCGGTGCTGCTGGCGGCGGCGGCCCTGGACCGCTACGTGCCGATGCTGATGACGGCCGCCGGCACGATCCAGCCGGCCCGCACCCTGATCCTGGGCGCCGGCGTGGCGGGCCTGCAGGCCCTGGCCACGGCCCGCCGCCTGGGTTCCGTGGTGTACGTCAGCGACGTGCGTCCCGCCGCGCGCGAGCAGGTGGAATCGCTGGGGGGCCGGTTCGTGGCTCCCCCGGAGCTGGGTAACACCCCGGCCGAGGTGGGCGGCTACGCCCAGGCGGCCACGGAAGCCTTCCTGGCGGCCCAGCGGGAGCAGCTCGAGGACCAGCTGGCCCAGGCCGACATGGTGATCTGCACGGCCCAGGTGCCAGGCCGGCGTGCGCCGCGTCTGATCAGCGAGACGATGCTGGACCGGCTGCGGCCCGGCTCGGTGGTGGTGGATCTGGCCGTGGGGCAGGGCGGCAACTGCGCCTGTACCGTTCCCGGCCAGACGGTGCTGCGCAACGGCGTCCAGCTGATCGGGGCCGACGCCCTGCCCAGCAGCGTGCCCAACCACGCCAGCGCGCTCTATGCCCGCAATGTGGCGGCGCTGCTGGAGCACCTGCTCAGCCTGTCATCGCCGGAAGCATTGCCGGAAGAGGACGGGACGGCTGGTCTCCAGGGCTTCTGCCTCAACCGGGAAGACCCGATCGTGGCCGGCTGCCTGATCACCCACGCCGGCCGTTGCTGGCGGCCGGATGTGGTGGGGGTGCCCGCCGCCGACGAGCCCCAGCTGGTGGGGGCGGGCTCATGAGCTCCCTCTCCGAATCGCTCTGGGTGCTGCTGCTCGGCAGCCTGCTGGGTCTCGAACTGATCGGCAAGGTGCCCCCCACCCTGCACACGCCACTGATGAGTGGTGCCAACGCCATCAGCGGCATCACCGTGCTGGCCTCCCTCACCCTGATCGCCCAGGCGGGCGAGAGCCCGGTGCTGCTGCTGCTGGGGTCCCTGTCGCTCGGATTCGCCCTGTTCAACGTGGTGGGCGGTTTTCTGGTGACCGACCGGATGCTGGCCATGTTCGCCCGCAAGCCGCGCTGAGCCGGCGGGCACACCCCGAGGCTCGCATCGCGTCCCTCCTCCCCTCGCGCCTCCCATCCCGGCGCTCCTTCCGGCTTCTTTCTTTCTTCGCCTCTACCCGCAACCGCTCATGATGGACACACTGGCTGCCGCATTTCCCGTGGCCATCGACCTGGGGGCGGTGCTGCTCCTGGCCCTGGGCATCAAGGGCCTCTCCAAGGTGCGCTCGGCCCGCTCCGCCAACGGTCTGGCCGCCCTGGCCATGGGCCTGGCGGTGGCGGGCCTGCTGGTTCAGCTGCGCCCGGCCCCGATCGCCTGGGCCGGCATCGCCCTGGGGGCCGCCGCCGGCGGCCTGGCCGGCCTGATCACGGCCCGGCGGGTGCCGATGACGGCCATGCCCGAGATGGTGGCCCTGTTCAATGGCTGCGGCGGCCTGGCCTCCCTGCTGGTGGCGGTGGGGGTCGCCCTGTTCCAGTCCGACGCCTCCGATCTGGTGGCCCAGGTGTCGATCGCCATCTCGGTGGTGGTGGGTTCCATCACCTTCAGCGGCTCGATCGTGGCCATGGCCAAGCTCCAGGGCTGGCTCGACACGCCCGCCTGGACCCAGAGCAGCCTGCGCCACGGCGTGAACCTCACCCTGGCGGCCGTGGCCCTGGGCTCGGCCGTGCTGCTGCCCAGCCACAGTGGCGGTGCGGTGCTGGCGGTGCTGGTGGCCAGTGCCCTGCTGCTGGGGGTGGGGGTGACCCTGCCGATCGGCGGCGCCGACATGCCGGTGGTGATCTCCCTGCTGAACAGCTACTCCGGCGTGGCGGCAGCGGCGGCCGGCTTCGTGGTGGGCAGCCAGCTGCTGATCGTGGCCGGCGCCATGGTGGGCGCGGCGGGCCTGATCCTCACCCAGGTGATGTGCACGGCCATGAACCGCTCGCTGGTGAGCGTGCTGTTCGGCGGCGCCCTCGGGGCGGCGGCCAAGGTGGGGGGTGGCGGCAGCGAAGCCGGCTACACCCGCATCACCAGCTGCAGTCCCGAGGAGTGCGCCCTCGCCCTGGAGAACGCCGAGCGGGTGGTGTTCGTGCCCGGCTACGGCCTGGCCGTGGCCCAGGCCCAGCACGCCCTGCGCGAGCTCGCCAAGATCCTCGAAGCCAATGGCACCGAGGTGAGCTACGCCATCCACCCGGTGGCGGGCCGCATGCCCGGCCACATGAACGTGCTGCTGGCCGAGGCCGATGTGCCCTACGAGCAGCTGCAGGAAATGGATGCCATCAATCCCGAATTTCCCCGCACGGATGTGGCCATCGTGCTCGGCGCCAACGACGTGGTGAACCCCGACGCCAAGACCGATCCCGCCAGCCCCCTCTACGGCATGCCGGTGCTGGAGGTGGACCAGGCGCGTCAGGTGTTCGTGGTGAAGCGTAGCCTCGGGGCCGGCTACGCGGGCATCGCCAATGCCCTGTTCGAGCTGCCCCAGACCGCCATGGTGTTCGGCGATGCCAAGGCGGTGCTCAACGGGCTGCTCGCCGAGCTGCGGGAGCTGGGGGTGGGCCGCCAGAAGGTGGCCTCCTGAGCGGGGGTGTCCCCCACGTTCAGGGCGGGCCCGCTGCTGGCTGCCCTTGATCCGGAGCCCTTCCAGCCCCGGTTCCCCTGGCTGGGCGCCGACCTGCAGACCCTGCGCGACAGTCTGCGCCCGCTGGCGCTGGGGCCCGATCGCGGCACCCCTCACCTGTTCGACCTCGAGGGGGGCGAGCATCTGATGGCCTGTCTGGATCCTCCGGAGCTCGGTGGGGCCAGCCCGGAAGCGCCGCCCCGGGGCTGGGTGGTGGTGCTGCACGGTCTGGGGGGAAGCAGCCGCCGTGGCGGGGTGCGCCGGCTGGGGCAGCAGCTGCAGGCGGCCGGCTTCGCCGTGCTGCGCCTGAACCTGCGCGGCGCCGGACCCGGCCGCCCCCTGGCCCGGGGCACCTATGCCGCCCGCTGCAACCGCGACCTCCTGCCGGTGCTGCGGCAGGCCGCTGCCCTGGCGGCGCCGGCGCCGCTGCTGGCCGTGGGCCTCTCGCTCGGGGGCACGGTGCTGCTCAATGCCGCCCTGGCGGAGCCGGCCCTGCTGGCGGGCCTGGTGTGTGTGAGCAGCCCCCTGGATCTGGCCGCCAGTTCGGCCCAGATCGAGCGGCCCCGCAACCGTCTCTACCAGCGCTGGCTGCTGCAACGGCTGATCGCCCAGACCCTGGACGACCCCTTCGGCGTGGATCCCCGCGAGCGACGCGCCCTCCAGGGCGACAACGCGCCCGGCAGCATCCGCGGCTTCGACGCCGCCATCACGGCACCCCGCTGGGGCTACGCCGATGTGGAGGCCTACTACCGGCAGGCCTCACCGCTGCCGGCCCTCGGCCGCAGGCTCCAGGAGGGGAAAGGGCTGCCGCCCACCCTGCTGGTGCATGCCCTGGATGATCCCTGGGTGCCCGCAGCCCCCGCCGCGGAGCTGGCCGCCGCCGTCGCCTCGGCTGGCCGCTCCCCTGCACCGGGATCGCTCGAGGTGCTGCTCACCCGGCAGGGCGGCCACAACGGGTTCCATGGCCGCAGCGACGGGAGCGGGGGCTCCTGGGCCGATCGTCTTACCGCCACTTGGCTTCAGGCTGTCGTGGGGGTATCAGTCCGCGACTGAAAGGGCTGGCGGCGCACGATCCACGCCTCCACCGGCTCCCCGCCCACCACGTGCTGGCGCACGATCCGCTCGATCCGCTCAGGGGTGACGCCGCCGTAGACGATCCCCTCCGGCCACACCAGCAGCACCGGCCCCTCGGCGCAGATGCGCAGGCAGTCGGCCTTGGTGCGCAGCACGATGCCCCCCGCGCGGCCTGGATCCTCGAGGCCGAGCTCGCGCACCAGGCGTTTGAGGGTGTCCCAGCTGGCGTCCCCCACGGCGGGATCGGGGCAGCAGAGCGGCTTGGTGGGGGTGGCGCAGAGCAGCAGGTGGTGGGCCACCGGTGCCGGGTTCACGGCCATGGCTCAGGCCGGCAGGGTGGCGGGCAGGCGGGCCTGCAGGGCGGCGGCGGCCTCCCGCGTCGCCCGGCGTGCCCAGCCGTCCACATCCAGCACATCCTCCAGGGAAGGGCTGTCCATCCGATCGGCGCGGTGGCGGTCGCACACCTGCTCGATCAGGTGCGGGATGTCGAGAAAGTGGATCCGTTCCTCCAGGAACAGGGCCACGGCCTGCTCATTGGCGGCGTTCAGCGCGGCCGGCATCGTGCCGCCGGCGCGGCCGGCGGCGTAGGCCAGCTCCATGCAGGGGTACTTGGCCGGGTCGGGCTTGCGGAAGGTGAGCGAACCCACTTCGGTGAGATCGAGGCGGCGCCAGGGGGTGGGCAGCCGGCCGGGCCAGCTCAGGCAGTAGAGGATGGGCAGCTTCATGTCGGGCCAGCCCAGCTGGGCCAGCACCGAGGTGTCGGCCAGCTCCACCATCGAATGGATGATGCTCTGGGGGTGGATCACGATCTCGATGGCGTCGTACTCCAGGCCGAAGAGGTAGTGGGCCTCGATCACCTCGAGGCCCTTGTTCATCAGCGAGGCCGAATCCACCGTGATCTTGCGGCCCATGCTCCAGTTGGGGTGGCTGGTGGCATCGGCCACGGTGGCCTTGGCCAGATCGGCCGGCTCCCAGTCGCGGAAGGCGCCGCCGGAGGCGGTGAGCTGGATGCGGCGCAGGCCCGGGGTGGGCACGCCGGTGGAGAGGCGGGCGGTGTCGGCCCAGGGGGTGCCCTGCAGGCACTGGAAGATGGCGGAGTGCTCGGAATCGGCCGGCAGCAGCCGGGAGCCGGATTTCGCCAGCTCCGGCAGCACCACCGGGCCGGCGGCGATGAGGGTCTCCTTGTTGGCCAGGGCCAGATCCTTGCCGGCGCGGATCGCGGCCAGGGTGGGCAGCAGGCCGGCGCAGCCCACGATGCCCGTCACCACCAGATCGGCACTGGGCCAGGCGGCCGCGGCGCAGAGGCCCTCCGGCCCGCCCAGCAGTTCGGGCAGCCGGGCGGGTTGGCGGGCCGGATCCAGGGCCTCCAGGCGCTCCCGCAGCTGCGGCACCATGTCGCCGTCGGCCAGGGCCACCGCCTCGGGGGCGTGGCGCAGGATCTGCTCCAGCAGCAGATCGAGATTGTTGCCGGCCGTGAGCGCCACCACCCGGAAGCGGTCGGGGAATTCGCAGGCCAGCTCGAGGGTCTGGGTGCCGATCGAGCCGGTGGAACCGAGCACGCTGATGGCTTTCACGGCAGGGCTCCCTAAGGTTGCGGCGCTCCAAGTGTCCCACCGGTTCGCCCATGGCCCCCGCGCCGTCTCTGCCCTACGTGATCGGCTGCGGTCTGGCGATGGGGGCCGCCGATGTGGTGCCCGGTGTGTCGGGGGGCAGCATGGCCTTCATCCTGGGCATCTACGGCCGGCTGCTGGAGGCGATCGCCGGATTCGATCTGGAGCTGCTCGCCCTGCTGCGCCGGGGTGCCTGGCGCCAGGCGGCCGAGCGGGTGCAGCTGGGCTTCCTCGTGCCCCTGCTGGTGGGGATCGGCGCCTCGGTGCTGCTGCTGGTGCGGCCGATCACCTGGCTGTATGAGCACCATCCGGTGCTGCTGTTCGCCTTCTTCTTCGGGTTGATCCTGGGCTCGATCGTGCTGATCGCCCGCCATGCCCACTGGGGAGCCTCCGGCCTGGTGGCGATGGCCGCCGGAGTGATCGGCGCCCTGGTGCTGGTCACCCGGGTGCCGGTGACCATGCCCCATGACGCCTTCACCATCTTCTGGAGCGGCGCCGTGGCGATCATGGCGATGATCCTGCCCGGGATCTCCGGCTCGTTCCTGCTGCTGGTGCTGGGGCAGTACCAGCACGTGATGGAGGCGGTGAAGGGCCTGGATCTGGCCACCCTGGTGCCGTTCGCCCTGGGCTGCATCAGCGGTCTGCTGCTGTTCGTGCGGCTGCTGCGCTGGCTGCTGCACCGCTGGCACGGCCAGACGGTGGCCCTGCTGGTGGGCTTCATGGTGGGATCGCTCTGGAAGATCTGGCCGTTCCGCACCGTGCTGGACACCACCATCAACGCCAAGGGCAAGCTGGTGGTGCTGCGCGATGCCCTGGCCGCGCCGGCCAGCCCCTCGGCCCTGGCCGCCGCCCTGCTGCTGATGGGCATCGGCGTGGCGCTGGTGGCGGGGCTCGAAGCCCTGCAGGCCCGGGCGGGGGTGGAGGAGATGGGCGGCTGAGTCCGTGAGGCCTGGGCCCACGCCGGTTGGTCCGCCCGCAAGCTGGTGGGGCCTGGAGCTGGTGCATGCCGATGCCTGGCTGCTCGCGGTGCACAAACCCTCCGGCCTGCTCAGCCAGCCCGGCCTCGGTCCTGCCCTGGCCGACTCGGCCCTCACCCGCCTGCAGCAGCGCTGGCCCACGGCCCGGCTGGTGCACCGGCTCGATCGCGACACCTCGGGCCTGCTGCTGCTGGCCCTCGATGCCGCCAGCCATCGCCACCTGAGCCTGCAGTTCCAGCGGGGCCTGGTGCGCAAGGCCTATGGGGCCGAGGTGCACGGCCGGCTGACGGCCCTGCGGGGACGCATCGCCGCCCCCCTGGCCCGGGTCGGCACCCGTCCGCCCCGCTACGGCGTGGTGCCCGCCGGCAAGCCCAGCCTCACCCTCTGGCGCCGCCTGGCCCTGGGTCCGGGCTGGACGCGCCTGCTGCTGCTGCCCCGCACCGGCCGCTCGCACCAGCTGCGGGTGCACCTGGCCGCGATCGGCCACCCGATCCTCGGCGACCCCATCTACGGCGGCGCCGATCCCAGCGGAGCGCCGGCCCCCGGGCGGCTGCGCCTCCATGCCCTGGGCCTGCGGCTCAACCACCCCCACAGCGGCGCACCGCTGCGCTTGCGGTGTGCCGGACACTGGGGCGATCCCTGACCAGTCCCCCCGCACGGCCCATGTCCAGCTTCCGCAGCGCTCCTGGCCACCCCCGTGAGCACTGGGGCTCGTCGCTGGGCTTCGTGCTGGCGGCCGCGGGCAGCGCCGTGGGTCTGGGCAACCTCTGGGGTTTCGCCTACCGGGCCTCCCAGGGCGGCGGCGGCGCCTTCGTGCTGCTCTACGTGCTGATCGTGCTGCTGGTGTGTCTGCCGGTGCTGGTGGCCGAGATGGTGCTGGGCCGCAGCACCGGCCACGCCCCCCTGCTGGCGCCGATCACGGCGGGAGGTCGCCGCTGGGCCCCCCTGGGCTGGCTCTACATGGCCGCGGCCATGGGGATCCTGGCCTACTACGCCGTGCTGATGGGCTGGACCGGTCGCTCGCTCCTGCATGCCCTCACCGCGGGACTGCCCGCTGACATGGCGGCGGCGGAGGCCTACTTCACGGCGATCAGCAGCGGCGGCGATGCCGTGCTCGGCCACCTGATCAGCCTGGCGATCACCGGGCTGGTGGTGGCGGCAGGCATCCGCGCCGGCATCGAGCGGCTCAGCCGCTGGGGTATGCCCCTGCTGTTCCTGCTGCTGCTGGGGCTGCTGGTGTGGGCGCTCACCCTGCCGGGGGCCGCGGAGGGCTACCGCACCTTCCTGCTGCGCTGGGATCCCGGCAAGCTCACCGATCCCACCACGATCCGCAACGCCTTCACCCAGGCCTTCTTCTCGATCGGCACCGGCATCGGCGCGATCCTGGCCTATGCGGCCTACCTCGACCGCCGCAGTCCGATTCCCCGGGAGGCCGCCTGCGTGGTGGGGATGGACACGGCCGTGGGCCTAATGGCCGGTTGCGTCACCTTCCCCGTGGTGGCCAGCTTCGGACTGGGCGATGTGGTGAGCGGCAGCACCGTGGGCACCCTGTTCATCGCCCTGCCCACCGGTCTGGCCTCGCTGGGGGCGAGCGGGCGGGTGGTGGCGGTGCTGTTCTTCTGCCTGGCCTACATCGCGGCGATCACCTCCTCGGTGTCGCTGCTGGAGGTGCCCACCAGTTCGCTGATCGACCGGCTCGGCTGGAGCCGGCGGCGCACGGTGTGGCTGCTGGTGGTGCTGATCGCCCTGCTGGGCCTGCCCGCGGCCCTCGATGTGGCGGTGCTGGAGCGGATGGATGCGGTGTTCGGCGGCGTGGTGCTGATCAGCGGCGGGCTGGCGATGGCCCTGCTGCTGGGCTGGGGGGCGCCCTCGCGCTTCCTGGCCGACCTGCACCAGGGCGGCAGCCCTCCGGCCCTGGCGCTGCCGCTGCTCTGGGCCCTGCGCTGGCTGTCGCCGCCGGCGATCACGGCGGGGCTGGTGGTGTCGGTGCTGGATCTGGTGCGCAGCTGGAGCGGCTGAGGCTTAACTGGCTGCAGTTCGGAGCCTGGGGATGGCGCCACTGCCGGTGTGGCTGCAACGCTGGAATTTCATCGAGCGCGCCAGGCTGGAGCGCCAGCTCTGGGAGGCCTTCGAGCGGCGGGAGGACATCGAGGCGCTGGTGGAGGGCTGCCGCCAGGCCCTGCAGGCGGGCGACGCCAGCCAGGCGTTCCGCTTGGACGTGTGGCAGACCACCCTGCAGCGCATCCGCCGCATCGAGCGGCTGATGGCCGATCAGCCGAAACCCTGATCTGCGTCCCCGCCTGATCAGTGGCGCAGCCAGTCGGTGACGCCGCCGGGCCGGTCGATCAGCTCGATGCCTTCGGCCTGCAGTTCGGCGCGGATCCGGTCGGCTGTGGCGAAGTCGCGGGCGGCCTTGGCGGAGCGGCGCGCCTCGATCCGCGCGGTGATCCGGGCCTCGAGGGCGGCGGTATCGCCTGTGCCCCGGGCCTGGACGGCGCTGGCGGGCTGCTCAGGCCGCAGGCCCAGCACGGCGGCCAGCTCCTGCAGCAACCGGCTGCGGCTGGCCAGGGGCGGGCTCTCGAGCTCCTGGGCAGCGGCGGCATCGCCCCGCTCCAGCCGGTGGGCCAGCCCCCGCAGGGGTCTGGCCAGCTCGAACAGCACGGCCAGGGCCGCCGCCGTGTTCAGGTCGTCGTCCATGGCGGCGATGAAGCGGCGGTGCAACGCGGCCAGATCCGCCGGGAGTGAGGCGGGATCCGTGGCGTGGGGAGCTGGCGTGACCGGGGCGAGCGCAGCGGGATCTGCCGGCTCGGCTTGCGGTCCAGCCTGGAGCCCGGTTTGTGGTGGGGCATGTGGTGCGGCTTTCGTGCCGCTGCCCAGACGCAGGGCGGCATTCAGACCATCCCAACCGCTGGCGGCGGCCTCGAGGGCCTCGGCGGTGAAATCCAGCGGTTTGCGGTAGTGGGCCTGCAGGGTGAACAGCCGCAGCGTCATCGGACTGACGCCGGAATCCAGCAGGGCGCGGATGGTGGTGAAGTTGCCGAGCGACTTGCTCATCTTCTCGCCGCCCACGTTCACCATGCCGTTGTGCAGCCAGTAGCGGGCCAGCTCCCGGCCCGTGGCCGCCTCCGACTGGGCGATCTCGTTCTCGTGGTGCGGAAAGATCAGGTCGGCACCGCCGAGGTGGATGTCGATCGTGTCGCCCAGCTCCTCCCGCACCATGGCCGAGCATTCGATGTGCCAGCCCGGCCGGCCCGGTCCCCAGGGGGAGGGGAAGCAGGGTTCGCCCGGCTTGGCCCCCTTCCAGAGGGCGAAGTCGAAGGGATGCTGCTTGCGGGCCTCCTCGGCGTCCGCCACCCGCCCGGCCGCGTTGTCCTGCTGCTCGGCCAGGTCGCGGCCGGAGAGCTTGCCGTAGCCGCTGTGGCGCATCACGGCGAAGTACACATCGCCATCGGCGGAGTAGGCGGCCCCCTTGGCCTCCAGCTCCTGGATCAGGCTCCGGATGGCCTCGAGGCTGCGGGTGGCCCGGGGCATCCGGTCGGCCGGCAGGATATTGAGCCGGGCCATGTCGGCTTCGAAGGCCTCGATGTTGCGGGCGCTCACCACCTCCATCGAGCTGCCCTCCCGGGCGGCCCGCTTGAGGATCTTGTCGTCAATGTCGGTGTAGTTCTGCACGAAGGTCACCGCATAGCCGCGCCAGAGCAGGTAGCGGCGCAGCACATCCCAGGCGATGTAGCTGCGGGCATGGCCCAGGTGGCACAGGTCGTACACCGTGACGCCGCAGCAGTAGATGCTCACCCTGCCGGGCTGGAGCGGCTCGAAGGGCTCCACGCGGCGGGTGAGGGTGTTGGTGAGCCGCAGGGTCACAGTGGAGCGAGGGACGAGAGGGGATCGTGCCACACGCCGGTGGGCGGCGGCCCGTGAGCTGCCCTAGGGCGGCGGCTGCTGGCCGCGATCCAGCCGGCCCACCACGTAGCCCACCACGGCACCGAGCAGGAAGCCCTGCAACTGGAGGATCTGGCGCCGGTACCGCCAGGGCACCCTGCCCAGCTGGATGCCCACCACCAGGGCCAGGGCCAGGGCCCCTGCGCCCACGGTGCGTCCCAGCGCCAGCCGCCCCGGGCGCCGGCGCGTGGCCAGGTCATGGTCGGGCTGGGGTGGTTGGCGGCTCATGGCGGGGCCGGCGCGGCGGACCACTGGTTCAGCCACAGGCGTCGCCAGGTGCCGCGGGGATCGTGGCGGAGGCGCCGGTGGCTGAGGTACCACAGCCGGTTGAGGGCAAAGCTGGCCCGGTTCTGACGTTCCAGCTCCGGATCGCTGAGGATGGTGGCACTGTGCTCGGGGTTCAGCGCAGCCATGGCCGCGTGGGCGAAGCTCCCATCCACTTGCTCCACGGCCGGGGTGCAGCGCAGACGGTCGCGGTAGTCGAGATCCTCGGCATAGGCGGGGTGGAAGCTGGGGTCGAAGAGGCCGAGCCGATCCCAGCAGAGCGCTGTGAGCAGGAAGGCGGAGAAGCCGTTGGGATCGGGAAGGAGCTGCAGGAACTGGGGGCGGTTGGGGTTCAGGCTCGCCAGAGCGGCGCTCAGCACGCCGGAAGCCAGCACCACATCATTGTTGATCAGCAGCGCCAGCGGGGCTGTGGGAAAGCTGCTGAGGATGAGATTCCAGCTGGCCGCCACACCCAGGTTGGTGAACGGCCGGGCGATGTGGATGCTTCCGATCAGCGGATGACCCAGCTGCCGCAGGGCCCGCAGCTGGGCCCCGACGCTGGACTCCGGTGGACTGTTGTCCACCACCGCCAGGATCTCCACCGGATGGTCGAGGCTGTCCAGCAGCCGCTGGAGCAGGTCGGCCCGGTTGAGGATCGGCACGCCCAGGAGGGGCAGCGGCCCGCTGGCCCGCTCTGGAGGGGTGGGGGGGGCCGGCAGGTCATCGAACACCTGCCAGAGCAACTCGATCAGGTACTGATCACTGGTGCGCTCCACCACATCGCCGAGGCAACGCCAGAGTTCCGGCTGCAGCAGATCGTGCCTCTGTGGTGCGCTGGGCAGGGAGGCGGCCCAGTCCTTGAGCCAGTGGTACACGATCGAGCGGGCGCCCTGCAGGTCCTGCTCCTCGATCGCTGCTTCCACCTCGGTGGCGAGGGAGCGGGCATCGGGGCGGCTTGGGTCACTCCAATCCAACATGGCCAGGCAGAGCAAGGGAGATGGCCGGCAACGGCAGCGTTGTCAGGCCAAAAAAAAGACCAGCCCGGAGGCTGGTCTTGATGGAGCAGGAGAGAGGATCAGAAGTCCTTGGTGGCTCCGTTGGCATCGTTGACCCACAGGTCCCTGGTGGCGTCGTAGGTGAACTCGGAAGAACCGATGAAGAGCTTGTCGCCCTCGCTTTCGCCCGTGATGCGCAGACCTTTGATGTCGTTCTTCTTGATGATCACTTCGTCGACGTCGGTGTCGCTGCCGAGGTCGAGGTCTACACCCCGCACCTTGCCGTTGAACTTCACAGTGTCAGCCCCATCGCCAAGGAAGACATCAACATCCTTGACGTTGCCGCCGAAGATCAAGGTGTCATCGCCATCACCCATGTCGACGACAGAGTTTCGGACGACAAATTTGTCCTTGGGGTCCTTGAAGAGGGCGTAGTCGTCGCCGGTGTCGGCGCGGAAGGTGCCGTTCTTGAAGGTGCCGAACTGGCGGAAGGAGTCGTCTCCCGCACCCATGTCGATGTACGTCGGGCGAGAGCCGTCCTGAGGCTTGCTCGTTTTGGTGTCGGTGTCAGTGCTCTTGGTGCCGATCTGCAGGAAGTCGTCGCCGCCCCCCATGAAGGCCTCAAGACCGCGGATGCTGGTCTTGGGACCGCCCAGGAGCTTCACGACGGTGTTCTGATCACCGAAATCGGTCATCAAGAGGTTGCGGATCGGGTTCGGGCGGTTGTTCTCCACCACGAACACCCCGTTGGCCTGCTTGGTCACGTCAATCTGGTTGACGCCGGTGCCCTTGATTCCCGTCCTCTTCCCCTTGACGAAGGAGCCGGACGCAAAAGCGATCGTGGTGGCGACCATGCCCTTAGGAAAAATTAAGTTGACGGAAAGCTACCAGCCCTTGAAACCTCAGTCACGGCCTGTCAGGCAATCCGGACAGTGGCACGTGCTGGCCAGGGCTTCACGGCGACCGGTCACCCAGACTCCAGTGCCAGTCAAGGGTTTGGAGGGGTGATGCCGGCAGAGCACGGGCCCGGACATGAGCTCGAGCAGTGGGAAGCCCAGGCGATGGAAGCGGTGGCCATGGAAGCGGAGGCCGCCGGCCAGTGGCTCAGGGCTGCCGCCGCCTATGGCAGAGCCGCAGCCTGCAGCGGGGACGACTACCAGCTGCTGGCCAATGCGGCGAACGCCTACTGGCTGGCCGACAGACCCCACCAGGCGCTGGAGCCCTACCGCCAGGCCGTTCAGCTGGCTCCCCACGATCCGGTGGTGTACCGAGGCCTGGGCAACGTGTACACCGATCTGCAGAAGTTCGAGGCCGCCGAGCGCTGCTACCGCATCAGCCTGCAGCTCGCCGACGAGGCCGCAACGGCCTGGAACCTGAGCCAGCTGCTGATCGGGCTGGAGCGCTACGCGCTGGGCTACGGCCTGGCCGAGAGGCGCTGGCAGCTGGAGGGCGCCGATCCCTACCTCGACCCTGCCGAGGCCTGGCGTGGGGAGGTGGAGGGCGATCGCGATCCCCTGCTGGTCTGGAGCGAACAGGGGTATGGCGATATCTTCCAGCACCTGCGCTGGGTCGGCAGCCTCATCCAGCGGCGGGGGCCCACGGCCCCGCCGCTGGTGCTGGATGTGGAGCCCCCCCTGGTGGGTCTGCTCCAGGAAGGACTGGCCCATCTCCGGCCTGCTCCTTTGGTGCGGGGCAAGCAGGCAGCAGCTCCGCCAGCCGAGCAATGGCGGGGGCGCCACGTGTCCCTGCTCTCGCTGCCGGCCCTGCTGGCCGCCCACCCTTCTCCGCCGGGGGCCTGCCGGCTGGCAAGTGACCAGTGGCCAGCCCTGCGCAGCCCAGGCCCATCACCCAGGAGGGTCGGTCTGGTGTGGGCCGCGGGACGGAAGCTCGAGAACCCCTTCACCGCCCGGGAATACTGGCGGCGCAGCCTCGATGACGCCGCCCTCGGTGCGCTGATCGCCGGACTGGCGGAGCTGGGGGCCGAGTGCGTGCTGCTTCAGTTCGGCGAGGACAGCCACCGGGCGGATCCGTGGATCCATCGCACCGCAGCAAGCCTGCCGGAAGGGGCCGACTTCGGCAGCACCGCCAGGGTGGTGGCCGGCCTGGATCTGGTGATTTCGGTGGATACCGCCATGGCCCATCTGGTGGGAGCCATGGGGCGGCCGGGCTGGGTGCTGTTGCCCTTCAGCGCGGCACCGCGCTGGCTGCGGCAGCGGCAAGACACTCCTTGGTATCCAACGCTACGCCTCTTCCGTCAGTCCTGTGCGGGTGAATGGGGAGAGGTGATTAGTTCCGTGCTGGAGGCTTTCGCCGGGCTGATGCATGACTATGGGCCCTGAAATCGTTCCGGCAGTCTGTCTGAAGATCGCCGCCAGCATCCGCGCAGAAGCTGACAAAGGCTGAAGTTTTACGTCTGGGTGTCCACTTACAATGCGCCAGCCGCTTGAAGGGTTGTGATGTCGCTGTGGAGCCGTCTGTTTGGTCGTCGCTGGTCTCGGCAGGACAGAGCGCTCCCGGCCCACGACCGACTGGTGGAGCAGCCCGACACGGCTGGAGCGGGGCTGGGGGGTACACCCCAGATCACCCCCTGGTCCACCACCCGGCTCGCCGGCATCATTCAGAACTGGGCTCGCAATCCCTCCTACGCCGCCCTGATGGATGCCCGGCTGGCCCGGCAATGCCTCTCCCAGTTCTGGCTGATGGCTCCGGTGGACCAGCTGGAGGCCCTCTACCGCTCCCCGATCGGCGAGTGCTACCGCCAGCTGCTGGCCAGCGGCCTGGCCCGGGAAAGCCTGCTCACGGCGGAGAGCCACTGGAAGGACGTGCTCACCCACCGGCTGGCCACGGCTTTTGAGCGCCCGGAGACGACCAACGTGCTGCTGGCGGCGATGCCCTACTTCCCGCCGGGGAAGATGCGGGTGGCCGATCCCTTGAATCAGGTGCCGGCCTGGCTGCAGGAGGACTACGGCAGGTTGTTCGATCCGGCGCTGCTGCAGGCCGCCTGGAAACCCACCGGCCTGCTCAACCCGGCCGGCCAGTCCTACGGCCAGGCGCCGCGCCTCGGGGTTCAGCCCGCCAAGGCAAGGGCGAGCGCCGCGCCGAGCGCCCCCAGCCGTCCGGCCCTGCCCAGGCTGGCCAAGGTGCGTGGCGCGGAGGCTCTGGCGGCCGTGCAGGAACCTGAATTCCTCAACCGCATGGGCGGATTGATCAATCTCCACGTCATCGATCCGGAGGACGGGCAGGTGCTCGCCCAGCTGATCGGGCTGCGGCGGCAGCTGGGCCAGATCTGGCTGGATGCCCAGCCGGCCCAGCTGCAGGACCTCTATCTCAGCCCCTTCGGGCAGCTCTACCGCGACCTGCTTGCCAGCGGCTTCTCCTCGATCCCCCTCACCCAGGAGGATCGCCTGCTGCGCAACCAGCTGGCCAGGCTGGTGGCCGACATGGCCCAGCCCGGCGCCATCAATGCGCTGATGGCCGTGCTCCCTTTCTATGCGCCGGGCAGCCTCGCCTTCGGTGGCGGTGAGCAGCACATGCCTTCGTGGCTTCTGCAGGAGATCGCCACCATCTATGGCGATCGCCCCGATCAGGACGATGCCCAGCCGGCTACCGGTGAAAGTCCTGCCATGTGAGCCAGTAGACGAGGTAGCCCAGCGGCGGGATCAGCACCAGGGGCAGGAGGGTGAGCAAGGCCAGCCCTCCGCCTCCACTCAGGTTCATCGCGGCGATGATCGTGAGCAGAACGATCATCAACATCGTTGCCTTGCCGGCCGTGCTGGTGATCCAGCCGATCAGCAGACGTCGGCGCCGACTTCTGAACACATCGCCGCGACGTCGTTTGGGCACATGCTGCCACCAGGCATGGGCCCGTGGATCGCTGGAAGGCCGTTGGCCCATCAGCGGATTTGCTCGAGCAGGCGGCGCTGGTCGGTGAACATGCTGGTGAAAATGTCGATGAAGCGACGCTCGCGCAGTTTGATGTCAGCCTGGAGAGACATGCCGGCCTGCAGCGGCACGGTGCTGTTGCGCAGCTTGATCGTCTGCTGGTCGAGCTTCAGCACGGCCGGGAAATAGAGGCCTTGGGCTTGGGTGCCAAGCACACGGGTCTGTTCCTCGGACGTGAGGGCATCGGAGGCCACCCGCTCCACCGTGGCGGGCACGGTACCGAAGTTGCCGGACTCGAATGCATCGATGGCCAGCTCGGCTTTCTGGCCCGGCACCACGAAGCCCACCGCCTTGTTGGGCAGGTACACCCGTGCTTGCAGGGCATCCTGGGGCACCACCTTCATCAGGGCCTTGGTGGAAGCGCTGGCCGAGCTGCCGGTACCTTGGGCCACCACACTGCCGGGGCTCACCTCCACGTCGAACACCAAACCGTCCACTGGCGCTGTGAGCTGGCCGTACTGGATCTGGAGGCGGGCCTGCTTGATCTGGTTGTCGAGATCGGCGATCAGGCGCAGGTTCTCCTCCACTTTGCGGCGCAGCTCCACGTTGGTCACCGCCCCGGTGTTCACCAGCTGGGACTGGAGGCGCAGGATTTCGCGCTGCTCCTCAGCGATCCTGTTCTGGTACTCCTGCACCTGATTGCGGGCTTCGAGCAGCTGCACCTCGCTCACCGCGCCCACCTTCTCCAGCTGGGCATAGCGGTTGGCGATGTTGGCGTAGGTGGCCAGGGTGGCGCGGTAGCCCTGCAGGCGGGTTTCTGCTTTGCGCAGTTCCTGGCGGGCCGACTCCCTTCGACTGGCCAGCTCCTCCGCCTGGCTGGAGAGCTGCAGGCGCTGGTTGGGGGTGAGCTTGGCGGTGGCGGCGGAATCGCCCAGGGTGGCAGCGGCGATCTGGTTTTCGTTCACCAGCCGTTCGCGGTTGGCCTCGGCGGCGGTGAGCAGGCTGCGCGGCTCGCGCAGGTCGAAGCGCACCAGAGGATCGCCTTTGCGCACGCGTTGACCTTCCTTCACCAGAACGGCTTCCACCACACCGGGCACCGGGGCATCCACCCGCTTGGTGGAGGTGCCGGGTTCGAGCTTGCCGGGCACGGCGATCGTTTCGGCCAGGGGGGCTGTGACTGCCCAGGTGCCGAGCAGCACCACCGTGCCGATGCCGGTCCAGAGCAGAACCCGCGAGCCGCGCCGCTTCTTGCGCAGAAGCACGGTCTGGCTGAAGGTCCAGGGGGCGGTGCTCGCCGAGGGGGCCGGGGCCAGGTCGGAGCGGAAGGCGCCGGCCGGCACCGGTGGCTGAGGCGGCTGGGTGCTGGCACCGAATGTGGCGGTTGGCTCATCGGGTTGGTCGGTGGGCTTCCGGCCCGTGCCCACCAGGTCCACCTTCACGGCCTGGATCGGCTCGGAGGATGGGCCGAAACCCTGGCCGCGAAGCCGATTGCGTCCGCCGGGGCGCAGCCAGTTGCGACAGCGATCAACCAGGCCGCTGAAACCGGACGAGGTGTGAAGCATCAGTTGAGTCCCTCCTGGTTCTGGCTGCGGTAGAGGGCGTAGTACCAGCCCTGTTTCTCCATCAGTTGGTCGTGGCTTCCCATCTCCATGATCCCGCCCTTGTCCATCAGCACGATCACGTCGGCTGGGCGAACCGTAGCGAGGCGGTGGGTGATGAAGAAGACGGTGCGTCCGCGGAAGGCGTCGAGCAGGTTGATGCACACCTGGCGTTCGGTGCTGGCATCCAGGGCGCTGGTGGCCTCATCGAGGATGAGCATGCGCGGGTTCTGCAGCACGGCCCGGGCCAGGGCCACCCGTTGACGCTGGCCGCCGGAGAGGCCGGCGCCCCGCTCGCCCACATCGGAGTTGTACCCCCTGGGAAGCTCCATGATGAAGTCGTGGGCGCAGGCGATGCGGGCGGCCCGGATCATCTCCGCGGCCGTGGCGTCGGGCTTCACCAGCAGCAGATTGTCCCGGATCGAGCCGTCGAACAGCATCGATTCCTGGGGCACCACGCCGATCTGGCGGCGCAGGGAGTAGAGCTCCACCTTGGCGATGTCGAGGCCGTCCACGAGCACGGTGCCCTCCAGGGGCTTGTAGCTGCGGGGAAGCAGCTTGAGCAGGGTGCTCTTGCCGCTGCCGGAACCGCCCACCAGCCCCACGAAGGCCCCCTTCGGCACCTTGAGGTTCACCCCCTCGAGATTGAGAGGGCCTTCATCGCGGTAGCGGAAGCTCACGTTGGAGAACTCCACGCTCCCTTGCATCGGTGGCATCGGGATGGTCTGGCTCTCCTCCAGGCTCTGTTCGGTTGGACGATCCACCACGTCGCCCACGATCTGGAGGGCCTGGGTGGCCAGCTGGATCTGCTGCCACTGGCGTGGCAGCTGGGTGATTGGATTGACCACGTAGCCGCCGAGGATCCTTATGGCGAAAAGGCCGCCGATGGTGAGGGTCTGACTCACCACCAGCACCATGGCCACAACGAGCATCAGCAGGCCACTGAACTGGCCGAGGAAGGCCAGCAGGTTGGAATTGGCCTCCGTGGCCACGCGCAGCTTGAGATCCTCGCCGAGGAAACGGGAATAACGATCCTCGAACTCCCAGCGGGTCTTGAGTTCGGCGTTCTGGGCCTTGATGGTCTGCACACCCGTGATCACCTCGGTGAGGAAGCTGTAGGTGCGGATCGCCTCCGCCTTCGTGCGCTGGATCTGGGCTTTGATCGCCGGGTTGGCCAGCAGTGAAAAACCCAGGATCACCGGCACCATCGCCAGCTTCACCAGTCCAAGCACAGGGCTGATGGCCATGATCACGATCAGGTAGATCGGCACAAAGGCCAGATCCACCAGCGCCGGCAGGGTGTTGCCGAGCAGCAGCTCGCGGAACTTGTCCAGTTCGCTGAAGTAGAACACCACCCGGCCCACGGGGCGGCTGTCGAAAAAGCCCTGGGGCAGCCGGATCAGGTGATCGAGCACCGTGGTCTTCATCGACTGGTCGACCCGGTTGGCCGTTTCGGTGAAGATGTAGGAGCGCAGGCTCTTGAGCAGCGCCTCCAGGACCGTGGCCAGCAGGATCAAAGCGCCGATGCTGAGCACGGTGCCCACCCCGCCGCTCACGCTCACGGCACCGATCATGGCGAGCATGCCCAGGGGCAGGGCCAGCCGCAGCACGTTGACCACCATGGAGGTGGCCACCACCTCCACCACTTCGCGCCGGTGCTCGAGCAGGTAGGGCCGGAACCAGCTCCAGCCGAAGTTTTGCCTCTTGGCGTCGTCTTTTTTCTCGAAGGTAAGCAGTTCGGTGAGTCCACCCTCATGGGTGGCGAGTTCACTGCAGGGCACTCGCAGCGCCCCCAGTTCCGCCTCCAGCAGGCGGGCATGGCCGTCGGGGTCCACCCCGTCAAGCAGGCCGATGCGGCCGCCCTGCATCAGAGCGGCCGGCGTGGGCACCCGCGCCAGCCTGTCGGTGGGCACGCGTGCTAGCACCACGCGCAGGCCCAGGGTGTCCATGATCTGGCCGAGGTTGACCAGGTTGATCGCCGCTTGCGACTGCAGGATCCCATCCACCTGCTGGAGCAGGGAGTCGCGGTTCAGGGGCAGGCCGAAGTAATCCGCCAGGGCGGTGCACAGGGCCACGGCGATCGCCCGGGCCCCGCTGGCCTGGCGCAGATGGAGTTCACCGGGCTGGACCCGGGGGGCAGGCTCCGTGGGGGAGGGGCTGTATTCATCGTCCCCGAGCAGCTCAGTGGTGGCGAGGGGCACCTCAGTACTTGTGCTCGTGGAGGCGCTGCCGCGGGTTGCCGATGGCTCGGATTCGGGTCCGGGAGGCTCGGGAGGCGCCTGCAGCCCGATCAGCCGCAGCCAGGGGCTGCCCGCAGGGCGGGGTTTCAGGGGCGGGGGGCTGGCGGGCCAGCCCTCGCCGAGGGGGCGACCGCTGCTGCAGAACCAACGGTAGCCCTCCGGCAGGTTGAGGCTGGTTTCCGGGCCTGGCGGGAGGCTGCGCACGATGGCGGCCCCCAGTGGGGCCGGCCAGCTCTCCAGCTGCTCCATCGCCCAGGGCAGGGTGGGGGCCAGCTGCAGCAGCAGGGCGTGCAGCTCACTGGGGGCCAGGCGCTGCTGGAAGCTGGCGGCAAGACCAGGATGGCCATCGAGCAGCTCGAGGAAGCGGGGCGCCGGCAGCAGCAGGGCCTCCACATCGGTGGAAGCCCGCAGGTGCTCGCAGGGATCCTGGCGCAGCACCCCGGCCCAGCCGGCGATGGAGCCCGCACTGAGGCGCTCGATCGTGCGCTGGCCCGTGCCCCGGGGGGCCGGGGCGAGGCTGCGCAGTTGGCCGCTGTTGATCAGCAGCACACCATCGGGCACCACATCGGGGCGGAGCACTGTCTGGCCCAGGCGGAAGCGGCAGGGCTCCAGCAGCGGATCGAGCAGGGGGGCCAGCTCGCTGGGCAGGCGCTCGAAAGGCTCGAACCGGCGCAGAACGGATGGGGAGGGGGCTGTCGTCATCAGCGGCGGGGCTCTCCCGGTGGAATCAGCGGCTCGGAGGCGGCCGGCATCGGAGGCAGGGGCGGGAGGGGCTCACCAGCCAGCAGCAGCTGAACCCGTTCCTGTAGCCAGGCCTCGAAAAGTTCCCCCATCATGCGGGAGCGGGTTTCGCCGTTCAAGCGCGCCGGCAGGTGTTCCTCCAGCCGCAGCACAACCCAGAACTGGGCAACGCGGAAAGGTGGCCACACCTGGCCGGGTTGTCCGAGCCTCAGACGGCGTGAGAGCTCGGCGTGGGAGGCGGCCAGGGAAACGGGGCCGATCAGCCCCCGGCTCTTCCGCTCCTGGCCCTCGGAGTGTCGGCTGGCCAGATCGGCAAACTCGGCTTCCCCCTCGGCAATGCGCTGGTGCAGCTCCTCGGCCAGGGTCTGGTCCTGCACCCGCAACAGGGAGTAGACCACTTGGTCGAGGTCGGGCTTGCGACGCAGGTAGTGCACCTCCACCTCATCGTGCCAGCGGTGCTGCTGGAACCGGCGCAGACGCTCGGCCTGGCTGGCGAGCACGCGCAGATCACGGCGGTGCAGACGCTGCTCCAGCAGCCAGCGGTCGAGGGCCTCCTCGTCCTTCACCCCCTGCTGCTCCACCCAGCTGCGGATCAGCTGGCGCTCCTGCTCGGGATCGAGGGGGATGGCGCGCACCAGCTCATCGAGGATCCAGGCGCGGGCCACCGCCTTGGCCAGGCCCTGCTGGCGGATCAGGCGGTTGGTTTCCTCGAGGGTGAGCCAGGGCAGGCCGCGGCCCAGCTCCACGACGGCCGGCTCGGGCAGGCCCGATAGCGGCTCCGGCAGGTTGGTGCGCGGGGTGGAAGTCGAGGAGGACGGCGACGTGGTCATGGCGTGCGGGGGGAGGCTGAAGGCTTCTGTGCCAGTCCGAGGCGCTCCAGGGCCTCCGCCATCATGGCGATGCCGCGCTCGCGGCTCCAGGTGGTGCGGGCGTAGCGGAAGGCGGCCTGGCTCATCTCCTCCCATCCGCCATCGTCGCCGAGCAGGCGATCAAGCGCCGCCAGCCAGTCGTCCGGACCGCGGGCGATCAGGATCTCCTGGCCATCCCGCAGCCCCGTGGCTTCCGCCGCCAGGGGGCTGAGCACCTGGGGAATGCCGTGGGCGGCGGCGGCGGCCACCTTGCCTTTGAGCCCGGCTCCGCTGCGCAGCGGAGCGATGAACACGCGGTGGCGGTCGTAGACCGTGGCGATGTCCGCCACCCAGCCCTCCACTTCCACCCCGGCGATGCTCCCCCACGTCTCCGCAAGGGCGGGCGGCATGCCGCTGCCGTAGAGGTGCAGCCGCAGCTCGGGATGCCGCTCGTGCAGCTGGGGCCAGACCTCGGCCAGGAAGCCGGCCACCGCCTCGGCGTTGGGCTGGTGGCCGTAGCTGCCCACGAAGGAGAGGCCGGAGCGTTCCGCGAGCGGAGCCGGCTGCTCGGGGCCGGCCACCACCCAGGGGCAGGGGGCAGTGGCCGCCGTACCGAGGCTTTCCACCTCGATCACGGCGCGCTCCACCTCGGAGTAGCTCAAGGTGAGATGCACGCGTTGCATCACCTCCAGTTCCAGGCGCTGCACCTCCCGCACCTGCGCCAGGGCCCGTTCGGCCTCCTCCCCCTCAAGGGCCGCGGCCCGCACGGCCCGCAGCTCGCGGAGATGGTGCAGGTCGGCGTTGCAGAAGAGCAGCCGGGCCTGGGGGGCGTGGCGCTCGATCAGGGGCAGGGCGGCGGCTGCGATGGCGTAGCGGGTGATGTAGATCAGCTCGAATTCGCTGCCACGTTCCTGGAGGAACTGCTCCAGACTGAGCACGAAGGGTGCATGGATCAGCTCGATTCCCTGGCGCTGCAGGTCTTCGCTGTAGCTGCCCAGCCAGGCGAGATTGGCGGGCAGGAAGGTGATCTTCCAGCCCAGGGACTGCACCAGCTGCATCTCCACCACGGCGGCATGGCTGCCGGCGTCCCGGTCGGGACGGGGGGTGTCGTGATCGAGGAACAGAGCACGGCCGCTGATGCCGCGGTCCTTGATCGTGTCGGCCTCGTGCAGGTTCGGTTCGTCCGGGCCGAGGAATGCCGCGGCCCATTTGGTGCGGAACCGGGGGCCGTTGATCTCCTGATACTGCTTGAGGCCTTCGCTGGCCTGGGTGTCGGAGCCGTTGCTGATTCCCTCATGGTGCACCACCCGCGCCAGGGGCGCGTAGCGCACGCGGCGCCCGGCCTGGCGCACCTTGAAGGCCAGATCGGTGTCCTCGTAGTAGGCCGGCGAGAATTCGGGGGAGAAGCCCCCCACCTGGATCCAGAGATCGCGGGGAATGGCTAGGGCGGCTCCGCTCACGTAGTCCACCTCGCGGCTGTAGGAATAGCGAGGGTCGCGGGGATTGCCGCCGCGGCCGTAGTTCCAGGGCTCGCCGTTGCCCCACACGATGCCGCCGGCCTCCTGCAGCTGACCGTTGGCGAAAATCAGTTGAGCTCCCGCCAGGCCGGTGTCGGGCCAGAGCTCGAACATCTTCAGCAACTCATCGAGCCAGTGGGCACAGGGTTCGGTGTCGTTGTTGAGCAGCACGATCACCTCGCCTCGGGCGGCTGCGGTACCACTGCAGCAGGCCTGGTTGAAACCGCGGGCATACTCATGGCGCACCACCCGCACGCCGGGAGCTTCCCGTTCCAGGAGCTCGGCGGTGCCGTCGCTGGAGCCGTCGTCCACCACGATCAATTCGAAGGGAATGGCGGTGGGGGCGTAGGCGAGGGCAGCCAGACAGCGCCGGGTGATGGCGTACTGGTTGTGCACGGGCACGATCACCGAGGCGCGGGGCGTGGTGCTCAGCGGCAGCTCAAGCGGCTCGCGCGCTACCGGGTTGCCGTCCGGTCCGGGCTCGTGGCCGGCGGGCAGGGCCTGGGGGCCGGCGCTGCCATCCCGTCGCAGCGGCTGGCTGAGCAGGCGCTGCCAGAGGGGCAGTTGGGCGGGCAGCGGCAGGGCTTCACGGTCGGCCCGGTCGAGCCAGGCCTGCAGGCTGCGCAGGCGCTCGGCGGCCAGCGGTGAGAGGTGATCGGGAAAGGGAGGGCGGCTGTGCTCGAGCAGCACCGACCACGGGGTGAGCTGGAAGGGAAGGATCTCGAGGCGTTCATCCACCAGCTCCCCGGCTGTGGTCTCCAACGCCAGGTGGTGCAGGTTGCCGTCGCAGAGGGAGGCGGCCAGGGGGATCTGGAAGGGCCACTCACCGGCAGGAAGCGGCTCCGGCGGCGTGATCGGCAGCGGTGCGCCCCTGTCGATCCGCAGCTGCAGCTGCTCCGATCCGCTCGCCCAGCCCCGCACGTCGAGGCCCTCGAGGCCGGCCAGGCAAGCCGGCCGCCCCAGGCCCAGCCGGCAGAGTTCGTTGAGGCGCGCGTAGGCCTCGGCATCGAGGCGCAGGGGGCTGCCGGGGAGCTCATGGCGCCGGGCCTCGTCAAAGAAGGCCCGCAGCACAAGCCCGTTGCTGGCTGGTGGCAGCTCCATGCCGGAGTGCCCGAGGAACAGGAACCCGCAGGCCTCGGTGATGCCGCTGGCATGCAGATCGGGCCGGGGCCTCTGGGCCACAAGGTCGGCCAGGGTCCAGCGGCGGCTGGGATCGAGCAGATCCTCGAGGCTGAGGCTGAGCCGAAGCGGGGTGGGCCCTTGCTCGGGCTCGGCAGGCCAGCGGAGCGCCCAGCCACCAACCCCACCCGCCTCAAGGAAGCCCTCCAGGCGCCCCAGGTAGGGCCCGCGGCGCAGGGGCTCCAGTTCGGTGGCGAGGGGTTCGGAGAGCCCGGAAATGGCTTCAGTAGCCGTCTCCGCGGCCATCGGCATCCTGGGGTGGGTGTTGGCAGGAAACTAGGACGGTTGGGTGATCTTGTGCGCCCCGGCAAGCGCATTGCTGCCGGTGTTGCGCTGCCGGTGCTGTCCGAGTCGGCGGGAGAGGCCTGGAGGGAACGGTTACTCTTGCCCCAGCGGGACGTGCCTCACTGACCGACTCCCTGACCCCCGGGCAGTCCTCTGCCGATCCAGCACCAGCAGCCGATCCAGCGGTTGAATCAGCAGCCGATCCAGCAGCTGAAGCCGATCCAGGGGCGACCCTGGTGTGGGTGAGGCTGGACCAGCTCATGGCCCTGCCGGTGGACCCCCAGGCGCGGTTGAGCTTGCAGCGGCAGTTGCTCGCTGGCTCCCAACCCCTGCGGGGCGCGATCGAGCTGTTGTTCAGCACAGCCCAGCTCTCCGCCGACTGTCTGGCGGAGGCCGCTGAGCGATGCGACTGGTCTGGGGCCCTTGATCTGCTGCGGGACCTGGTGCCCCTGGTGGACACCATGGCCGTGATGGCTCCGGATCAGGCCGAGGAGTTCTGGTCGGCGTACGCCACCCTGATCGGTCAGTTGATGCCCCCTCTGCAGGCCGCCCTGCAGCGCGAGGGGGAGGACGCCCTGGCGCCGGACGCAGCCGCAGGCCTCTGCGCCGACCTGGTGACCCTGCTGCGTCCCCTCCAGCAGCAGTCGTTTCCCCTGCCCCACTGGATTCCCGTGCAGGAACGGCAGCTGGTGCGCCGGGGCGCGCTGGCGGCCCATCAGCATGTGCGTCAGTCCCGCTCCGAGGCGGCTTCCCGCCAGGCCCTGGGCCTGGCGCTGCGGCTGGCGGAGCTGGAGAATCCCATCCCCCCCTGGGTGGCGCGCCTCTGCTGGCAGCTGCTCATGCCGCTCCTGCGGAAGATCCAGCGGGCCGAACCCCTGGAGCCCGCCGCCGTGGCCGAGCTGCTGGGTTGGCTGCAGCGCTTCCCCTTCGAGGAGGCCACCGCCCCCAGGGCCCGCTCCCTGGCGTCCCGGGCCCTGCACATCCTCGAAGTGATCGCGCCAGATCTGGAGGGCCTGCGGCCCCGCCCCCAGCCCGATGCTCCCCAGGCGGCGCCAGACGTCTCTGCCGCCCAGATCGCCGAGAACCGGCCGGCCCGGCTGGTGCTGCTTCCCGCCGGCGCCGAGGGAGCTTCGGAGTTGCTTGATCTCGGGCCGCTGCTGCGGCAGCTGGAGGGCGGCGATCTCCTCGGCGCGGGGCCGAAGGGCGTGGATCAGCTGCTCGACGATTTCTGCTGGCATCTGGCCGGCACCACCGCGGCGCGCCCGGCCTCGGAGACGCTGCTGGAGTCCCTGGAGCCCCAGTGGCAGGAGGGGCTGCGGCTGAGCTCCGATGCCTGTGGCCTGCTCGCCTACGCCGCCGCCGCCTGGCAGCGGCGGCTGGGAGAGCGCATCGATCCGCTGCCGCCGTCGGACTGGCATGACGGGCTGCTGGTGGAACTGACGGCCGACGAGCTCGCGGTGCTGGCCCCTCTGACCGCCCATCCGGATGGGCTGCGGGATGGGCTCGCGGAGCTGCGCCGGCTCCACCACGACACGGAGTTCTGGACCCGGCGGCAGGAGCTGCCGTGGATGGCCATCCCCCCTCCGCAGGAGGCGTTGCGACGGCTGCATGTGGATCAGGGGTTCTACGCCCTGAGCCATGACCCGCTCACCACGCTCTGCCGCTGGGGGGAGGACGCCATTGCGGCCCTGCTGGCCAGTGATCCCTGGACCGATGACGCCGCGGTTCTCGGCCACTGGATTGCGCTGGCCCAGGAGCTGGTGGGCCTGGGGAGGGGTCCGTTGCCGCCGCTCGGCCAGCCTCCCCTGGCGGAACAGCTGCTGGCGGAGTTCAGCGGCCTGGAGCTGGTGTACGTGGGCGACCGGAGCGAAGCGGTGGCGACGGCCCATCGCGCCGGCCAGCTGTTCCGTGGCAGGCCCTTCGGCCTGCGCTGCCTCGCCGCGCCGGACAGCCGCTATCCCCGCAGGCCCGCCGCCAGCCTGAGCGAAAGCCTGGAGGCGCTGCTGGGAGCCGTGGAGGGGCTGTACCGCCAACGTCCTTTCGCCGTGTTGCTGGCTGACTGCGGTGCCTACCGGTTGCCGCTGATGCACCGCGTCCATCAGCGCTACGGAGTGTCGTGTTTGAGTTCAGCTTTGCCTATGGCAGATTGGCTCGGCAACGACGCCGCTTCGCCATCCACCCGTGAGTGATTCCGTGAGTGAGTCTTCCCTTGAGCAGACACCCTGGGAGGACATCATCCACGCCCATGCCCTCGAGAGCCACGACCCCGCCGCCTGGCTTCAGTACGGCCTGGCGCTGCTTCAGACGCTCCCCGATGGCGACGGGGTGCTCCGGCAACAGCAGCAGGCCGCTCTCGCCTTCGTGAAGGCCCAGGAGCATGGCGCCACCGAGGAGGACGTGAAGCAGGTGCAGCTCAAGGCGCTGAGGAACACCCTCACCGAGTTGGTGGGGCTGCTGGCGGTGGACTCCACTGAGTCGCGATGAACGAGTCGCGATGAACCAGCCCCACGCCCCGATCCGATGACCCAGGCCTTGGCTGTCGAGCAGATGCCCCTTTCCCGCAGCCTCGCGATGGATCTCCACCACCGGGTGGAGACCTACCGCGACCTCGGAACCTTCCAGACCCACCTGGCGCGGCTGCTGGCCCAGGGGCGGAGCCTGGGAGACTGCGTGCAGCTCACTGAAGCCCTGGGAATCATCGAGCCGTTCACCCACCGGCACATTCCACCCGATGGGGTCCAGATCCTTGGCAGCAACTATCGCGAAACGCTGATGGCCAACGATCTGCTCAGCCGCAATCGCGGCGAGCTGTGCGTGCTCGAGAAAGCCTATGGCTCCCTGGAGGCCCTCGCTTCGCTCGATATCTACCTAGTGGAATACTTCACTGGCTTTGCTGCATGGATGCGGCAGCATGCAGATGCCGATCGCCTCACCTTGAGCGAGTTTCTCGAGGGAATTGAAGCCAACTTCGACGACGTTGTCCACCAGGACCTCTGCGCTCTGACGTATGCCGACCAGGCCTTTGACCTGGTGCTCTGCAACGAGCTTTTCGAGCATGTCTATGATCTCGGGCAGGCTTTCCACGAAATCGCCCGTGTCCTGCGCGCCGGCGGCAGGCTGTTGGCCACCTGCCCGATGGCCTTCGGCCAGAAGGAGCATATCGTGAAGGCGCAGCGCAACCGGGAGACCGGGGAACTGGAGCTGTTCGGTGTCGCCGAAACCCATGGCGATCCGCTC